>JAIUNP010000108.1 GCA_020161975.1 Pseudomonadota bacterium
TGAGGTCCTGTGCGACCAGAAACAGCGTCGGAGCCTGGAGCGAGGCCGCCACCGGCTGTCCAAGTTCGACATTGCGCTGGACAACGACGCCGTTCACCGGCGATCGGATGTCCGTGTTTGAAAGATCCACCTCGATCTGCCGGACCATCGCACTCCGTTGTTGCACCGAGGCATCCGCCGAGATCATCTGCGCCTCGATGACGGCGGAATCGGCCTTGAGCGCTGCAATCTGCGCCTCCGAGGAGCGGATCTGTGCCTTCGCCGAATCGACCTGGGCCAGCAGCATGTCGCGCTGGGTCCGGGCGGTCTGCAAGGCGGCCGCGGAAACAATACCGCGCGCGCCAAGCTCCACCTGCCGCGCCAGCGTCTTTTCCGCATCCTCATGTTGGGTCCGGGATTTTTCGAGCTGCGCCCGCATGTCGGCAGCCACCGCCGCAGCGCGATCCCGGTCCGCGCGGGACTTCTCCATCTGCGCGTCCAGCATCCGGCGCGCGGCATGGGCCTGTTGCAGGTCGGCCCGGGCACCATCGAGCCGGGCGCGAATCTGGTCGGCGTTCAGCCGGGCCAGCACCTGCCCGGTCTTCACCTCGGAATTGTAGTCAGCCAGGATTTCGATGACCTGCCCGGACAGCTGCGAACCGACAATCACCGTCGTGATCGGTGAAACCGAGCCGGAGGTGGAGATCTGCGCAATCACCGTGCCCCGGTCGGTCGTTGCCGTGCGGTAGGCAACCTCACTCGCACCACCGCTGTCGCCACGCCCGAACCAGAAGGCGCCGGCGGCAATCGCGAGCATCGCCAGAACGACAGTGACAATCCGCTTCACGGTCTCCTCCCGAAACGCCCCCATGCCGGGGATCATCTCCTATCAGTTTGTCTGAATTCGGTCACGATCCAATCGGACTGTCACGATTGCCGGGTCCGGTTGAAATGCAGCACAGCGGCAAGCCCCCGCGCCTCCGCGCCAAACGGCGCCAGCGCCTCAAGCCCGGCCGCCGTCACCGCGTCGAGCTGCCGGCGCGCGCCATCTGCACCAAGCAGGCTGATGAACGTCGCCTTGCCTGCGGTTGTGTCCTTGCCGGTCGCCTTTCCGGCAGTGAGCGAGTCGCCTTCATGGTCGATCAGATCGTCGCGAATCTGGAATGCAAGCCCCAGCGCTTCGCCATAGCGCCGCAGCGCCCCCCGACGCTTGGCATCGCCGCGCGGCAAAAGAAGCGCGCCGGCCTCTGCCGCAAAGCGGATCAGCGCCCCGGTCTTGCGGCTCTGGATCGCCAGCACCCCGGCAATGCCCTGTTCGGGCTGCTCTTTAGCGCCAAAGCGCCCCTCTGCGGCGAGATCCAGCATCTGCCCGCCAACCATGCCATCGACGCCGGAGGCTTCCGCAAGCGCCGTTACCAGCCGCAAGCGAACGGCCGCAGAGGGCGACACCCTGTGGTCCGCCATCATCGTGAAGGCGATGGTCAGGAGCGCATCACCCGCAAGAATCGCGGTCGCCTCGTCATAGGCGCGGTGAACGGTCGGCTGCCCACGGCGCATATCGTCATTGTCCATGGCCGGCAGGTCGTCATGAACCAGTGAATAGCAATGCACGCATTCGAGCGCCGCTGCGACCTGCAACGGTCCCTCGCCCACGATTCCCGCCATTCGCGCACTTTCGATAACGAGGAAGGGTCTGAGCCGTTTACCTCCGGCAAGGACGGCATGACGCATGGCCGCAACAAGGCGCGGCGGGCGCAAGCCTGCCCCCTCCAGCAACAGCGTTTCAAGCCGGGAATCAAAGGCCCGCGCTCCGCCCGCCACCCAAAGGTCCAGCGCCGTTTCCTCTTCCCCTTGCCCCGAATCCGAATTTCCGGCCATGCTGATCCCTGTCTGAACCCGGTTTTGCGAATCAACCGGCGCACTGAAATACGCCGGCCACCCCCCATATGAAATTCCTCGCAGCCGGGACTAGCATTTTCCGCCCGATGGCTCTATAAGCCGCCGCTTCCGGGACAGAATTTCCATGGATGCCACGTCGGTACACTGACGACCGGCCCATGCGGGGTCTGACCCAATGATTTTCGCCCATTTCAAAAGTGGCGTTCTGGCGGGGAATGTGCCTCGCGGAATGCTGCTGGTTCCGCCGGAGAGTTCCATGGCCGTTCCGAAGCGCAAGACATCCCGCATGAAGCGCGGTTTTCGCCGTTCGCACGATGCGCTCAGCGCACCGACTTATATTGAGGACAAGGATTCGGGTGAGCTGCGCCGTCCGCATCACGTCGATCTGAAAACCGGCATGTATCGCGGTCGCCAGATCCTGAAGCCGCGCGCCGAGGCCTGATGCCGGCGGCGCCTGGGCGCCGTCCGTCTCTGAACACGACCACGCCGTTCAACGGGCGTCCCTTGCGGGATGCCCTTTTGGCGTTTGCCTTGCATGGCCGGGATGCCCGGCACACCAGTGCCACCTTGGATACCGCTGACGTCAGAAAATTAGGCGCAACTTTACCAATTGGGCGCAAGGTGCAGGTGATTGCGGGCGATTCCGACCTCATCCGGAGGCATCCCCGACGCTGGCAGAGCTGAATTCAGGGGGCCATAGTGAACCAATCGGAAATGGAAGAGGCCGGCGCTGCCGAGCCCGCTCTTGGCCCGACCGCAGCGTCTGCGGCTTTTGATCCCCGCTCCATATTGTCGTCGGTCGGCGAGGCCGTCTATTCCTGGGATATTGAAAGCGACCGCATCACCTGGTCGCAGAACGCCTCCGAGATTCTCGGCGTCAATGATATGGCCCAGATCGCCTCGGGATCGGGCTATGCCGTCGTCACCGATGCATCCAGCCCAACCTCTCTGCAATCGACGATCTTCGAATGCCAGCGTCAGGACAAGGGCACCGGTGTCGCATATACGACCCGCTACCTCCTCAATCCCACCCCCGGACGCCGCTTCTGGGTTGAAGACAAGGGCCGCTGGTTTGCCAACCAGGCCGGTCGGCCGTGGCTGGCCCATGGCGTTGTCCGCATCGTCGCGGCGGCGAACGAGGCCGAAAGCCGCATCGCCACCACCCGCCAGACCGATCCGGCGACCGGCGCGCTGACCCGTCCCGACTTTTGCAATGCGCTCGGCGAGGCATTGGAGCGCGTTCGCAATGACAAGCGCAACCTCGTGCTGCTGATCATCTCGATCGAGGACATGGCGCATCACAACAAGGCCTATGGTTACAATGTCGGCGATGAACTGATCGCTGCAATCGCCCGGCGCGTCCGCTCGCATATCCGCAAGCTCGATCTGCTCGGCCGCTATGCCGGCAACAAGCTTGCCGCCCTGCTCGTGCCCAGCCTGCCCGAGGAGATGGAGCGCACTGCCAAGCGCATCGCCAATGTCGTGCGCGACACCCCGGTGGAAACCAGCGCCGGCGCCATTTCCGCCTCCGTCCGCATCGGCGGCGTCGCCGGTCCGCGTGATGCTCATGACGTCACCAGCCTTCTCCATGCCGCCGAAGAGGCACTGGCCGACGCCAAGGCCGAAACCAACACAGTATTCGCCGCCTACACGCGCGATCCGGACCGTGCGGCCCATCGCCAGAAGAACGCAGCCCGCACCGACGAGGTGCTGTCTGCCCTCAACGAGCGTCGGATCCAGCTGGCCTACCAGCCGATCAACCACGCCCGCTCGGGTGCGAATGCCATGTTTGAATGCCTCGTTCGGATGCGTAGCCCCGATGGCGTGATCATCGGAGCCGGCGAGATCATTCCCGTCGCTGAAAAACTTGGCTTCGTGCACATGATCGACCATCGGGTGATGGAACTGGCGATTGAGAAACTGCGTCAGAGCCCCGACATCCAGCTCACCTTCAATGCCGGCGTCGAGGCCGTCCTGCACCCCGAATGGCTGAACGCGTTCCGAAGCCATCTGGGCGCCAACGCTGACCTTGCAAAGCGTCTCGTCGTCGAGATCACAGAAACATCCCTGATCGAAGACCTCTCCACCGCAACGCGCGTGATCGAGGAAATCAAGGCAACGGGCGCCAAAGTGGCTATCGACGATTTCGGCGCCGGCCACACCTCATTCCGCAACATGCGGATGCTGCCCATCGACATCCTGAAGATCGACGGCGCCTTCATCAAGAATCTCGCCAACTCCAGTGACGATCGCTTCTTCGTGAAAACCCTGTTGCAACTGGCCAACCATCTCGGCATCGAAACCGTGGCCGAATGGGTGCAGGACGAAGATTCCGCCCGCCTCCTCGCCGAATGGGGCGTGGTCTATCTCCAGGGCGACTATATCGGCGATCCCCTCAACGAACTCCCGGCCAGTGCCACGAGCGACCGGGCGGTGGCCTGACCGGACGTCCGGATCGCCGTTCAGCGTTTGTCGAGCTTGTCGAGCCGTGCCTTCATCGCACCCAGTTCACGCTTGAGCGCAGAAACCTCGTCATCCTCGACCGGGGCGGCCTTGGCCGCAACCGGGTCAGCGGTCTTGCCGGCAAAGGGCGAGAACATTCGGAATGCCTCGGTGAAGGCGGCCATGTTGGCCCGAACCTGATCATCCATGCGACCGAGCGGAAAGCCGCCGAAAGTCTTGGTCATCTGCTCGCGAAAGCTCTGCTGCTCCTGAATCAGGCGATCCATCGAAAGTTCGAGGTAGCGGGGCACCAGACCCTGCATGCTGTCGCCGTAAAAGCGGATCATTTGCCGGAGGAAATTCACCGGCAGCAGGTTCTGGCCCTTGCTTTCCTGCTCGAAAATGATCTGCGTCAGCACCGAATGGGTGATGTCCTCACCGGATTTGGCATCGTTGACCACGAAATCCTCCCCCGCCTTGACCATGGCGGCGAGGTCCTCAAGGGTCACATAAGCACTGGTGCCGGTATGATAAAGACGCCGGTTGGCGTACTTCTTGATGACATGCGCAGGTTTTGCATTTGGCATGGAGTATCCGTGTCGTTCCTGCCCCAGGGCCCGGGCACCGAAGGCACTGTCTTGCCACCTTATAAAACACAATGCGCCGCTCCGCGCAAATTCAGCCTGCCACTATGCCTAAGGCTAGCAATTCGTTCCATGCGGGCGAAGTTCATCATTTGACACTTGACGGAATGGGGCCGGACCTTTTCTCTCGCTTCAGTCCAGGTTGCACCGCCACCAGCAGCCGGCATGAATCAAGGATGAGGAGACACCTAGATGGCCAACACCGAAATCGTCATTACAAGTGCCGCGCGCACACCCGTCGGCAGTTTCTCTGGCGCCTTTGCCGATGTGCCGGCCCATGTGCTCGGCGCGGTGGCGATCAAGGAAGCGCTCGCGCGTTCCAAGGTCGACCCGAAGGAGGTCGACGAGGTGATCATGGGCCAGATCCTGTCCGCCGGCCAGGGCCAGAACCCGGCCCGCCAGGCGGCCATGGCCGCTGGCATCCCGCAGGAAGCAACGGCCTTCGGCATCAACCAGCTTTGCGGTTCGGGCCTGCGCACCGTCGCGCTCGCCATGCAGCAGATTGCGAATGGTGACGCTGACATCGTGGTTGCTGGCGGCATGGAATCAATGAGCCAGGCCCAGCACACGGCCTATCTGCGCGCCGGCGCCAAGATGGGCGAGATGAAGCTGATGGATTCGATGCTCCGCGACGGCCTGTGGGATGCCTTCCAGGGTTACCACATGGGCACGACCGCCGAGAACGTCGCCACCAAGTATCAGATCAGCCGCGACGAGCAGGACAAGTTCGCCGTCGCCTCGCAGAACAAGGCCGAGGCGGCACAGAAGGCCGGCAAGTTCAAGGATGAGATCGTTCCGGTCACGGTCAAGACCCGCAAGGGCGATGTCGTGGTCGACACTGACGAATATCCGCGCCATGGCGCGACGCTCGAAGCGATGCAGAAGGTCCGTCCGGCCTTCTCCAAGGACGGCACGGTGACTGCGGCGAACGCATCGGGCATCAACGACGGCGCTGCGGCGCTGGTGCTGATGACCGCCGAGGAAGCCAAGAAGCGTGGCCTCAAGCCGCTCGCCAAGATCAAGTCCTGGGCCACCTCCGGTGTTGATCCGGCGATCATGGGCACGGGGCCGATTCCCGCCTCCAAAAAGGCGCTGGAGAGAGCCGGCTGGAAGGTTGCCGATCTCGATCTGATCGAGGCGAACGAGGCCTTCGCCGCCCAGGCGATTTCGGTCAACAAGGACCTCGGCTTCGACACCTCGAAGGTCAATGTCAACGGCGGCGCCATCGCCATCGGCCATCCGGTCGGGGCTTCGGGCGCCCGCGTGCTGACGACGCTTCTGCACGAGATGCAGCGCCGCGACGCCAAGAAGGGCCTTGCCACGCTCTGCATCGGCGGCGGCATGGGCATTGCCATGTGCGTCGAGCGCGCCTGATCAACGCTTCCGATCCGCGCTCCGGCAACGGAGCGCGGATTGCTGACCGCCCGGAACGGGCGGCATTGAAATCACAAAATGACGTTTGAGAGAGGAAACATCATGAGCAGAGTTGCACTCGTCACCGGCGGCACTCGCGGCATCGGCGCCGCCATTTCCGTTGGCCTGAAGGCGGCGGGATACAAGGTCGCAGCCAGCTACGCCGGCAATGACGAGGCCGCCCAGAAGTTCAAGGCGGAAACCGGCATTCCCGTGTTCAAGTGGGACGTGGGTGACTTCGATGCCTGCGCTGCCGGCATCAAGCAGGTGGAAGCCGAGGTTGGCCCGGTTGACGTGCTCGTCAACAACGCCGGCATCACGCGCGACGGCTTCTTCCACAAGATGTCCAAAGAAAACTGGAACGCGGTCATCAATACCAACCTGAACTCGCTGTTCAACATGACCCGGAATGTCTGGGAAGGTATGATGGCGCGCAAGTTCGGCCGCGTGATCGTCATTTCGTCGGTCAATGGCCAGAAGGGCCAGGCCGGACAGGCGAACTATTCGGCAGCGAAGGCCGGCGACATCGGCTTCGTGAAGGCACTCGCTCAGGAAGGTGTCCGCTCGGGCATCACCGTCAATGCCATCTGTCCTGGCTACATCGGCACCGAAATGGTGGCGGCGATCCCGGAAGAGGTGCTGAAGTCCAAGATCCTGCCGCTGATCCCGGTTGGCCGTCTCGGCAAGCCCGAGGAAATCGCCCGCTGCGTCGCCTTCCTCGCCTCCGACGATTCGGGCTTCATCACCGGCTCGACCATCTCGGCCAACGGCGGCCAGTACATGGCCTGACCGGAAACGCGGACGGATTTCCAGTTCGCTCTTGCCAACACGCGACCGCGCGGGCTACGCGCGGTCGATGTCATTTTCAGCCTCTTTCTCCCGCCCCACGCTGCTTGGTCTTGGCGCGATCCTGCTCTGGGGCCTGCTCGCCGTGCTCACCACCGCGACAGAGGGCATCCCGCCGTTTCAGGTCACGGCGATGACCTTTGCCATCGGCGGTCTTGCTGGCCTCGCCATTGTCGCGACCCGCGGGCAATTGGCCCTGCTTCAACAGCCGCCTCAGGCCTGGGCCCTCGGCATTTACGGGCTGTTCGTCTATCACGCCGCCTATTTCAGCGCCCTCAAGCTCGCCCCGCCTGAGGAGGCGAGCATGTTGAATTATCTCTGGCCGCTGCTGATCGTCGTATTCAGTGCCTTTTTGCCTGGCGAGAAACTGGCCATGCGCCATATCGGCGGCGCCCTGCTCGGCCTGGCCGGCGTCGCCGTGCTGGCCCTGGGCAGGGGGAGCCTCGACTTTTCCAGCAGCTATCTTGCCGGCTATGCACTTGCATTAGCATCGGCCATCATCTGGTCGAGCTATTCGGTGCTGTCGCGCCGCCAGTCCAATGTGCCGACCGAGGCCGTCGCCGGCTTCTGTCTCGCCACCGCAGCGCTCGCCGGCATCGCGCATCTCCTGTTCGAAACCACCGTGATGCCGGCTTCGCTGAAAGCCTGGGGCGCCATTGTGCTGCTTGGCCTCGGGCCGGTGGGCGCAGCGTTCTTTCTCTGGGATGTCGGCATGAAGCGCGGCGACATCCGCTTTCTCGGCGTCGCATCTTACGCAACGCCGATCATCTCGACAGTAGCGCTCGTGCTCGCCGGTGCGGCAAAACCAACCCCCGCGCTCGGCCTCGCCTGTCTGCTGATCGTCGGTGGGGCACTGGTCACGCGGCGCTAGGGCGCGTTCGGCAAACGGACCTCGCAATAGGGGTAGAGATCGCGAAAGCCGAGCGCTGTATAGAGTCTCCGCGCGACCCTATTTTCCGCTTCGACCTGCAGGAAACACCGGCGCGCTCCCGCCTCCCCAGCGGCCTGCATCAGCCCCGCGACGAGCACTTGCCCAAGACCGAGGCCACGCATTCCCGGAACCACCATGATGAGGCCGATTTCGGACATGCCGCGATCCACGACCGTCATGCCATAGGCCGCGGCCTGCCCCTCAACCATCAATGTGGCAAAGCGGGCCGGGCGGCGGATGCGGCTGACGATGGCTTCAAGATGATCGGGGTTTCGCTTGCGCGCCTCCTGAAAGGTACTCACGCCTTCGATCCAAGCCCGTGAAGGCGCACACTCCACCACCAGCCCCGGCGCGGCTTTCGCCCCTGCAAGCCCTTCGGTGATCATTCCCATCGAGCGTGAGGCAACAGTCCAGCCATTGCCGACCAACCGTGCTTCCAGCCCCGCCTCTGCCAGCGGCGTCACCCGGATGGCCGGGGCAAGCCCGCGTTCGCGAAAGAAATTCGTCACCTCTGCCATCAGCGCCGCGTCCAGGTCGGCGCCGATCCGCACCGCGCTCGCCGAATTGGCCCGCCCGGAATAGCCATTGGCAAAGCGCACCGCCCAGCCGTCCATCAGCAGCGTATCAAGCGCCGGCCAGCAGTTGATCAGCCGCTCCTCGCAGGCCAGCACGTCCACAAGCGCTTCCGGATCCATCGCATCAGAACCGGTTCTTCCATTCCCGCAAGGCGCGGAACACCGCTGCGGGGGGCTGGCCAGCCAGGTTGAGGCTGGCCGCGATATCGGCACGACCAGCCTGGAGGAAGGGATTGGCGGCCCGTTCGCGCCCGATTGTGGTCGGCGCGGTTGCCCGCCCCGCAGCCCGCGCAGCCTCGGCCTCTGCAACCTGCACCTTCAGTGCCGCATTCCCGGAGTCGGCCGCCAGCGCAAACTTGGCATTCGCGAGGGTATATTCATGGCCGAAGTATACGAATGTCTCGTCCGGCAGTTCGAGCAGCCGCGAGAGCGAACGCCACATCTCGTCATACGCCTCTCCGAACACGCGTCCGCAGCCGAGAGCGAACAACACGTCGCCGGCAAACAGCACGCGCTCCTTCGCAAAATGATAGGTCACATGATCGGCGCAATGGCCGGGCATCTCCCGCACGGTGGCCCTGAACGGTCCGACAGCAACCTCATCTCCCTCGCCGACGAGAACGCTCGCCTCGGGCACCGCGGCGGCGGCCTTCTTCGGCGCGATCACCACCGGGGCGAGATCCGCCATCAATCCGGCAATGCCCTGGATGTGATCGGCGTGGCTATGCGTCACCAGCACATGGCTCAGCCGCCAGCCCGTTTCCGCGAGTGCCTTGCGAAGCGCTGCCTCCTCCGGCACGTCGATGGCCGCTGTCACACCGCTTTCGGGATCATGGATGAGCACGCCGAAATTGTCGGAAAGGCAAGGAAACTGGTGGATTTTCATGAAGTTCCAAACTCCGCAGAAAGTTCGCGCTGGCAGGTTCGGCCGCAACGCGCTTGTGTCATGTCCGATGAATACATAAATTCCCGGTCAGTCCAATGGCTCTTGATGTGATCGACCTTCGCCAGTTCTACGCCTCGCCCCTTGGGCGGCTGGCGCGCTGGTGTGTGCTTTCGGCGATCACCGCACGCTGGGAAAACCTCTCCGGCCTGTCGGTGGCTGGCCTGGGCTATGCCACGCCCTACCTTGATCATCTGGCCACCAAGGCCGAGCGCACCATCGCACTGATGCCGGCCCGGCAAGGCATAACTGCCTGGCCGCCGGGCGGACTTTCAGCCTCCGGCCTGGTCGATCCGTTTGAACTGCCCCTGCGCGATGCCGTGATTGACCGGCTGCTTGTCGTCCACGCCCTTGAGATGAGCGAGGATGCCCAGGGGCAAATGGAAGAACTCTGGCGGGTGCTGGCGCCGGGCGGGCATCTGATCGTCGTGGCACCGAACCGGCGCGGCGCCTGGGCCCGACGCGATTCTACGCCCTTTGGCCATGGCCAGCCCTACAGCCGCCAGCAACTGACCACGCTGATGCGTCAATCGCTGTTCACGCCCCTGCACTGGACAGAGGCGCTGCACATGCCCCCCGTGCAGAACCAGTGGATGCTGAAGCTGGCTCCGGCCTTCGAGCGCGTCGGCAGCACCCTCAACCTGCCCTTTGCCGGCGTCCATGTAATCGAGGCAACCAAGCAGCTGTATCGCCCCGTCGTGGCACGACGCTCATCGCGGGCTGCATCCCAGCTCATTCCCGCGCTTCTACCCTCGACGCGGCAGGCGGACTGACGCTGTGGCTGCTCGCCCGATACAGGTTCTGAAGGGAATGCTGCTGGTTCCGCTGGTGATCATCGCCGCGCTGGCCCTGATCTGGCGGGTGCTTCCGCCGATCTCGACCCTGATGGTCTGGCAGACGATCACCGGCGGCACGGTCAGGCGCACCTATGTCCCGCTCGAACGGATCTCGCCGCGCCTTGTTGCCGCCGTCATCAATGCCGAGGATGCACGCTTCTGCCACCACATCGGTGTGGACTGGCATGAACTGGGCAAGGTGCTGGAGACGGATGGTGGCCCCCGGCGCGGCGCCTCCACGCTCACCATGCAGACGGCCAAGAACCTGTTCCTGTGGCAATCGCCCCTGACCTATCTGCGCAAGGGGCTCGAAATTCCCCTCGCCCTCGGCCTTGATCTCACCTGGCCGAAACGCCGCGTTATCGAGGTCTATCTGAACGTTGCCGAATGGGGAGACGGCATCTTCGGCGCTGAAGCCGCCGCCCGTGCACACTTCGGAAAGTCCGCCGCCGAGCTTTCGGCACGCG
>JAIUNP010000109.1 GCA_020161975.1 Pseudomonadota bacterium
CCGCTACATGCACAATGGCTCCGCGCAACTGGGCGCCCAAATCTGGTTCCGGGCGACCGCGCGCCTGCCGGACCGACGCGAGGAGCATGAAACCATGCTGGCCTATGCCTCGGACCTGACCCTGCTTGATGCCGCGCTGGTGGCGCATGGCACGTCCGTGTTCGACCCCGGCGTGCTGCCGGC
Organism: Pseudomonadota bacterium; assembly: GCA_020161975.1. Lineage (GTDB taxonomy): Bacteria > Pseudomonadota > Alphaproteobacteria > Rhizobiales > Beijerinckiaceae > JAIUNP01. Next base: position 184 of record JAIUNP010000109.1, read on the forward strand.
CAGCCTCGATCACGCGATGTGGTTTCATCGGCCTTTTCGCGCCGATGAGTGGCTGCTCTACAGCCAGGACAGTCCGAACGCCGGGGGTGGGCGTGGATTTGCGCGTGGCCTGATCTATTCGCGCGAGGGGCTGCTTGTCGCCTCGGTGGCGCAGGAGGGGATCATCCGGAAGAAACGGTCCTCCTGATCTGCATGAACATCCGGCATGATGCCTGTTTTTTATGCAGAACCGCCGCGAAATCCGGCAGCGCCGAGAGGTCAATGCGTGATTTTTGCGCCATTCGTGTGATTTTTCAGCTCCTTTTTCTGGCATGAAGCTTGATTTGGCAGCAAGCGGACTTGTTCGCCCGCCCGTTCAACGCTTGCCGAGTTTTCCGATGTTCGTATCCTTTCTGCCGCGCAGCGCGCTGGCCTCTGCCGCCCTCGTTGGCGCGATCCTGCCCGTCGCCGCACAAACAAATGCGCCCAAGATCGATGCTGCCGATACCGGCTTCATGATCATCTGCACGGCGCTGGTGCTGATGATGACCCTGCCGGGGCTTGCCCTGTTCTATTCCGGCATGGTTCGGCGCAAGACGGTGCTGGCCACGATGGCCCAGTCGGCGGCTTCGCTGGCGCTGATCTCGCTGCTCTGGATGGCGGTGGGCTATTCGTTGTCTTTCACGGGTGAGGGCGCGGTGTTCGGCTCGCTGTCGCGGCTGTTTCTCACCGGCATGGCGTTCGACGGGGTTTCAGCGCTGGCGCCGACGATCCCCGAAGCGCTATTCATGCTCTACCAGATGACCTTTGCTGTCATCACCTGCGCGCTGATCGGCGGCGGTGTCGCTGACCGGATGCGCTTTTCGGCCTTTCTGATCTTCTCGGTGCTTTGGCTGTTCCTCGTCTATATCCCCAGCGCGCATATGGTCTGGGGCGGGGGATATCTTGCCAAGCTTGGTCTGCTCGATTTCGCCGGCGGCACGGTGGTGCATATCAACGCCGGTATCGCCGGGCTCGTGGCGGCGCTGGTGATCGGACCGCGCGTTGGCTTTGGCCGCGACAATCTTGCACCTTACGATCTTTCGATGGCGGTGGTGGGTACGGGCCTGCTCTGGGTCGGCTGGTTTGGCTTCAACGGAGGGTCTGCGCTTTCGGCGGGGGCACGCGCGGTCTACGCGATCACAGCGACGCATCTTGCGGCCTGTGCGGGCGCGCTGGTCTGGAGCGCGCTCGAATGGGTGCAGCGTGGCAAACCTTCGATGCTCGGCATCGTCTCCGGTGCGGTTGCCGGTCTTGGCACCGTTACGCCCGCTTCAGGCTACATCCTGCCGTGGCATGGCGTGGTCATCGGTCTTGTTGCCGGCGCGGTCTGTTACTGGGCCTGTATCTGGCTGAAGCACAAGCTTGCCTATGACGACTCGCTAGACGTGTTCGGCGTGCATGGCATTGGCGGCATTCTCGGCACGCTATGTGCCGGCATCTTTGCGACGGGCGCCCTTTCGGTGACGCCCGAGGCGCCTGAGGGACTCCGGGGCCTTATCGACGGCAATCCGGCGCAACTCGGCATCCAGGCGGTTGGTGTCGTCGTGACGGCGCTCTGGTGTGCGGCAGGCACTTTCATCGCGCTCAAGGTGACTGCATTGCTCGCGCCGCTCCGGGTGGGCAAGGACGAAGAGGTGGAAGGCCTCGATCTCGCACTGCACGGCGAGCGCCTGCACTGAGCGTAGCTGCTTCTTCACATTTCAAAGCCCGGCACTCGCGTGCCGGGCTTTTTTGTGCAGCGCCGAAAGGGCAGGCGAGCGCTGCCAATATTTTAGGCACCCTGCTCTGCGGGGCGGCAGGATCGGAGGACCTTTTGGCGGAATCGGGGCCAAAATCCCGACTGGCACGGGCTTTGTAACGCAAGTCACCAGTTCATTTGCCCGGGGATTTACCGGCCCGTTCCGAAGGAGTGTTTCCGCGATGAAAACAGTGATGGCGATCATCAAGCCATTCAAGCTGGAGGAGGTGCGCGATGCACTGACCGGGCTTGGCGTCCATGGCATGACCGTGACGGAGGTCAAGGGTTACGGCCGGCAGAAGGGCCATACGGAAATCTATCGTGGCGCGGAATATGCCGTGTCGTTCCTGCCCAAGCTCAAGCTGGAAGTCGCGGTGGCCGAAAGCCAGGTGGCCAGTGTCATCGAGGCGATTTCGACCGCAGCGCGCACCGGCCAGATCGGTGACGGCAAGATTTTCGTCGCCCCGCTTGAACAGGCTGTCCGCATTCGCACCGGCGAGAGCGGCAGCGATGCCCTCTGATTCCCGATCCCTACCCGGAGTTTCGACCATGTTGACCACAATGCCCCGGCGGATCGTCGCCACCACCCTGATGTTGACCGGTTCTGCCCTGCCGGCTCTGGCCGATGTCGCCCCCGTGCCCAACAAGGGCGATACCGCCTGGATGATCGTCGCGACGGCGCTTGTCCTGATGATGTCGATCCCCGGCCTCGCCCTCTTCTATGGCGGGCTGGTGCGCGCGAAGAACATGTTGAGCGTGCTGACGCAGGTGATGGCCATCGTCTGCCTTGCGGGTCTGCTCTGGGTCTTCTTCGGCTATTCGCTGGCCTTCACCAACGGTGGGGCTTTGAATGACTACATCGGCGGCTTCTCCAAGGCTTTCCTGAAGGGTGTTGACCCGAACTCGGTCGCAGCGACCTTCTCCAACAAAGTCGTCATTCAGGAATACATCTACATCGTGTTCCAGATGACCTTCGCGATGATCACACCGGCGCTGATCGTCGGCGCTTTCGCCGAGCGCATCAAGTTCGGTGCGGTGCTGCTGTTCACCATCCTCTGGTCTTGCCTCGTCTATTATCCGATCGCCCACATGGTCTGGTACTGGGGTGGCCCCGACGCCATCGGCGATGCCGCGAAGGCCGTTGCGACGGCAGCGGATGCGGCAGCCAAGACGGCGGCCCAGACCAAGCTCGACGAAGTGCTTGCGGACGCAGGCCTGATCTTCAAGTGGGGCGCGCTCGACTTTGCCGGCGGCACCGTGGTGCATATCAATGCCGGTATCGCAGGTCTTGTCGGCTGCCTGATGCTGGGCAAGCGCATTGGCTATGGCCGCGAACTGATGGCGCCGCATTCTCTGGTGATGACGATGATCGGCGCGGCACTGCTCTGGGTCGGCTGGTTCGGCTTCAACGCCGGCTCGGCGCTCGAGGCCAACGGCACGGCGGTTCTTGCCTTCGTCAACACGATGGTCGCAACCTGCGCCGGTGGCCTGTCCTGGCTGATCGTTGAATGGCTGGCCAAAGGCAAGCCCTCGATGCTTGGCCTTGTCTCGGGTGTCGTGGCGGGCCTTGTCGCGGTAACCCCCGCGGCGGGCGTTGCGGGGCCGATCGGTTCGATCGTACTGGGCCTGATCGCGGGCGCGCTGTGCTTCGTGTTCGTCTCTTATGTGAAGAACGCCTTCGGCTATGACGACACGCTCGATGTTTTCGGCATCCACTGCGTCGGCGGAATCCTTGGCGCAATCCTTACCGGCATCCTCGCCGATCCGTCGCTCGGTGGCGCCGGCATCGTCGATTATGCCGCCAAGCCTGGCGAGGCCGCGGCGGGTGATTTCGTGATGGCCACGCAGGTTCTGGCCCAGCTGAAGGCGGTTGCGCTCACGCTGGTCTGGTCCGGTGTGGGCTCTGCGATCCTCTTCAAGGTCGTTGATCTCGTCGTTGGCCTCAGGGTTTCGACCGAGAACGAACGGATGGGTCTCGATATCGCCGAGCATGGCGAGCGCGCCTACAGCCTTTAATTCATTCACTGGATTCAAAGACTTGAGGGCGTCCCCATCAGGGGGCGCCCTCTTCCTTTGCGGCTGGGTTAAGCCGGATTTAACTCCTCCTGAACCATGATCCGCCCCAAACGACGGTCTTCTGGTTACGGTTGGAATCATGCGCACCACGCGGTTGGGCTTCTCTCCGGCGGATTATATCCCCGAAGCGATCAGGGATGGGATGGCGCGCCGCATCGCGGAAGCTGCCGGACTTGCCCTGCTGGGGGCTGCTGCGGCCGGCGCGCTGGCGCTCGCTACCTGGTCGGTGCGCGATCCCAGCTTCAGCCATGTCGTCGAAGCGCCGGTGCGCAATCTGCTCGGCTTTCCGGGTGCGGCGGCGGCGGATCTGCTCATGCAGATTTTCGGCATTGCCTCGGTGGCGCTGCTGCTGGTGGTGGCGATCATCGGCTGGCGTCTGATGGCGCGCCGCAGCCTGCAACGGCCCGGCCTTCGTCTCCTGATCGCATTGCTCGCGGTGGTTCTGGCTGCCGGACTGGCCTCCACCCTGCCACGCACCGATCGCTGGCCGCTGCCCGGAGGGCTCGGAGGGTTCGTGGGCGATGCGGTGCTCTACGTGCCGCGTGTCCTGCTGGGCGGCTTTGATTCGGTCGCGCGGGTTGTCGGCGCGCTGTTCTGTGCCATGGGCACAGTCCTCTCAATCGCTTATGTCGGCCGCAGGACCGCCGAGGAGGAGGCCGAGGAACTCCAGCGCATTGCTGAGGAAGACGCCGAATCAAGCGCTGATGACGAACCTTCCGTGCTGATGGTGTGGCTGGGGGCGGTGATCCACGGTATGCTGAGCCTTAAGACGATGGTTCAGCGCCGCATGGCCGCCCGCCGGGGAAGTGAAATGCGCAGTGCGCCGCGGCCGGCCCCGGCCCGCCCGCCGCGTACTGCCGTGCGGAGAGAGCCGAGTTTCGAGGCGCCGGCCCCGACGCAGGAGGCCGCCCGCCGTCCGGCTCCTGTGGTGCATGAGTCGCCTGAAGTCGAGGACGAGGACATTGAAGACCTGCCGCCTTTCGAGATCGAGCCGCCGCAGCGGGCGGTGCCGCCGGCCGGCAACCTTGCCAAGGTGATGCCACCGGCCGGAGCGTTGAAGCCCGGCAAGCGCGCCGAGCGCGAGGCGCAGCCCTCGATGTTCGGCACGGATGGCTATGATCATCCGCCCCTGACACTACTGGCCGAGCCGAAGAAGGTGGCCGGCGTGACCATTTCCAAGGACGCGCTGGAGCAGAATGCGCGCCTTCTCGAAGGTGTGCTCGACGATTTCGGTGTCCGCGGCGAGATCATCAATGTTCGCCCCGGTCCGGTGGTGACGCTCTACGAGCTTGAGCCGGCGCCGGGCACCAAATCCTCGCGCGTTATCAGCCTTGCCGAGGACATCGCCCGCTCGATGAGCGCGGTGGCCGCCCGCGTCGCTGTGGTGCAGGGCCGCAATGCCATCGGCGTCGAATTGCCGAATGCAAAGCGCGAGACGGTTTACTTGCGTGAACTGCTCGCCTGCGAGGATTTCGAGAAATCAAAGCTGCGCCTGCCGCTCTGCCTCGGCAAGACCATTGGCGGCGAGCCGGTGATCGTCGAGCTTGCCCGGATGCCGCATCTCCTGATCGCGGGTACGACCGGTTCGGGCAAATCGGTCGCCATCAACACCATGATCCTATCGCTGCTCTATCGGCTGACCCCGGAACAGTGCCGCCTGATCATGATCGACCCCAAGATGCTCGAATTGTCGATCTACGACGGCATCCCGCATCTGCTGACCCCGGTCGTGACCGATCCGAAAAAGGCAGTCGTCGCGCTGAAATGGGCCGTGCGCGAGATGGAAGACCGCTACCGCAAGATGTCCAAGGTCGGTGTGCGCAACATCGACGGCTTCAATGCGCGCGTTCAGGAGGCCAAGGAAAAGGGCGAGGTCATCCAGCGGACGGTGCAGACCGGATTCGACCGCGAAACCGGCGAACCGATCTTTGAAAACGAGGTGATGGACCTCGAACAACTGCCCTATATCGTCGTCATCGTCGACGAGATGGCCGATCTGATGATGGTCGCGGGCAAGGAGATCGAGGGCACGGTGCAGCGTCTTGCCCAGATGGCGCGCGCCGCCGGCATCCATGTGGTGCTCGCCACCCAGCGCCCCTCGGTGGACGTCATCACCGGCACGATCAAGGCCAACTTCCCGACGCGCATTTCGTTTCAGGTCACCTCAAAGATCGACAGCCGCACCATTCTGGGCGAGCAGGGCGCTGAACAGCTTCTTGGCCAGGGTGACATGCTCTATATGGCCGGTGGAGGGCGGATCAGCCGTGTCCACGGCCCCTTCGTCTCGGACGAGGAGGTTGAAAAGGTCGTCACCCATCTCAAGGCCCAGGGCCAGCCGCAGTATCTCGACGCGATCACCGCCGAAGAGGACGGGCCAGGCGAGGGCGATGATGGCGCCGTGTTTGACAAGGGAAATTTCGGCGAGGAATCGTCCGATCTCTACAGCCAGGCTGTTCAGGTTGTGCTGCGCGACAAGAAATGTTCCACGTCCTACATCCAGCGCCGGTTGCAGATCGGCTACAACAAGGCGGCGAGCCTTGTTGAACGCATGGAGCGCGAGGGCGTTGTCGGGGCGCCGAACCATGCGGGTAAACGCGAAATCCTGATGGAACGCGAGGGCGAGGCGGGCTGAGACAATTTGCTGGCCGAAAAGCCGCGAATCCGCCACAACCGGCGGATAGTTTCGCGTTCCGTTACGCTCCTCCAGCGTCAGGAAACAGGCCCCGTGCGCATGATCAAGACCTTCGCCCTCACCGCAACCCTTCTCGGAGCCGCGTCCGGCCCGTTGCTCGCGCAGGGCGCGCCGATGCAGCTCAATCCGCCGCCGGGCGGTGCATCGCGTCCCGCTGCGACACCGGCGGTCGGTCAGCCGGCCCAGCAAAAGCCGACGATCGAGCGGGTCAATGCCTATTTCAACGGCATTGGCGGGATGACGGCTGATTTCACGCAGACGAGTCCGGACGGGCGGCGCTGGGATGGCAAACTGCATATTCTCCGGCCCGGAAAGATGCGATTCGAGTACAAGCCGCCGAGCCCGCTCGAAATCATTTCGGACGGACGCACCGTCGCCGTGCGCGACAAGAAGGCGAGCACGCAGGACGAGTATCTCGTCAACCAGACGCCGCTGAAATTCCTGCTGCGCGACGTCATTGATGTCGCGCGCGATTCCAAGGTCGTCTCGCTCACCCAGCAGGGCAATGACGCCGTTCTGGTGCTGGAAGACCGCCAGACGGTGGGCGGAACCTCGCGCATCCGTCTCACCTTCAACAATGCGGATATGACGCTGAAACAGTGGATCGTCACCGATCCGCAGGGCTATGACACGCGGGTGGCGCTCTCCAACATCGATGTCAGCCGCAAGCCGAGCGCCAGTCTTTTCGTCATTCCCACGAAGGTGATGACACCGAACTGACTGGCCTTTTGTGCCGGGGCGTGGTCAGTGGTGGCTCCGCCATTCACTCAAGGCCAAGGCTGATCCCTCCCGTGTCCCTGACCATCGCCACCTGGAACATCAACTCGGTCCGGCTCAGGATCGATCTCGTGCTGCGCTATCTCACCGAGAACGGGCCCGATGTGCTCTGCCTTCAGGAAACCAAATGTCCCGATGCCGAGTTTCCGCTCGGACCGCTGGCGAAGGCCGGTTATGGCCATGCACTCCATCGTGGCATGAAGGGTTATAACGGCGTTGCCATCCTGTCCCGCCGTCCGCTGAAAGAGGCGGGGCGCCTGACCTTCTGCGGCCGCGAGGATGCGCGTCACATTGCTGCCGAGCTGTTGGATGACCACGGCCGAACCATTACGGTCCACAATCTCTACATTCCGGCCGGCGGCGATATTCCCGACCGCGATGCCAACCCGAAATTCGGGCACAAGCTCGATTTTCTCGACGAGTTGAAGGCCTGGTCGGAGGTCGGGCGGCAAGCCAATGCCCGTGCCGTGCTGGTGGGCGACCTCAACATCGCGCCCTTCGTGTCCGATGTCTGGAGCCACAAGGCAATGCTCAACGTGGTCAGCCACACGCCGGTGGAGACCGAGGCGCTCAACGCGATCCGCGGTGCCGGACAATGGACGGATGCGATCCGCCATCTCGTGCCCGAACCCGAGCCGGTCTACACTTGGTGGAGCTATCGCTCATCCGACTGGTCAGCGGCGAACAAGGGCCGGCGGCTCGATCATATCTGGGTCGGTTCCGAGCTCGCGGGCCGCATCGCCGGGCATGGGCTTTTGCGCGACGCGCGCGGCTGGGAACGGCCCTCGGATCATGTGCCGCTGGCGCTCACGCTTTCGGATTGAGAATGCCCTACAACAGGGCTTTCAGGTCCCGGTATGTACCGGAAACCTCGTCTGCAACATAGGCGTTGAGGGCATGGGCGCTGGCCGGATGCGCCTCCAGAACGCGGAGCATCAGCGCTCGCGGCAGAGCCAGAAGGACCGTCGGTTCCAGCGCCAGAACGGTCACGGGATGGGTGGTTTCGGTGAGAAGCGCGGCCTTGCCAATCAAGGAACCAGCGCCAAAATCCTCGCCGCCCGCCCGGATGCGACCGGTGAGGATGAGAAAACCCCCTTCCGAGGTTTCGCCTGCCTTGAACAATTCCTCGCCTGCCTTGAGCATGCGCTCGCTGGCTGAAAAGGCGATGACATGCAAGGCAGCCGGTTCCAGAACGCCGAGCAGGGGCTGGGCTGTGAGGCGGGCTATCTTTTCGTCAAGACGCATGGGTTGGATCTGATCTCACGGAACAAGCTTGTAGCCGCCGGCTTCCGTGATGAGCAGCCGGACCTGACCGGGGTCCGGCTCCACCTTCTGGCGCAGGCGGTAAATGTGGGTTTCGAGCGTATGGGTCGTGACGTTGGAATTGTAGCCCCAAACCTCCTGCAACAGGGTTTCGCGCGGCACCACCTTCTGGTTGGCGCGGTAGAGATAGCGCAGGATCGCGGTTTCCTTCTCGGTCAGGCGCAGCTTTGTGCCGCGCGCGGTCGAGAGCAGCTTGGCGCTGGGGCGGAACACATAGGGGCCGATGGTGAAGACGGCATCCTCGCTCGCCTCATGCTGGCGCAGATGGGCGCGGATGCGGGCGAGCAGCACGGCGAACTTGAAGGGCTTGGTGACGTAGTCATTGGCCCCTGCTTCGAGACCCAGCACGGTATCGGCTTCCGAATCGTGGCCGGTGAGCATGATGACAGGGCCCCGAAAGGCGTTGGCGCGCAGCACTTTGACGGCCTCACGACCATCCATGTCCGGCAGGCCGACATCCATCAGTACCAGATCGATCTGTTCGCCGCGCACCGTGGTGATAGCGGAAGCGGCGTCTGCGGCTTCAAGGATCGAAAACTCCTCGTGCAGGCGCAATTGTTCGGCAAGGGCGTCCCGCAGCGCGGCATCGTCCTCGACGACCAGGATTTTCCGTATGTTGCTCATAGAGCGCCCCGTACAGGATGGACACCCCCAGTGGTAAGGCTAAACCATGTTCCGCCGCAAGAGCGGCCGAAGGGTGCCGCCGATATTTCAGCGAGTTTGTGAATGAAACGCCAGTATGTTGAGAGGGTTGAGGTTTTCCGGCTGGAACCCCGGGGGCCGCGCGCGGTGCTGAAAGCTGGCACGCTCTTGATGTCCTGCCGCATCGGGCGAAACGGGGGCACCCATGACAAGCGTGAAGGGGATGGCGCCTCGCCATGCGCCGTGATGGCGATCCTTGGCGGCTTCTGGCGGGCCGACCGGCGTTTGCCGCCCCGTACGGGGTTGAGGCTGCGCCCCATACGTGGTGATGACGGCTGGTGCGATGCCCCAGGGGCCGGTGCCTACAACCGGCCTGTCCGCCTGCCGTTTTCAGCCAGTCACGAAGTCATGACCCGTCAGGACAGGCAGTATGACGTGGTACTTGACCTCGACTGGAACCGGCGCTGCCGCCGGCAGGGGCGCGGCAGTGCGATTTTTCTGCATTTGATGAGCGAGACGATGGGCGGAACCGCTGGTTGCGTTGCCATGCCGCCGGGTCGCGTCGATGCGCTGATGGCGGTGATCGGTCCGCACACGCGGGTTCAAATCCGCTGAAACTCAGTCTTCGATCCGCCTTGCCTCGTCCGCCAGCATGATCGGGATGCCGTCGCGGATCGGATAGGCGAGGCGCGCCACCCGGCTCACCAGTTCCTGCTTCACCGCATCGTAATCGAGCGCGGTCTTGGTGAGGGGGCAGACGAGCAGGGCGAGGAATTTCGGGTCGATCGTGCGGGGCACAGTGCCGTAGGGCGTGTCTGGACTGGTCATGGCGAAGCCTACTGCACGGTGATGTCGGTGCCGTCCGGGCCGGCAAGGTCGATCTCGGTGATGGCGGTCAGAAGTTCGGCGCGCGTTTTCAGGTCCGGTGCTTCAAGCAACGCCTGTTTTTCGCGGGCCCCATAGGGGCTCATCATCGAGAGCGCATTGACCAGCGCCTCGTTGGGTGCTTCCTCGATATCGTCCCAATCGACCTCGATGGCGCGAGCTTCGGTGAAAGCACGCAGTGTTTCGAGAATCGCGGCGCGATCAACATCGTTCTCGCCCCGACGCGGCTCGAAATCCGTAATGAAGGCGGCAGTGGATACCCGGCAGGTGCGATAGGGGGTGCCGTGCGTCGTTTCTTCCACAAGGCGGAAGCGGCTGATACCGGTCAGGGTGATGTGGTAGCGCCCGTCGCCGGTCTCGGCCCATTCAGTGATGCGGCCAACGCAGCCAACGGTTTCGAGCGGCGGTGCGGCGCCGGTCTCGGATGTGGGCTGGATCATGCCAACCAGCCGGTCACCGGCGAGTGCCGCATCAATCATGGCGAGATAACGCGGCTCGAAGATATTCAGGGGCAGGTTGCCGCGCGGCAGCAGAAGGGCGCCCGCCAGCGGAAAAACCGGAACGACGTCCGGCAGATCCTCGGGGCGCTGGTAGTGCACGTTCGACGGCATGGGGCGCCTC
>JAIUNP010000110.1 GCA_020161975.1 Pseudomonadota bacterium
ACATCCAGTCCGAAACGTCGCGGCAGGAACGCGCCCCGGCATTGGATGTCAAATCCGGCTTCTGCGGCGAATGCATGGTCAGCTACACGCCGGAGTTCTTCCTCTATAATTACGGCGTGGCAGATGCTGAGGCGAGCACCCTCCGCTTTTCGTTTGAAACGCCGGGCCAGCGCCCCGCAGCCAACGCTCCGCAGCACCGGCAGGTCACTGGAACGCTGAAGACCCGCACGGAAATCTCCATTCAGGATGCGCTGGCCCGCGAGAAGGTCGATGTCGCCAAGCTGGAAGACATGCGCGGCGCCGGCCTGCAATGTCCCTCAAAAGACGCCCGGCAATGCCTGCGCGAGGCACAACAGAACCCCATTTTCGGTGCCCTTCGCCAGAAAATGACGCTGAAGGGCAATACGTTGACGGTGCAACTCGTCGGCACGCTGGATTACAGCTACATCGACCATGCCGGCGCAAAGCAGCAGAAATCAGTACCGATCAGCCTGCCGATCGGCCTTGCCAACATCTATGAACTCGCCGAAGCCGGCTCGGACGGCCCGCCCAAGGCACTTCGCGCCAACCCGCTGCACCTGCGCACACAGGCCGCGCCCTACACCCTGCCGGTGCCCTTCCGCGCCGCGATTGCCCCCGGACGCACCGCGAACTTCACCCTGCAACTCGACGCTGAAGCCTCGTCCTGGCACGATCTGCGCATCGCAGCCCATCTGTCGAATGGCACGGTCATTCGCTCCCCGGCGCTGAAACTGCTCTATTTCAAGCCGCGCCCGATGCTGGATTATTGATCACTCTTGCGGTTGTCAGTCTCTGCCCTGTCGCCCGACCGCAACTCCAGCGCGCGCTCGTAAAGATTGGGCACCGGCACCATCCTCAGCGCAAAAGTGCCGCGCGCGAACACGCGCAACTCCACCAGCGCGCCGGACGAGGTGGTGCTGAACTGATCGAACAGCAGATTGCCCACGGAATAGACCATCACCTGTTCACCCCCCGCTGTCAGCACGGGACGAACTGAGGCCTTGTGCGAATGCGCCCCGATGACCGCGCCAATGCCGCAGCGGGCGAGTTCATGTGCAATGGCTTGCTCCGTCTTGCCGCCCGCATCCGTGTACTCCTCGCCCCAATGCACGACAGCGATGACCGGCGCGCGAATGGTCAACCGGCAAAGACCGGCAAGATCGTCCGCGCCTGGCCCCGGCGCCAGCGCTGCCGGATAGCCCTTGAAATCGCCCACTCCGATGAAGTTGAGTGCAACCAGGCGAAACGGTCCGAGGTCAACCGGTTCCAGATGCTTGAGTGGCTTGATGCCGCCATCTTTCAGTACTTTGATCGTCTCGTTGAACCCGAGTTTGCCAAGATCATGGCTATGATTGTTGGCAAGGCTTGCCGAGGTCACATTGAGGGCCTTCAATATCTCCAGCGTGAGCCCGGCGGGCATCGCATGGCGCTGTCGCGGCAACCCGTGCGGCACATCCGGCAGCATCGCCCCTTCGAGATTGACTGTCAGCGGCGCCCTGCCCGTGACGGTGCGAAGGTCGCCAAGAATGCGGTCACGGATCGCAGGGCTCGCAAGCAACCCAAGGAAATACCGCCCGACGAAGACATCACCGCCAAAAAAATGCACCTGCTGGTCGCCATAGACCAGCCGCCCCAGCGCCACCGGATCCGGTCCATAGGCGGTAACGATATAGCTCGTGGTCGGCTCGTTGACGGGGATGTAGTCGAAGGCCGTCCGGTTGGCGATAACCGCCGGAGCGGCGCCGAAAACCTCCGCCTGCAACCGCATCTGGATGTAATTCGCAGCTTTGGAATCAAGATGGGCCGGCTGCTTCAACGCGGAAAGCGCATCAAGATCACGCGCCGAAAGCACATTGAGGGTCTGCTGGTCATGCTGCCGGGCCAGATGCGGCAAAAGATAGTGCGAATAGTCAGTAGACTGAACAATCAGCGTCTGCGGCGTCACAATCGCCTTCAGGGCATCGGCAATCCGGTCCCACTCCGCCCGCCCCGTCCCGATGCCGAGCGCCACCGCCACCACCGGAACATCCGGATGAACCAGCCGGACAAACGGCATCAGCCCCGTGGTGCCATGCTCGCCATCGAAGAGATCGGACGGGTCAAAAAGCTCCGGCGATTCCAGCAGCCGCGCCACCGCGACTTTATCGCTTTCCACAGGCCCGAACGCTGTTTCGAACCCGCGCTGCGTCACCGCCGCGGGGCGCCGGCTCTTGAAGAAATGATCCGGTCCGATCAGCAAAATCCGATCATAGCGATTGCCCTTCGTCGCCATGAACCCGCGCGCAATCAGGTCAATGGCGAGAAGGTGATGCGGCACGCCGAGGCCGGTGACAGGCACGACGCGCCCTGCCGGCGGCGCCTCGCGCGCGAGCGCAGCAGGGATGTCGATGCCCCCAAGCCCGATGGCCGGATGCCGCTCGGCCCGCACCGGCCCGGCCAGAACCAGCAGGACAAGTGCCAGAATCGCTTTGTTCAGTATACGACGCAACATGCCGGATAAACTCGTGAAATCCCCAGAACCTCAACGATCCTGACAATAGCGCTCCTGTCACGTTTGCCAACAATCCCGCAGCACCAGCGCCACATTTGCAGTTGACGCACGCGGCGCCACAGCCAATACGATGTCATACAAATCAAGAGCGCATTCGGGAGGAAACATTCGCCATGGCTGCCACGATTGCCCTGTTCGGTGCCGGTGGAAAGATGGGTGTCCGCCTGTCCACCAATCTGGCGAAGTCAGATTTCCGTGTGCTGCATGTGGAGCCGGGTGAAGCCGGCCGCAAGCGCCTGAAGGACACATTGGGAGTCGATTGCGTCGATCAGGATACCGCCCTTGCCAGCGCCGATGTGGTCATCCTCGCCGTGCCCGATACCGTGATCGGCAAGGTGGCCCATGCCATTGGCCCGAAGTTGAAATCCGGCACGATGGTGATGATCCTTGATGCCGCTGCCGCCTTTGCCGGGCACCTGCCCGCGGATCGACCGGACCTCACCTATTTCATTTCGCATCCCTGCCACCCGACGATTTTCAACGATGAGACGACGGAGGCCGGCCGCCGCGATTATTTCGGCGGCGTCGCCGCACGCCAGTCGATCACCAGCGCGCTCATGCAGGGGCCGGATGCCGATTACGCCCTCGGCGAGGCTGTGGCGAAGGTCATCTACGCGCCCATCAAGACGTCCTACCGCCTCACGGTGGAGCAGATGGCCATTCTGGAGCCGGGCCTTTCCGAAACGCTCTGCGCCACGCTGCTCGCGGTGATGAAAGATGGCATGGATGAAGTTGTCCGGCGTGGTGTGCCGCCCGATTGCGCGCGCGATTTCCTGCTGGGTCATATGAACATTCTGGCCGCCGTCACCTTCAAGGAAATCGAGGGCCAGTTTTCCGATGCCTGCAACAAGGCCATCGAATTCGGCAAGCCGCGCCTGATGCGCGATGACTGGCTGAAGATGTTCGAAATGGATGAAATCGCCGAAAGCATCCGGCGGATCACCTGACCTCAAAGACCGAGTAGCCGCGCGGTGCCCGCAAACAGCGCACTGCGATCGTCCATCAGCTTCAACGGCAGATCGAAATGGTTGGTTCCGGGCTCGACCAGAACCGAAACCGCCGCGCCGCGAGCCGCGCTGGCTGCCGCATACACCTCCGATTGCCGCTTGAACTCCTCCGTCTCGCTTGGCGCATAGGCAACCAGCAGCGGCACAGGAACAGACGGCAGATGATGGATCGGGCTGAAGCGCCGCGCCTCACCGGCATCAAGGTTGAGCCAAGCGTTGCAGTTCGATTTCTGCACCGGTTCAAGATCGTGCAGGCCCGACATCGGCGAGGCGGAATGGATGGCCCCGGCGGGAATGCCGCCTGCCCTCTGCCAGTCCGGCGAGAGCATCATTGCGGCCAGATGCCCCCCCGCAGACGAACCCGAAACATGGATGTGGCCGGGATTTCCGCCATAGCGGGCGATGTTGTCCGCAACCCAGCCAAGCGCCGCCGCACACTGCCGCACGATCTCGCTCAGCGGCGTTGCCGGCGCCAGCCCATAGTTGACGGCAACGACACAGGCCCCGGCCGCCGTCAGCGAACGCGCCATGAAGGAGGAATCGGAGGCATCCAGCAGCCGCCAGTAGCCCCCATGGATGAACACATAGACCGGAGCGGCTGTCTTGCCCTGAGCCGGGAAAATATCGAGCCGCTCTTCGGGCTTCGGCCCGTATTTCACGCCGATTGCGCAAGGGAGCTCGGCGCGGCAACGCGCGCTTTCCTGCGCATAGTCGGCAATGATCGGACCGATATCCGGCACCGTGCCGCGCGCGTTCATCTGCCGGTCGAGTTCATCCTGATCGTAGGCGCGAAAAACAAGGTTGCTCATACGCCGATGCGCTCCTCGACAGCGTCCCAGTCGTCACGCAGCGCGTCGGAGGTGCCCGACCAAACCACCTTGCCCTTTTCGAGCACATAATGCCGATCCGCCAGCTGGACGAGCGCGCCGAGATTCTTGTCGATCACCAGAATGGATTGGCCCGCATCCTTGAGCCCGGCAAGACAGGCCCAGATCTCCTCGCGGATCAGCGGCGCAAGTCCTTCGGTCGCCTCATCGAGGATCAGTAGGGCCGGATTGGTCATCAGCGCCCGCCCGATGGCCAGCATCTGCTGCTCACCGCCCGACAGCGTGTTGGCAAACTGCCGGCGCCGTTCGCCAAGCCTGGGAAAGGTGCGGTAAACATCCGACAACGTCCATGCATCCGCGCGCTTCTGCCGGTTAGCCGCGGTCGCAACCAGGTTTTCCTCGACATTCAGCATGGAGAAAACCTGCCGCCCCTCCGGCACAAGGCCAAGCCCCACCCGCGCAACCCGATAGGGCGGCAGGCCGGAAAGCCGGGCGCCGCCAAAGCTGACCTCGCCCTTGCGCGTCGGCAGAAGGCCCATGATCGTGCGGATCGTGGTGGTCTTGCCCATGCCATTACGGCCGATCAGCGTGACGACCTCGCCTGCGCCCACCTCCAGCGAGACGCCGAACAGCACTTCGGAAAGGCCGTAGCCGGAATGAAGGTCCTCGACCTTGAGCATCACGCATCTCCCCCGAGATAGGCATCGCGCACATCGGGATTGACCCGAATTTCCTCGGCTGTCCCGGTGGCGATGATCCGTCCCGAAACCAGCACGGACAGGCGGTCGGCCAGCGCGAACACCGCATCCATGTCATGCTCGATCAGCACGATCGTCGCCGTGCCCTTGAGCGAGGAGAGAAGCGCCACGATCTTCTGGCTCTCGTCATGGCTCATTCCGGCCATCGGCTCGTCGAGCAGGATGAGGCGTGGTGTCATGGCCAGCGTGATGGCGATTTCGAGCTGCCGCTTTTCGCCATGCGACAACTCCTCCACCAGCCTGTCCGCACGGTCGGCCAGACCGACACGCGCCAGCGCCGCCCGGGCCGGATCCCGCAGGCGCCTGTCCTTGCGCGCATCGGCGAAGAAGCGGAAGGAACTGCCCTGCCGTGCCTGAATGGCGAGCGCCACATTGTCTTCCGCCGTAAATCCCTGACACAGCTGGGTGATCTGAAACGAGCGCGCCAGCCCCGCGAGCGAACGTTGCGGCACGCTCCACCGGGTCACATCGGTGTGGAACATCGTGATGGTGCCGGAATTGGGCTGAATCTCACCGGTAATCTGGCCAATCAGCGTGCTTTTTCCGGCGCCATTCGGCCCGATAATGGCGTGAAGCTCGTTCTCCGCCACCGAAAGATTGAGATCGTCCGTGGCTGTCAGCGCGCCGAAGCGCTTGACCAGGCCCGCAATGTGCAGCGCGCTCATGCCCCCCTCCTCCGAACGGTCAGCCAACCCCAAAGGCCACGCGGCGCAAACAACGCAATCAGCACCACCACCGGCCCGAACAAGACCTGCCAGTACTCGGTGAGTTCAGACAGGGTGGATTCGACCAGGATGAAGGCCGCCGCCCCCAGCACGGGCCCGAACAGACTGCCGAGCCCGCCCAGAATGACCATGACCATGAATTCACCGGATTTCGTCCAGGCCATCATATCCGGCGAGACAAAGCGCGCGAGATTGGCCCACAACGCTCCGCCAAGACCCGCGATCATGCCCGCGATGACGAAGGCAACGAGCCGGTAGCGCATCACCGAAAAGCCGAGCGCCGCCATGCGTCGCTCATTCATCCGCGCTCCGGTCAGCACCATGCCGAAGCGCGAGCGCGTGAAACGCCCGACCAGAAAGATCACCGCAGCCAGCAGCCCGAGGCAGATGTAGTAGAAGATCTGGGGATCGACGATGCGCGCGCCCCCGAGCGTGTTGCGCCGCGCCATCGCCAGCCCGTCGTCGCCGCCATAGTATTTCAGCGCGACGAAGACGTAATAGACCATCTGCGCAAACGCGAGCGTGATCATGATGAAATAGGCACCGCTGGTCCTCAGCGACAGCGCTCCGAAGACCAGCGCCGCCAGACCGCTCACCAGCATCGCAAGCGGCCAGGCCACCAGCGCCTCATTCGTGCCGTCATAGCCGAAAATTGGCACCCCTTCCGCAAGCTGGAAGGCAAGGATCGCCACCGTGTAGCCGCCCAGCCCGAAATAGGCTGCATGGCCAAACGAGATGAGCCCACCATAACCGATGATGAGATCAAGACTGACCGCCACCATGCCATAGATGAGCAGGCGCGTTGCCAGCGTCACCGCATAGGTGGAGCCGAATGTCGCCGCCACGACGGGCAGAGCCACCAGCGCAATGGTGGCCAGGGCCACCAGGATTTGGGAAATGCGTTCGCCCCGTTGCATCAGCCACCCACAGGAAACAGGCCACGCGGGCGCACAACCAGCACCAACGCCATGACGATATAGATGAGAACCGACGACAGCGCGCCGGCGAGCCCGTCGGCCAGCGCGCCGCTCATATGCATCTTGAGCAATCCAGGCAGAAAGGCCCGCCCCAAAGTATCCGCCATGCCGATCAGCATCGCCCCGACAAAGGCCCCGCGCACCGAGCCGATGCCGCCGATGACAATGACGACAAAGGTCATGATCAGGACCTGCTCGCCCATGCCCACCTGCACCGAGCGGATCGGTCCGACAACGATGCCCGCAAGCCCCGCCAGCAGCGCCCCGAGCCCGAACACGAACGTGTAGAGTTTGGCGATATCAACCCCGAGCGCCGACACCATATCCCGATGCGTGGCGCCGGCCCGGATCAGCATCCCGACACGCGTCCGTGCGATCATGAACCACAGCCCGAGCGCGACGGCGAGGCCGACGCCCATTACGGCGAGGCGGTAAGTTGGATAGGGAATGCCCGGCAGCAATTCCACAAAGCCGGAAAGCACCTTCGGCGTTTCCATCAGCAGCGGAGCACGCCCCACCACCATCGCCACAAGCCCGTTGAAAAACAGGATCAGCCCGAAGGTCGCCAGCACCTGATAAAGATGATCGCGGGCATATAGCCGCCGGATCACCACAAGCTCGATCAGCACGCCGACCAGCGCCGCTGCCGCCAGCCCGGCGATGACGCCGAGCCCCCAGGAGCCGGTCTTTCCGGCCACTATCGCCGCGCCATAGGCGCCAATCATGAACAGCGAACCATGGGCGAGATTGATCACGCCCATGATGCCGAACACCAGAGTCAGCCCAGCCGCGAGCAGGAACAGCGTCCCGCCTAGCTGCAATCCGTTGAGGATTTGTTCGATAAGGAGTTGCATGAGGTCCGGTTTGGTCAAGAGCCAAAAGCGCGCCCTGGCAACAGCCGGAGCGGTGCATTGTCAGAAAACGCGGCAGGCGCCGGCCCGCGCAAACGCTTCCAGTCCGCACAGAGACGATGTGGTCATTCAAGGCAGCAGGGCGTTCCCAGCGCATGGATCGCGCTGAAAACGCTCGCCGTGAAAGCCCTTAGAGCTTGCAGTCCTTTGCGTAGGAATCCTGCAACTTCTCGACGACCTTGCCGACGGTCTGGAGCGTGACCTTGCCGTCCGCACCCTTCACAGCCTTGACCTCGTACCAATCCTGAATCGGATGCTGGTTGGTGCCAAACTTGAAGTCGCCGCGCACGAGCTTGGCATCGGCCTTCAGCATTGCCTCCCGGAAAGGCTTCTCGTCGAGCTTGCCGCCGGTGGCCTTCAATGCCGCTCCGATCAGCAGGGCAGCGTCATAGCCCTGGCTGGCATAGACCGTGGGGTCGCGGTTGTACTTTTTGCGGAAGGCCTCGACGAAGGCCTTGTTCTGCGCATTCGGCAGGTCGGTGTTCCAATGCGTCGTTGCCGCCACGCCAACGGCTGCATCGCCCACCGCCGCCGCGATTTTCTGTTCCAGCGAGGGCGCCGCCACCACCATCGGGATCTGATCCTTCAGGCCGGCCTGCTGCCACTGCTTGAGGAAGGCAATGCCCTGCCCGCCGGGATGGAACTGGAACACCGCATCAGGCTTGGCCGCGCGGATCTTCGCCATTTCGGCCGAGAAGTCGGTCTGATCAAGCGCGGTGTAGATTTCTTCGATGACTTCGCCGCCATAAAGGCGCTTGAAGCCGGCAATCGCATCCTTGCCAGCCTGATAGTTCGGCGCGAGTAGCACCATCTTCTTGTAGCCGAGCTTCTTGGCAAGCGCGCCGGCCGATTCGTGCAGATTGTCGTTCTGCCAGCTCGTCACGTAATAGTTGGCATTGCAGCCCTTGCCGGCGAAGTTCGACGGCCCTGCATTGGGGCTGACATAGATGCCGCCCGCTTCCAGAATGCCCGGCACCACCGCACCCGCGACGTTCGAGAAGATAATTCCCGAGAACAGCTTGATCTTGTCCGACTGCAGGAATTTTTCCGCGATCTGCTTGCCATCGGCGGGCTTGAGTTTGTCATCCTCAACAATGACTTCCACCGGAACACCGCCAAGCTTGCCGCCTTCCTGGTCGACCGCCAGCTTGAATCCGTCGCGGGCATCCTCGCCAAGATAGCCCGCCGGCGTCGACAGCGTCGTGATGAAGCCGATTTTCACCTGCGCCATGGCCGGGCCGCACAGCGCCATCGCGGCAGCTCCCGCCAACATTAATGTCCTGAATGTCATGGTTTTCCCTCCTGAGATACGCGCGCAGCCAGTTCTTCAGGGCTGACCCTTCACGTCAAGACATATTGACGCAAAGCCACGCATTTCAAAAGCCTGATAAAACAGATGAATTGATTGCCGTGTTCTATGAATGATGCCAGCGTCACACACCGGCAAGATGCCGCCCCGTCACCCAGCCGAAGGTGAGGATCGGCCCCAGCGTGATTCCCGCGCCGGGATAATTGCCTCCCATGATCGAGGCGCGGTCGTTGCCGGCGGCAAAAAGTCCGGGAATGATTTCACCCGTTGCGGACAAAACCTCGCCCAGCGGCGTCGTGCGTAGTCCGTCGAAGGTGCCAAGATCACCCATGAACACCTTCACCGCGTAATAGGGCCCCTTGCCGATTGGCGCGACACAAGGATTCGGCTTCACCTCGGGATCGGCGAGATAGCGGTTGAATGCGGTCGTTCCGCGCCCGAACTGCCGATCCTCGCCCCGCTCCGCCCCGACATTGTACGTCCGCACGGTCTCTTCGAGGCCGGCAGGGTCGATGCCGCAGGCGCTCGCAAGATCGGCGAGCGTCTCGCCCTTCATGAGGTAACCCCTGGCAATGAACGACGCGCGGGGCATCGGCGAGGGCTTCACATAGCCAAGCCCATACTTGCCTATGGTGGCATGGTCGCAGACGAGCCACATCGCGGTTTCCGCCTGACCACGGCAGGCCTCGATCATCGCCGCCCCGACATCGTGATAGGATTCGCTCTCGTTGCAGAAGCGCCGGCCATTCTTCAGTACACCGATGATTCCGGGCTTGTAGCGATCGAGCAGATGCGGAAACACGCCCGTGCGACCACCGGGGAGCGGTGCCTTCGACACCGGCATCCAGGCCGAGGTGCCGATAAACTGCAACGGCGCATCCCCACCAACGCTCTCTGCCAGCGCGATACCATCGCCGGTATTGCCCGCCGGCGTCGGCGAAACATGCTCACCGCCGGATTTGACATGGGCATAGGCCTTGGCCGTCCGTGCCGTATCATGCGGAAAGCCGCCCGCCGCCAGCACCACCCCGCGCCGGGCATGGATCGTCACACGCCTGCCGGCCATCTCGACCACAGCCCCCGCGACGCGTCCATCGGCATCGCGGACGAGTTCGCGCGCTGGCGTATCGGTATGGATCGGAATGCCGAGATCAAACGCCGACTTGGCGAGCCGCGCAGCCAGCGCATTGCCCGAGGTGACATTCGTGCCCCGGCCATAGAACGCCAGTTCCTTCACGTGCACGGCAAGGCGCCTTGCTACATAGAGAAACGAGGTCAACGACTTGGTCGCATTGAAGAAATGCTTCAGATCCGCATTCGAGGAATTGAACATCATGCCGATGAAGGTGATCGTCTCCAGCGGCGGACGCAGCCGGTTCATATCCTTGCCCAGCGCCCGGATGTCGAACGACTTTGCGAGGATGGAGCGCCCCACATTCACCCCGCCCGGCTGGTCGGGATGATAATCGGGATAGAGCGTCGGCACGAAGGCAACCGAGGTTTCCTTTTCGAACCACGCCACCGCAAACACCTTGCCCCCAACCTTCCAGACCTGCGCCCCACCCCACTGCTCAACGAAAGTCGTCGCCGGCAACCCGCCACAGAACGCGTTGAACTCTTTTGGGCTAAGCGGCACTAGCTGATCGCAACCGGGTTGATCACCATCTGCACTGTCCCGACCATCCGCGGAATCCCCAGCACGAACAGGAACTCCTTCACGCCATCAGCCGCCAGTTGATTGGTGTCGATCGTCTCAAGCACGTGCACGCCCTTCTTGGCCAGCAGGGTCTGGTGAACGATGAACGTCTTCCCCGGCGGCGACGGCAGCGCTTCAAGCGCCACCGTGTCAGAGCCG
>JAIUNP010000111.1 GCA_020161975.1 Pseudomonadota bacterium
AAGACCCTGCTTGACGACGAGAGCGTGGATGTCGAGCGCTGGATCGCCGACGAGGTGGAAATTGCCTTCGCCGAGCAGGAAGGCGCCGCCTTCGTCACCGGCAACGGCACGGACAGGCCGAAGGGCTTTCTCTCCGTGCCGCAGGTGGCCAACAGCGCCTGGGCCTGGGGCAATCTAGGCACGGTTGCGACCGGCGCCGCCGGGGCCTTTCCGTCTACCGATGCCTCCGACCGGCTGGTCGATCTCGTCTACGCGCTGAAGGCCGGCTATCGCCAGAACGGCACCTTCGTGATGAACCGCAAGACCCAGAGCGCCATCCGCAAGCTGAAGGACGCGGACGGGCGCTACATCTGGGCGCCGCCGGCGGTGGCGGGCGCGGGCGCGACGCTGATGGGCTTTCCCGTGGTCGAGGCCGAGGACATGCCGGACATCGCCACCGATGCCGCCGCTGTCGCCTTCGGTGATTTCCGCCGCGGCTATCTCGTCATCGACCGGGCCGGCATCCGCATCCTGCGCGATCCCTTCTCGGCCAAGCCCTATGTGCAGTTCTACTGCACCAAGCGCGTCGGCGGCGGCGTTCAGGACTATGCGGCCATCAAGCTCCTGAAGTTCTCGGCCTGAGGCTGACGGGCGCGGCGGCAACCCCGTCGCGCCTGTTTTCAAACACGAGGCCGACATGCCTGGACACCATCAGCGATATGACCTTGCCGCCGATGCCTTCCTCTCCGTTCTCCGCCGGGTGGCGCTGGGCCTGAAATACACGGACAGCCAGCCGCGCCTGCCCGCCGGCAGCCCCGGCGGCGGACAATGGACGAGCGGGGGTGCTGTTGACCCGTCATCCGGCACCGGCGACAGTGCCGACATTGGAGGGCTTCCCGTCCAGCTTGCCGGTGGATTCGACAAGGAGGACATGGGCAAGACCGTGCAGGAATTTGTCTCGGAAAAATGTCGGGGGAGTATACGCAGCGAGTTGCCTGGGCAGTTCTGGGATACGACAATCAGCGAATTGCTCAAGGCCAATAAACGTCATGATCGTGCTGCACAGCGGTGTTACAAGCTACTTAGAGAAGACAGGTTCAGAAAAGATGACTGAGATCGACATCGGGCCAGGTTTGAGTGGTTTGCTGAAGTTTTGCCTTTGGCTTGACAAAAATGGCATCACCTACAGCATTCACAAATACAGTGAAGATGCGCTGACCGTGTTCTTTACGGTCGTCGGCGCCAGAGTCGAGGTTCAGTTTTTTGAGGATTGGTGGAATTTCAGCCATTTCACCGGAGACGAGGGTGTGATGGATACCGCTGCGGAATTGATGGACGTGATCAGCAAGCGGTGGTCGGATGACTGACTAACCCGAGTTGCCGGATTTTCATGACTTTCAGCTTGCCAGGCAGTCCTGCCCGGACAGTTTTGGGATATGACCATTGGAGAAGTTCTCGCGCTTGCCAAGTCAGGCGACGCCATGGCCAGACGGTGCAAGAAATTGCTAAACCGTGGGAGGTTCAGGAATTGACGATGCCACAGCTCGACGGAATCAAGGATCTGATCCCGTTCCTCAATTTTCTGGACAAGCGCAAAATCTTCTACTGGCTGTCGCATGACAGACCTGAATCAATAATGGTGGAAATAACCCGTGTCGGCAAACGCATTGAAGTCGATTTCTTCGATGATCACATCGAGTACAGCGTCTTTGAAGGCAACGAGGATGTCCTCGATGATCAGGAAAAGCTGTCCGGGATGATCAGGAATTTCGGGGTGGACGAAGCGGGGAAGCTGGAAGATTAGGCGCTCTTCAGCGCCTCACCACCGCGCCATGACTCCATCGATCCAGCCGCGCTGAGGTGAGACGCGGACCGCCTGCGCCGCCGCGCCGCAGGCCTTTGCCTTGCCGGTCCGCTCCGCCGCATAGACGACACCGACGAGCACAGGCGCGCCGCTGCCCCCTGCGAACACCGGTCCGCCGGAATCGCCCTTGCAGATGGCGAGGCTGGACAGTTGCGAATCAAGGCCAAGCCGCAGGAAGCGCGGATAAAGTTTCGGCAACAGTTCCACCTCCGCCGTGCGCAGGGTACCGGCGCTTTTGGCGTCGCGTTCATCGGCAAGGCCGAAGCCGGCGATGGTCAGGCTTTCGCCAATGTGTCCGGCAGCGCCGCCGTGATCGATGCTGACCGGCTGAAACCGCGAGGGCAGGGGATTTTCAAGCCTGAGCAGGGCGATATCGACCGAAACGGCCGAATTGCGTGAAAATCCGGGGTGGCGGGCTACTGCTGTTACGATCTGGAGAACCGGCGCGCCATCCTCGAAGTAGGCGACGGCAACCTGCTTTGAGCCTGCCGTGCAATGGGCGGCAGTGACGATGACCCTGGGCGCCAGCACGGTGCCGGTGCAGACCGTGCCGCGTGTGCCCAGAACCATCACGACATGGCTGGAAAGCCCCCAGGCGCCGCTCTTTGCCGCCGCCCCGCCAAGCGCGAGCGCCGGCGAAACGGCGAGCAGCGTGAGCCCGAGACCGATGACAAGCCGCAGCGCGCGGCCAAGACCAGAATTCTTCATGCCAATGGTTGTGTCACCCGTCGTGCGGGGATGCAAGCGTTCGCAGCAACGAACCGGACATTCCGGGAAAGGACACCATGAGTGTGACCCCGCTGACACCCCCCGCCGATGAACCGTTGAGCCTCGCCGCGGCGCGCGCCTGGTTGCGCGTCGATGGCGAGGATGAGGACGCGCTCATCACCGCGCTGGTCGCTGCCTCGCGCGAAACCGTGGAAACCCTTGCCGGGCGGCGTCTCATGGCGCAAGGCTGGCGCATTACCCGCGATTCCTGGCCGGAGGATGGCTGCATCCGGTTGCCGCTGGGGCCGGTTCTGGCGCTGGATGCCGTGCGCCTGATCGATGCACAGGGCGCCGCCATGCCGCTGCCGCTCGCGGCGTTTCGGCTTGATGGCAACCGCCAACCGCCGTTGATCGAGACGATCGCCATGGTGCCGGCGCCGGTTCTTGCGCGGGGCGGCATCGAGATCGACGTGACCTGCGGCTTTGGCGCGAACCCGGACGATGTTCCCGAAGCTCTGCGGCAGGCGATGCGGCTTCTGATCGCGCACTGGTTCGAGAACCGCGGCGATGCCGCAAGCCGCAATGCCCTCCCCGAGGGTGTCGGCGCGCTCGTCGCGCCCTTCCGTATGCCGAGGTTGTAAGATGGTGCGCATCGAAGCCCCCATCGGCTCGCGCCGCCTGCGCGCGACGCTGGAAGAGTCTATTGAGACGCCCGACGATATCGGCGGCGTGACGCGCAGCTTTCAGCCGCGCCTTGTGCTCTGGGCCATGCTGATTCCGCTGGCGGCGGCGGAGCGCGATGAGGCGCAGCAACAGGCCGAGCGGATCACGCATCGGCTTGTCATCCGTTGGCGCGGCGACGTGACCGGCGCCATGCGCTTTGTCGCCAACGGTCGACGCTTCGATGTGCGCGGCCAGTACGATCCGGACGGGATGCGCCGCTCGCTTGTCTGCCTCGTCGAGGAGGTGCGGCCATGACCCCAATCGCGGCATTGAAGGCAGCCATCCGCACCATTCTGGTGGCCGACGGCGCACTGACGGCCCTGCTGGAGGGCGCAAAGGTCTATGACGACGTGCCCCGATCGGCAGAAGCGCCCTACATCGCGTTTGCCGAGGCCAGCACGCGCGAGCACGGCACAGCGACGGACAAGGGGCATATCAGCGAGCTGACGCTGCACGTTTGGTCGCGACAGGGCGGAAGCAGCGAAGGCCTTGCGATCGCCAGCCGGCTCGAAACGCTGCTCGACGATGCGCCGCTGGTGCTCGCAGGGCACCATCTCGTCTCCGGGCGGGTGCTGGCCACCGAAACGCGGCGGCTGGCGGACAGGAATCTCACGCGTGTCGCATTGCGCTTGCGCTTCGTCACCGAAGTTCTCTGAAACGGAAAGGATGTTCCATGGCTGCCCAGAAAGGCAAGGACCTGCTTTTGAAACTCGCCGACGGTGCCGGCGGCTTCGTGACCGTGGCCGGCCTCAGAACCCGCCGCTTCAACCTCAACGCCGAAACGGTGGATATCACCCACGCCGAATCCGCCGGACGCTGGCGAGAGCTGTTGGCGGGAGCCGGTGTGAGGCGCGCCTCGATATCCGGTGCGGGCGTGTTCAAGGATGCCGCCTCTGACCTGATGATGCGCGAGGTCTTCTTTGAAGGCCTGATCCGTAGCTGGCAGGTGTTCGTGCCGGACTTCGGGATTATCGAAGGTCCGTTCCAGATCGTCAGTCTTGACTACCGGGCCGATCATGCCGGCGAGGTGACATTCGATCTCGCCCTCGAAAGCGCTGGCGAAATCCTGTTCACGGCGGTCTGACGATCATGGCGAACCATCATCGCGGCGATGTCGATCTGAAGCTCGCATCCGGCATGCTTCCCCTACGCCTGACACTGGGCGCGCTGGCGGAGATCGAAACCGCCTTTGGCGTCACGGGACTGGCCGCGCTTGGCGAACGGATGCAGCAGGGCAACCTTGGCGCGCGTGACATGATCGCCCTTCTGGGCGCGGCGGCCCGCGGGGCGGGGGCCCGGCTGGATGATGACGACATCGCAAGGCGCATAGGCGTTGCCGACATGCCTGTCTGCGTTGAAGCGCTCGTGGCGCTGTTCACCGCCACTTTCGGCGAGGGGAAATGAAGCCACCGCCCTTTCCCTGGAGTGAGGCACTGGGCTTTGCGCTCGCGCGCCTGCACCTGTCGCCGGAGGCATTCTGGGCCATGACCCCGCGCGAACTCGCCGCAGCCATTCGTTTTGTTGGCGGCGGCGAAGCCCCTTCGCTGGATCGGCAGCAGTTACAGGCGTTGATTGAAGCCTTTCCCGATACGAAGGAGCCCTTGGACAATGGACACGATTGAGATCAGCAGCACCAATGCCGCGCTCGATGATACGCGCGCCAAACTCGCCGACCTCAACGGCCTTGCCGGCACATTCGGTGCGGCGATGTCGCGGGCCTTTGCCGGCGGCATCGCCCAGGGCAAGGGTTTTGACGACATCCTGAAGGGACTGGGGCAAAAGTTCATCGACCTCAGCCTGCGCGCGGCGTTCAAACCGTTGCAGGGCGTGATTTCAAGCGGCATCGGAGCGCTGACGCAAGGACTGACCGGTGCCTTCGGCGGCATGTTTGGCGGTGGCGCAGCCGCGGGGCCGGTGATGCCCTTTGCAGATGGCGGGGTGATTGCCGCGCCGACCTATTTTCCGCTGGGGCGGGGCACGGGCCTTGCCGGCGAAGCCGGGCCGGAGGCGATCTTGCCGCTGCGTCGTGGTGCGGACGGGCGGCTCGGCGTGGCAGCCGGCGGCAATGCGGCAGGCCCGCAGGTCGTCGTGAACATCCAGACACCGGATGTGGACAGCTTTTCCCGCGCCGAAAGCCATGTTGCGGCCAGTCTGGCCCGCGCAGTCGCGCGTGGCAGTCGCGGGATGTAGGACCGGCCCGTCCAGGGCGGCGCCGGTCCCCTGATTGGATCAGCCAAGCAGGCCGGCAACCTGGTCCTTCAGCCAGAGGCGCTTCTTTTTCAGCTCCTCCAGTGCGTCGTCGCTGGCCGGTTCCACATCGGTCTCGATGCGGTGAATTTCGCGGTTCACGTCGTGATACTCGTCCGCGATGCGCGCGAAATGGGTATCGCTCATCTTTAGCGCGTGGATCTTCGCGATCTTGTCCGGGAATTCCTCGGCCAGTTCATGCGGTGTGTGACTCATGTCCCCTCCTTCAGGCTTCAATACGGCAATTCTGTCGACCGGAGCGCTTTTCTTCCTTGCGCTGGATCAACGAGGTTCGGATGTCTAACGCTTTCCACGAAGTCAGGTTCCCGCTCGATGTGTCTCTCAGGACCGGAGGCGGGCCGGAACGTCGCACGGATGTGGTGATTACAGCCTCCGGACGCGAGGAACGCAACCAGAAATGGGCGCATTCCCGGCGCCGTTATGAGGCAGGCTATGGCATCAAGTCGTTGAATGCCCTGTCCGCAGTGGTGGCCTTTTTCGAGGAGCGGCGGGGGCGGCTCTACGGCTTCCGTTTCCGCGACCGGCTCGACTGGACCTCCGCAGCCCCCGGCGCGGGCGTAGCACCGGGCGACCAGCGCATCGGCATCGGCGATGGCGCAAACGCGGCTTTCGCGCTGACAAAGACCTATGGCGTAACCCATGCGCCCTATGTTCGGCCAATTGCCAAGCCGGTCGCCGGAAGCGTCCGTGTGGCCGTGGATGGTGTCGAGACCACCGCCTTCACGGTGAACACGACAACCGGACTTGTGACCTTTCCGCCCGGTGCGGTGCCTCAGGCCGGAGCCGTCATCACGGCGGGTTTTCAGTTCGATGTGCCGGTTCGGTTCGACACGGACACACTCGACATCAACCTTGAGGCCTTCGAGGCCGGCGCCATCCCGAAAATTCCTCTGATCGAAATCCTGCCCTGAGCCTCCCATGCTGAACCTTGATCCTGCGCTTGCTGGCCACATCGCCGGCGGCGTGACGACCCTGTGCCGCTGCTGGCGGTTGACCCGGACAGACGGCACCATATTCGGTTTCACCGATCACGACCGCGACCTGACATTCGCGGGAACCACCTTTGCCGCATCGAGCGGCCTTGCCCCCAGCGAAGTCGATGCGCAGCTTGGCCTCGGCGTGTCATCGGGCGAGGTTTCGGGCGCGCTGACGGGGGCTGAACTCCGCGAAATCGACATCGCTGCGGGCCTCTACGACGATGCGACGGTGGAGAGTTTCCTTGTCAACTGGGCCGATCCTGACCAGCGCCTTCTGGCAGAGGTTGCCACCATCGGAGAAATCCGGCGGTCCGAGACCAGTTTTGTCGCCGAACTGCGCGGCCCCATGCACCGCTATGATCAGGAGCAGGGGCGGCTGTTCACGAAAAACTGCGCGGCGGATCTCGGCGACGGGCGCTGCAAGGTTGAGCTTGGGGCCCACACGATCACAGCGTCGGTGGAAGCCGTTCTCAGCCGGCTCTCGCTGCGCCTGACCCTGGCCGGAACGGTTTCCGTCGGACGGTTCACCTCCGGGCTCGCCAGCTTTGCCACGGGGCCGAACGCCGGACATGTCCGCCAGATCCGGCTGCACACCACCTCGGGCGTCATCGAACTCTGGGATGCCTTTCCGCACGCAGTGGAACCGGGCGCGGTGGTGACGCTGATCGCCGGCTGCGACAAGACTTTCGCGACCTGCCGGGGCACCTTCGCAAACGCCGCAAATTTTCGCGGCTTTCCCGACATTCCCACCCCCGATTTCATTCTCACCTATGCGCGCCCCGGTGAGGGCGGCCATGATGGCGGCAGGCTCGATCCATGAGGAACGCGCTCAAAGTTGAAGGCCTCGCCCGGTCCGAAATTCTCGAAGCGGCGCGTGCCTGGATCGGCACTCCCTATATGCATCAGGCCTCGGCGCCGGGGCAGGGCTGTGACTGTCTCGGGCTGATCCGCGGGGTTTGGCGCATGATCTATGGTGCCGAACCGGAACAGCCACCGGCCTATGCGCCCGATTGGGCGGAGGCGGGCGGCAGGGAAACGTTGCTTGCCGCCGCTCGCCGCTACTTCGTCGAGATCGAGACCCCGCCTGGCCGCCCTGGCGACCTCGTGCTGTTCCGCTGGCGGGCAAACCTGCCAGCCAAACACGCCGGCATTCTGGCGCCGGGCGACCGGCTGATCCACGCCCACGACGGCGCCACAGTCGCCGAAGTGCCGCTTGGGCTCTGGCAGCGGCGCATCGCCCACATATTCAGCTTTCCCGGAGTGATCGACTGATGGCAACTCTTGTGCTTCAGGCAGCAGGGTCCGCGCTGGGCGCGGCCTTCGGCGGGCCGATGTTGGCGGCGGTCGGGCAGGCGGCGGGCGCGGTTCTCGGCGGCGTCATTGATCGGTCGCTGATGGGCGGTCCCGGTAAACGCTATGTCGAGGGTCCCCGCCTCAAGACACTGGATGGCATTTCGGCGTCAGAAGGTGCGCCCATCCCCCGCGTCTATGGCCGCGTGCGCCTTGGCGGTCAGGTCATCTGGGCAACGCGCTTTGAAGAACAGATGCAGGCGCAACGCTCGGGAAAATCGGGCGGGAAAGGCGGTGCACCGAAACAGCAGACCGTGACGACCACTTACAGCTACTTCGCCAATCTCGCGGTCGCGTTGTGTGAAGGACCGGTCGGCATGGTCCGCCGCGTCTGGGCCGATGGCAAGCCGCTCGATCTGACGACGGTGACGATGCGTGTCTACCCCGGCAGCGAGACGCAGGAGGCAGACCCGCTGATCGCCGCGCGGCAGGGTGAAAGTCCGGCCTATCGCGGCACGGCCTATGTGGTCTTCGAGCGCCTGCCGCTGGAAGCCTATGGCAACCGACTGCCGCAACTTTCGTTCGAGGTGGTGCGCCCGGTGGGAGCATTGACGGATCACGTACGCGGCGTCGATCTCATTCCGGGCGCAAGTGAATTTGCCTACCAGCCGGGGCAGGTGCTGCGCATTCTAGGGCGTGGTGCCTCGCAACCCGAAAACCGCAACCAGTTGACCCATGCCTCGGACTTTTCAGCCTCGCTCGATGCGCTGGAGGCTGTGCTGCCAAAGGCCAGAAGCGTGGCGCTCGTCACCTCTTGGTTCGGAACGGACCTGCGCGCGAGCCACGCCGCCATCGTGCCGGGCGTCGACAACCGGATCAAGACAACAACCGGCGACCAGTGGTCCGTTGCGGGCAAGACGCGCGAGACAGCACATCTCGTATCACAGATCGACGGACGCGCGGCCTATGGTGGCACCCCGTCGGACAGCAGCCTTCTTGCTGCGATAGCCGACCTCAGAGCGCGCGGCCTTTCGGTGGTTTTCTATCCCTTTGTGATGATGGACATCGCTGCCGGCAACAGCCTGCCTGATCCCTATGGCGCGACCGAGCAGGCCGCCTTCCCCTGGCGTGGCCGCATCACGCTCGACATCGCGCCGGGGCGCGTCGGTTCGTCCGATGGCACGACGGCTGCGGCCAGCGCGGTCGCGACCTTCTTCGGGACCGCGACAGCGGCCCAGTTTGCGGTCAGCGCCGGCACGGTCACCTATTCTGGCCCTTCGGAATGGACCTACCGGCGGATGGTTCTGCACAATGCCGCGCTGTGCAAGGCTGCGGGCGGGGTCGATGCCTTTATCATCGGCTCGGAATTGATCGGGCTAATTCGCATCCGCTCCGCGTCCGGTGTCTATCCGGCGGTGCAGCAGCTGAAATCGCTCGCGGGCGAGGTGCGCGCGCTGCTCGGACCAGGGGTGAAGATCGGTTATGCCGCCGACTGGACCGAGTACGGCGCCCATGTGCAGGGCGGCGGTGCCGAAGTGCGCTTTCCACTCGATCCGCTGTGGAGCGACGTCAACATCGATTTTGTCGGCATCGATTTTTACCCGCCGCTCGCCGACTGGCGCGACGGAGAGGGCCACGCCGATGCCGGACTCTGGCCGGATGGTCGCGGGCTCGATTACCTGACGGCGGGACTTGGCGGTGGCGAAGCCTTCGATTGGTACTATGCCGATGCCACGGCGCGAGCGACGCAGCAGCGCACACCGATCACCGATGACGCCTACGGCAAGCCCTGGATCTATTGCGCCAAGGACCTGAAAAGCTGGTGGAGCGAGCCGCATGTCGAACGCATGAACGGCGTCGAGACGGTGGCAACCGGATGGCAACCCGGTGCAAAGCCGATCTGGCTGACCGAGGTCGGCTGTCCGGCAGTGGACAAGGGGGCCAACGCGCCGAACCTGTTCCCGGATGCGAAGTCGTCCGAAAGTGCGCTGCCGCCATTGTCCTCTGGCGCCCGCGACGATCTGCTCGCGGCGCGGTTTCTGGAAGCGATTTCGGTCCGCTTCGATCCTGATCACCCGGCCTTCGAGCCGGCGAATAATCCGGTCTCCCCTTTGTACGGCGGGCGGATGGTGGACCCGGCGCGGATCCATGCCTGGGCCTGGGATGCGCGACCCTATCCGGCCTTCCCGCATTTGCGGGAGGTGTGGGGCGATGCCGCCAATTGGCAGACGGGGCACTGGCTGAACGGACGCGCCGAAGGCATGGCGCTGGATAGACTGCTCAAGGCGATCACTGCTGATTACGGGCTCGACGCTCCCGGCTTCGACCAGTGCGATGGCTTTCTCGATGGCTACGTCATCGACCGGCCGATGTCGGCCCGTTCGGCCATCGAACCGCTCCTGTCGCTGTTCGCGATCGAGGCGCGGGTCAGCGGTGGCAAGGTGCGCTTTGCCGGGCGCGGCTTTGGCCGGACGCATTCCCTCTCGGCGGATGACCTCGTGCCGGATCGGCAAGGGCGCGACCAAACCAGAAGCCGGGCGCAGGAAACCGAACTCGCCAGGACGCTCACCGTTGGCTTTTCTGATGCGGAATCGCAATATCAGCGGGCCGCTGTTTCGGCACAGCGGCCACGCACGGCAAGCCGCCGTGAAAATGCGATGGAAACAACCGCGGTTTTGCGCCGGAGCGAGGCGGAGCATCTCGCCGCATCCGCTCTTCAGGATCACTGGACGGCAAGGGAAACCGTAACCTTGTCGTTGCGTCCCGGTTTGCGGGCTTTGGAACCCGGAGATGTCGTCACCTTTGCAGGCGATGCACCGCCGGTCCCGTTCCGGCTGACACGCGTGGTCGATGGTCTGGCCCGCCAATGCGAGGCACGGCGCATCGAACATCGGACTGGACTGGCCGGTGCGCCAGACCCCGAGGTGCCGATCTGGAATGCTCCGGGTATTGCCGGCCCACCGTTCACCGAAGTCCTGCATTTGCCGGTCGACCCAGGTGAGCCGACGCCGCTCGCCCTTGTCGGCATCGCAGCAACGCCTTGGCGCGGCCCTTATACCCTGTGGCGGGAGACGGCGGGAGGCAGCTTTTCGGCCA
>JAIUNP010000112.1 GCA_020161975.1 Pseudomonadota bacterium
GGGATCGCCCTCCCAGTTCACACCCAGCCAGCGCAGCCCCTCGATGATCGCGTCAATGGCCGCATCGGTCGAACGCTCGCGGTCCGTATCCTCGATGCGCAGCAGCATCGTGCCGCCAAAGCGGCGCGCGTAAAGCCAGTTGAACAGTGCAGTCCGCGCACCGCCGATATGCAGAAATCCGGTGGGCGAGGGGGCAAAACGGGTGACGACAGGTGTGGACATTCGGACGGTTCCGCAGCAGGCAATTGAAGGAAGTTGCGTTCGTGTAGCATGTTGGCCGGGTGACACAACAGGAGAGCAGCGTGGCGGACCCACGGGGGCGCAGCGGTGGGCGCGGCAGGGCGGTGGCGATTGCCATCGACGAGGCCACCACGCGCCGCCGTCTGCTGCGCTGGTGGCCCGAGCGTCTTGCCGGCTGGCAGACCGTCTGGCGCACTGCCTTCAATCTCGAAATAGACCGGCGCCGGCTCTTCCTCTGGCTGCCAGTCGCCTTCGGAGCGGGGATCGTCGCGTATTTCCAGGCCGAGGCTGAGCCCTCGCTCGTCGCCTCCGGCATCCCGGCGGCTCTGGCACTTGGTCTTGCCGTTCTGGGGCGGCGACGGCTGTTGTCGCTCGCGATGTGGCTGGGAATCGCTGCGCTGTTTACGGGCTTTTTCGCCGCGACGCTCAGGGCGCGGCTGGTGGCCGCCCCCGTTCTGGCCACCCCGGTCTTTGCCAGCATTGATGGGCGCGTCGAGGCAATCGACCGGACGGTCTACGGTGCGCGTGTGCTGGTTGCAGTGTCGGATATGTCGCCCGCCGTCGAGCGGATGCCGGAACGGGTGCGCGTGACAGTACGCGGGCGCATCTCCTTGTCGAGTGGCGATGCCGTGCGCTTCCGCGCCCGCCTGACGCCGCCGCAACCGGCATCGGTTCCCGGCGGCTTCGATTTTCGACGCGAGGCCTTCTTCCAGCGCATTGGTGCGGTCGGCTATGCGACAGGCGGCATGGCTGCGCTTGAAACCTCAGAGCCTGTGCCGCTGCGCATAAAGCTTGTCGCGGCGATAGACCGGATGCGCGACACGCTGACCGAGCGGATCATAGCCGTGATCGGCGGCTCCACGGGCGCGATCTCCGCAGCGCTCATCACCGGAAAACGCGGCCAGATCGTCGAAGCGGACAACGAGAGCTGGCGCGCCGCCGGCATCTATCACCTCATCTCGATTTCCGGCCTGCATATGATGCTGGCCGCCGGCCTGTTCTTCTGGTCGGCCCGCGCACTCTTCAGCCTCGTGCCGGGCATCGCGCTGAACCACCCCACAAAGAAATGGGCCGCGCTGATCGCCATGGCCGGCGCGACTGCTTACGACGTGTTCTCAGGCTCCGAGGTTGCGACCGAGCGTTCTCTCATCATGACCTTGGTGATGTTCGGCGCCATCCTGGTTGACCGCCCGGCGCTCGCCATGCGCAATCTGGCAATTTCCGGCCTGCTGATTATGGCCATCCGGCCAGAAACCGTACTCGGCCCCAGCTTTCAGATGTCTTTCGGCGCGGTGGCAGGGCTCGTAGCCTATGGCGAGATCGAGCGGCGCTGGCACGAGCGAAATGCCGGGAGGGCATACCCCGGCGGATCATCCCTGACAGATACGTTCCGGCGTCTCGCAGTCGCCTTTATCCTCACAAGCCTGATCGCCGGCCTCGCGACCGCCCCGTTCCAGGCCTACCATTTTCACCGGCTCAACCCGTATGGTGTGCTCGGAAACGCGCTGTCCGTGCCGGTCTGCTCCTTCATCGTCATGCCTGCGGCATTGCTCGGCGTCGTCCTCTACCCCCTCGGGCTCGACGCGCCGGCCTGGTGGCTGATGGGGCAGGGAGTCGAGATCATCCAGCATTTCGCACGATGGGTCGCGGGGCTGGGCGGTTCGGTCGCAATGGTGGCACGGTTCAGCGCCGGGGCACTCCTGCTCATGACGCTCGGCCTGATGCTGGCAACGCTGATGACCACGTTGCCATTTCGTATCGTCGGCCTCGCCATAACTGCAACAGGCCTTGGTTTTGCAGGAAACGAGCCATGCCACCCCGATCTCATTCTCGACGCCTCGGGCCGCGCCGCCATGGTTCGCAATGCCGCCGGCAGTCTCACCCTCCTCAGTCGCCAGAAACCAGCCTTCGCACTCCAGCAATGGCTAGCCGGTGATCGCGACGGCCGCTCCCCGCGCGACGCTGCGCTGACAACCGGCACCGCCTGCGACCGCCTCGGTTGCACGACGTCCCTGGCCGATGGTCGCAGCATCGCTCTTGTCCTCGACAAAAGTGCCTTTGCCGAAGACTGTGAACGCGCCACGCTCATCGTAACCCCGCTGGCTGCCCCGGACTTCTGCCGGCAGGGCGCCGATGTCTACGACCGCGACTACTTCGCCGCTTATGGCGCCACCTACATCTATCCCGACGGTCGCCACGAAACCGCCTCCAACGCCCGCGTCGACCGGCCATGGGCACCGAAACCAACGCCGTCCATCATAGCCCAGCCGGCGCCACAGTCCTCCGCACAGCCGCCATCATCAACCGCACCTACATGGACGCCCGAGGCGCTCGATCCATTGCCCGAAGCCGAAACTCAGTAACGCCGGATCAGACTGACCAGCTTCCCCTGAATCTGAACCCGATCCGAGCCGTAGATCTGCGTTTCAAAGGAAGGGTTCGCCGCCTCCAGCGCGATGGTGTTGCCCTTTCGGCGCAGACGCTTCAGCGTGGCGATTTCCTCATCGACCAGCGCCACGACGATATCGCCGTTGTTGGCCGTCTCCTGCCGGCGGACAAGCACCGTGTCACCATCAAAAATGCCGGCCTCGATCATCGAATCGCCCTTCACCTCCAGCGCATAATGCTCGCCATGCGACAGAAACTCGGGGGAGATGTTGATGGTATGGCTGCGATTCTCGATGGCGGAAATCGGCGTGCCTGCGGCAATGCGCCCCATGACCGGAACCATGATCGATCTGACTTCATCCTCATCCATCGGCGGCGCGACGGTGGGAGAGGGCGCCCGGACACGCCCGAGATCCCCTTCGATCACGCTGGGGCTGAAGCGCTGACGGCCCGGACGCGGGGTGCCGCCGGTCGATTCGGGCAGGCGCAACACCTCGATGGCGCGCGCGCGGTTCGGCAACCGGCGGATGAAGCCCCGCTCCTCAAGCGCCAGAATCAGCCTGTGGATGCCCGACTTCGACTTCAGATCCAGCGCATCTTTCATTTCGTCGAAAGACGGCGGCACGCCGCTCTCGGCCAGACGCACCTGAATGAGGCGCAGCAATTCCATCTGCTTCTTGGTCAGCATCGCGGCATCCTTCTCAAGGGCCAAGCGTCCTGGAACGTTTGCACATGCGCTCCAAACAAAACAGGAACAAATCTATCTGTTCCTCATGCGTTCCGCAAGTGCTTTTTATCAATCCAGCCGGGACAACAGGACAATGCGGCAGGTGGCTCCTTCCGCTGCGGCCGGCGCGTGACGCTCACGGATCAGGAGGCAATCGGACGCCGCAAGGGTGGAGAGCATCGAACTATCCTGCCGGCTGTGCGGCACGACGACGGGCAGGCCGTCCCGCTCGCCGATGATCCGGGCGCGGACATAATCGAGACGCTCGTCATTCTCCTTCATCTCAGCGCCCAGGATGGCGGGGCGCGAGGGATCATCTCCGGCGCCGGGATCGCCCAACATCGCACGGATCAGCGGCTGAACGAAGATCAACGAACAAACGATTGAAGAAACAGGGTTTCCCGGCAACCCGATCAGCAGCATCTGTCCGAGTTGGCCGAACATCAGCGGCTTGCCGGGGCGCATGGCAATCCGCCAGAAGCCGAGGTCCATGCCCTCCCTGGCAAGGGCCGATTGCACGAGATCATGGTCGCCCACCGAAGCACCACCAATGGTCAGGAGCACATCCGCACCCGCATTGCGCGCGGAAAGGATCGAACGCTCAAGACTGGCAAAATCATCCGTGGCGATGGGCAGCAGCAGGGCCTGGCCCCCCGCCGACTCCACCGCAGCGGCAACGGCGAAGTGATTGGAAGCAATGATCTGGTCCCGGCCGGGCATCTCGCCCGGTTCGACCAGTTCGTCACCGGTCGCGAGAATCGCCACCCGCGGCTTTTTCCGCACGGGCAGGGTGGCGTGATTCATCGCGGCGGCCAGGCCAAGTTCACGCGCACCAAGGCGTGTCCCTTCCGGAAGAAGCACCTGCTTTTCGCGAAAATCGAGACCGGCGGCGCGCACGAATCGCCCGCGGGGTTCGGCCTGAAGCGCAGTGATCTCATCGCCATCCGCCGATGCGTTTTCCTGAATGAGGATGGTGTCCGCGCCGTCGGGCAAAGGGGCGCCGGTAAAAATTCGCACAGCCTCGCCAGAACCGACCGCGCCTGAAAAGCCATGCCCGGCAGCCGTTTGGCCGATCAGGCGCAGCCGCGCGCCGGGGCGGGCAACGTCAGTTCCACGCACGGCATAGCCATCCATGGCGGAGGTCGCGAAGGGCGGCTGGGTGCGCGTTGCGGCAAGTGGCAAGGCCAGCGTCCGCCCACGCGCGGTGGACAGCGGGATACGCTCTGCATCGGTCAGGCGGGCTGCGGCGAGAATGCGCGCCAACGCCTCATCCACGGGCAGCAGCGCGCCAGCCATCTCAGGCCTCACCCGCGCGGTAGTGTCCGCTTTTGCCGCCAAGCTTTTCCAGCAGGCGAATCCCTTCGACCCGCATGTCCTTGTCCGCCGCCTTCGCCATGTCGTAGATTGTGAGGCATGCGATGGAAACGGCGGTCAACGCCTCCATCTCGACGCCCGTCTGCCCGGCGATTTTCACCGTCGCAATGACGCGGATCGTGCCCGGCTCCTCAAGCGCAAAATCCACCGCGATCTTGCTGATCAGCAGTGGATGGCAGAGCGGGATCAACTCATGCGTCTTTTTCGCCGCCATGATGCCGGCGATGCGGGCGGTGGCGAGCACATCGCCCTTTTTCATCGCTCCGGCGCGGATCAACGCCAGCGTCTCCGGCTTCATCACGATTCGGCCTTCGGCGGTGGCGATGCGTTCCGTCACGGCCTTGGCGGAAACATCCACCATGCTGGCGTTGCCGGCGGCATCAAGGTGAGTGAGGTCGCTCATGCAGCGCCTGCCAGTCCGCCGCCGAGGAGGGCGCGGGTCGCGGCGGTCACATCCTGCTGGCGCATCAGGCTTTCACCGACGAGGAAGGTGCGGATGCCGACGCCTTCGAGAAAGCGGCAATCATCGTTGGTGAAGATACCACTCTCGCCCACCAGCAGCCGGTCTTTCGGCACTGTCGGCGCGAGGGTGGCGGAAACCTCCAGCGAGAGCGTGAACGTCCGCAGGTCCCGGTTGTTGATGCCAACCATGCGGCAGGGCAGGGCCAGCGCCCGGTCGAGTTCGGCAGCGTCATGCACTTCTACCAGAACATCCATGCCAAGACCGTGGGCGGTTTCAACGAGCGCGCGCGCTTCAGCATCGCTCACACCGGCCATGATCACGAGGATGCAATCGGTGCCGAGCGCGCGCGATTCAAAGACCTGATACGGCTCGTAGAGAAAATCCTTGCGGATGCAGGGCAGGGCACAGGCCTCGCGCGCGGTGGT
Organism: Pseudomonadota bacterium; assembly: GCA_020161975.1. Classification (GTDB taxonomy): domain Bacteria; phylum Pseudomonadota; class Alphaproteobacteria; order Rhizobiales; family Beijerinckiaceae; genus JAIUNP01. Next base: position 5,618 of record JAIUNP010000112.1, read on the forward strand.
CAGATAGTCGTTCGCGCCCTGAAACCACGGCGTATCGGTGAGCACGGAAAGGCAGGCCGCGCCACCCGCCGCATAGGCCTTGGCCAGCGTCGCAGGATCGAAATCGGCGCGGATCAGCCCCTTGGAGGGGCTGGCTTTCTTGATCTCGGCGATCAGTCCGTATCGCCCCTCGGCATGGGCGGCTTCCAATGCGCGGATAAACCCGCGAGGCGGGGAGGCGGCCGCCGCACGGCGCTCGATCTCGACCTGTGGCACAGCAACCTTTGCTGCGGCGATTTCGGCGCGTTTGGTGGCTTCGATCTTCTTCAGGATGTCGGACATGGCCCTGTTGAACTCTCTCTTGCCCGGTTTGTCGAGTAGGTCAGAGTGCCTTCCAGTAACGCAGGAAAGCCTCAGCCGTCACGGCGCCAGCCGGGCGGCGCGGATCAATCATGAAAACCAGCCACGGCACCAGCACAGCAAGGATTGCGACCACGGCAATGACCGGCGCCAGGCCGATCCAGAAGGCCGCCGTCGTGAAGACTGCGCTCTGGCCTTCCTGAATGTTGCCAAACACGATGGCAAGACCGCCAACGAAGGCAAAAAGGCCAAACCAGCGCAGGTGCAGCAGAACAAGCTTTCCGATCATGGCTTCACCGTGCACGGTAGGGCGGTACACCCTGGTCCGGCACCCACAGTCCCGGCGGCGGGGCAGCGGTCTGCCAGAACACATCGATGGGAATGCCGCCGCGCGGATACCAGTAACCGCCGATGCGCAACCACTCGGGATGCAGCAGATCCACGAGCTTCTTGCCGATCGCGACGGTGCAATCCTCGTGAAAGGCACCATGGTTGCGGAAGCTGGTGAGATAAAGTTTTAGCGATTTCGATTCCACCAGCCATTCGCCGGGCAGATAATCGATCACCAGAATGCCGAAATCGGGCTGGCCGGTCACCGGGCAGATGGAGGTGAACTCAGGCGCCGTGAAACGCGCAAGATAGTTCGCGCCCTTGTGCGGGTTCGGCACACGGTCAAGCCGCGCCTCATCGGGCGAAGCGGGAATGGCGCTGGGCTGGCCAAGGTGAAGGGTATCGATCGCCAAAGGACTGCTCTTTTCTGGGGGCGCCGGGAACGGCAATTTTCCGCACCTTTGGCACGATCCAGCCCCGAAGGACAAGTTCGACGTATGAACCTGTTACACCTTGCCGCAAGGTCCGAAGCTCCGGCGGAGCACTGACACGACCGCTCTGTGCAGGCGGGGCACAGCGATTTCACTCGGCCGCCACGCCAGGAAGGCTCATGTGAGTTCAAGGGCCATTGCGACGGCTCCTGCTATCATAGCTTCGAGATTTCCTCTCGGAATGCTTCTGTCAAAGTCCGCTACCCAAGGCACATCCCGGGTGTGCGCCGACAATGGCTCATTCGCATAAGACATATTATGGAACCAATTGATGTGTGGAACAGCCATTGAAAGCTCGTTCCGTTGCTTCACTGAAGCTGACTGGCCGGGCCATCTGCCACCGCGCATCATCCCTGCGTATCACGCAACCGCACACGCGCCGGATCAGCGGCCACGCCGGGCCATGTCGAGCGGCAGACAGTCGCGCCGCCCGGCTTCAAAGCAGGCTTCCAGCTTTTGCAGGCGCACGAACTCATGCACGATCCACAGGCCGCCGTAAATCAACGCGCCGGTCACGGCGATGGCAGCGAGGTTGGCATACCAATGCTTGCGAAAGGCAATCCGGTCGAACCAGCGGTTTTCGTTGGCTGGCACGCCATCGGGCCGTCCGCTGGCCAGCGGGCGCACACCACTGCAGGAGATGAGCGTGGTGACACGTTCAACCGGCATCGTGGATGATGCCTCAGTGCCACCCGTCTGGTTCTGCAACGCCATGGGGCACCCTGCTCCGACCCGTTAACCATATCCTTGCGCGAATTCGCGTCCGGTTTCCAGCAGATTCATTTCAGTCGAGCATGATGCGCAGACCGTCATAGGCCGGCACAATCGTATCCGGCAGGCTCGCTGCAAGCGTCCGGTAATCGAGATCGGTATGCAGATTGGTCAAAACGGCACGGCGTGGCGTCATGCGGGCGATCCACTCCAGCGCTTCAGGCAACGAGAAATGGGTGGGATGGCGGGTTGGCCTCAGAGCATCGAGCACCCAAAGGTCAAGACCGGTCAGTGCCTTGATTGATTCCTCGGGAATCTCATTGACATCAGGGCTATAGACCGCGTTGCTCACCTTGAGACCCAGGCAGTCGATATCGCCATGGATGAGCCGAAAGGTTTCAAAGGTGAGGGCGCCCCCCCTGCCCTCGATTGTGATCGGCGTGCCCATGCGCACCTCGTGCAGGTTGAGAATGGGCGGATAGTTTGAGCCCACCGGCTGCACGAAACAATAGCTGAAACGGCTCATCATGGAGCGGGCAGTCGGCGCGTCGGCATAAACGTCGATCTGGCGACGGTTGAGGATTGTCAGCGGGCGCAGATCATCAAGGCCGTGGGTATGATCGGCGTGATCATGGGTCAGGATCACGCCGTCGAGATGGTCGATGCCCACGCCGAGCAACTGTTCGCGCAGGTCCGGCGAGGTGTCGATCAGCACACGGGTGATGCCATCGGTGCTTTCGCGCTCCACCAGCGCCGAGCAGCGCCGGCGCCGGTTGCGAGGTTCGTCCGGGTCGCAGGCGCCCCAGCCTTGCCCCACGCGGGGCACACCGCCGGAGGAACCACAGCCAAGAAGGGTGATGTACGTCGTCATTGCCTGCGATGTTTCGCACATCGTCCGCATGGCTTCAATGCGTCATTGCATGGCCCGAAATGGGGCTTTGCCTCGATTTCGTCAATTTGTTCAGGTGTTTGCGCGCTCTCTTATTGGCTCGGAGCCGAACCATGACACCACGGATCGCAGGTTTTGCGCTCACACTCGCCCTTGCCGGCTGCAACACAATGCAGGAGCCCGAGGCAAAACTGTCTGACGACCGGGCGCTGGCTGCCACCGCGCCGGCGAACGGGCTGGACCTGAAAATCGCGCAACATGCGGAAAAATACAATATTCCCCCGCGCCTGCTGCATCGCGTTGTGAAACGCGAGAGCAACTACAACCCCGCAGCCCGGAACGGTCCCTATTGGGGGCTGATGCAGATCCGCCACGATACGGCGAAGGGCATGGGCTATTCCGGTCCGGCCAGCGGCCTGCTCGATGCGGACACGAACCTGCGCTATGCCGGCGCTTATCTGGCCAATGCCTATCGCGTCTCCGGCGGTAACGAGGATCGCGCGGTGCGGCTTTATGCCGGCGGTTATTATTACGAGGCCAAGCGCAAGGGTATACTGGGCCAGATGATCAAGGCCAATTAGGCAACTTTGAAAACAGGCGCTGGGCGTTTTCGGTGGTGATCCGCGCAATATCCGCGCGCGGCACCCCCTTCACATCGGCAAGCACGTCCGCCGTGTGACGCACAAAGGCCGGTTCGTTGCGCTTTCCGCGATGCGGCGTCGGGGCAAGATAGGGCGCATCCGTTTCCACGAGGAGCCTGTCTATCGGTGCCGCGGCAGCGATGTCGCGAATGTCCTGGCTGTTCTTGAAGGTCAGGATGCCGGAAAACGACAGATAGAGCCCCAGTGCCAGCCCGCGTCGGGCGAGTTCCGACCCGGACGAAAAGCAATGCAACACGGCGGGAAACGCGCCTTTGCTGTGCTCGTCCTCTAGAATGGCGATCATGTCATCATCCGCCGCACGCGCGTGGATCACCAGCGGCAGGCCGGTGATGCGCGCCGCCGCAATGTGCCGGCGGAAGGACGCCGCCTGGGCTGCAGGTGTCGCCTTGTCATAGAAATAATCGAGCCCCGCTTCGCCGATTGCGACGCATTTCGGGTGCCGTGACAGCTCCACCAGCGTTTCGGTGGCGGTGTCCGGCTCCTCCGCAGTGCTATTGGGGTGGGTGCCGATCGAGAAGAACACCTCCGGGTTCGCCTCGGCGATGGCGCGATAGATCGCGGCGTTCTTCACCTTGGTCGAGATGGTGATCATCCGTCCGACGCCGGCAGCCTCTGCCCGGGCGACGAGCGCCGGAACGCCTTCGCTGAAATCGGGAAAATCGAGGTGGCAATGAGTATCGATCAGCATGGTCTGAGCACTTCATCATGGCCGGCCCACAGCAGCGATGCGCCAGCTTTCAAAACACGGATCGGGCCAGCGCGCCGTTGAGGCTCGCCACAGGGGCGAGCATGGCGAACCTTCGTTCTAGCCGCCCTTGCCCTCTTCCGCCTCGACAAAGCGCGGGAAGATGGCGGCGGGCACCGGCAGCGGCGTCCCGGATTTCAGTCGGTGCAGCGCACCGAGATGCGCAAAATCCCGTTGATCCGCCGGAATGGCCAGAAGATCGAGCAGCTTTTCAGATGCATTCGGTGTGAACGGCTGGGTGAGAATCGCGAACTGGCGCAGCGCTTCTGCTGTCACATAAAGCACAGTGTCCATGCGGATCGGGTTCAGCTTCTTCAGCTTCCACGGCTCTTCGGCAGCAAAATAGCGGTTCGTATCGCCGATAAGCCCCCAGATGGTGCTGAGTGCCTGATGCATCTGGAAGTCATCCATCGCCGCACGCACGCTATCGATGGCGCCATCAAGCGCGGTCAGCAGCACCTGATCCTGCGGTGCGTAAAGGCCCGGCGCCGGCACCTTGCCATCGCAGTTCTTGTTGATCATCGACAGGGAGCGCTGGGCCAGATTGCCGAAGTCGTTGGCAAGATCGGCGTTGATGCGGTTGACGATGCCCTCGTGGCTGTAGCTGCCATCCTGCCCGAAGGAGATTTCCCGGAGCAGGAAATAGCGCAGCGCATCCTTGCCGTAATAGGCAGCCATCTCCATCGGATCGACGACATTGCCGAGCGATTTCGACATTTTCTCCCCCTTGTTGGAGAGAAATCCGTGGCAGAACACACGCCGGGGCACAGGCACGCCGGCGCTCATCAGGAACGCCGGCCAGAACACGGTGTGGAAGCGGACAATATCCTTGCCGATCAGATGCAGGTTGGCCGGCCAGTATTTCCAGCGCGGCGCGGTCTCGTCGGGATAGCCGGCGGCGGTAATGTAGTTGGTCAGCGCGTCGACCCAGACATACATCACGTGCTCTTTCGAGCCCGGAACCGGCACGCCCCAATCGAAGGTGTTGCGGCTGATCGACAGGTCCTTCAGGCCGCGCTTAACGAAGCTCAGCACCTCGTTGCGGCGGGTATCCGGTCCGATGAA
>JAIUNP010000113.1 GCA_020161975.1 Pseudomonadota bacterium
TCGCTTCGGGTTGAGGGCAGAAACGCTGGCCGCATGGTGGCTGCGTCTCAAAGGCTATTCAATTCTGGCGCGTCGTTTCCAGGCAGCGGGCGCTGAAATCGATCTGATTGCCGAGCGTTTCGGCACGGTAGTTTTCGTCGAGGTAAAAGCGCGCGCCAGTCTCGACGCTGCGCTGCTCACCCTCACCGATGAAAAACTCAACCGCATCGGGCGTGCCGCCCGCGCCTATCTGGGCCGCCGCAACCACCTGCCGCGCAGCCTGCGCCTTGATGCGATCCTTGTTGCCCCGCACCGATTCCCGCGCCATATCCAAGCCATCGGCGAGATCAGCCTCAACTAGGCGCGCCGACCGTTCCGAACTCTCAGGAGCCCGCATGAAACTCCGTGTCGCCGTCCAGATGGACCCCATCGAACACATCAAGATCGCGGGCGATTCCACCTTCGCGCTCATGCTGGAGGCGCAGGCGCGCGGGCATGAGTTGTTCGTTTATGGCGCTGAGCAGCTCTCGTTGCGGGATAACAAGCTCACCGCGCGCGTCCGGCCCGTTCAGGTGCGTGATGAGGTCGGCAACCATGCCACGCTCGGTGAGGAATTCCGCACCGAAATGAGCGCGTTCGACGTGGTGCTGATGCGTCAGGACCCGCCCTTCGATCTCGCCTATATCACCGCCTCGCACCTTCTGGAGCGCATCCAACCCAAGGTGCTGGTGGTCAATGACCCCTTCCATGTCCGCAACGCGCCCGAGAAGATCCTCGTCACGGAATTTCCGGACCTGATGCCGCCCACGCTGATCTCGCGCGACCGCGCCGAGATCGAGGCCTTCCGCGCGGAGCACGGCGACATCGTGATGAAGCCGCTCTACGGCAACGGCGGCGCCTCGGTGTTCAAGGTCACCCGGCGCGACCCGAACTTCGGCTCGCTCTTTGATCTCTTTTCCGCCACCTTCCGCGAACCCTGGGTCTGCCAGCGCTTCCTGCCCGAAGTGGTGCAGGGCGACAAGCGCATCATCCTCGTTGATGGTGTTGCCGCCGGCGCCGTCAACCGCGTGCCTTCGGGCGATGACATCCGCTCGAACATGGTGCGGGGCGGGGCGGCGGAGGCAACCGACCTGTCCCCGCGCGAGAAAGAGATCTGCGAGACCATCGGCCCGGCGCTGAAACGCATGGGTCTGATCTTCGTCGGCATCGACGTCATCGACGGCAACCTGACCGAGATCAACGTTACCTCCCCCACCGGGATCCGGGCCATCAAGCGCCTCGGTGGGCCGGACCTTGCCATCACCATCTGGGACGCGATCGAGACGAACCGCAAGGAGCGTGCGTGACCAAACCCGCCACCCAGCGCAAATCTGCCGCCTTCCTGCCGCCGGAGGGGAAGTCCTTCTGGCCTGCCGATGCCGGACATCTCTTCGAACAGGCACTCGATGCCATTCCCGAAGGCGCAACCGCGGATGTTGTCCGCACCGAGATCGTCCGCTGGGGCAAATCCGTGCTGGCCACGGCGCGGGATCAGGCAAAGTCCATCCTCGAAACGCGGGGCGGCATGGCCTGCGCCCAGTCGCTGTCGGACGCGCAGGATGCGATCATCCGCGCGCTGTTCCGCTTCGTGACAACGCGCATGTATCCCTTGTCCAATCCCACGGCGGGCGAGCGGATTACCGTCTGCGCTGTTGGCGGCTATGGCCGTCGCACGCTGGCGCCGGGGTCTGACATCGACATTCTGTTCCTGTTTGCGCATTCCACGCCCTGGGGCGAGAGCATTGCCGAGGCGATGCTTTATCCGCTGTGGGATCTTGGCCTGAAGGTGGGCCACGCCACGCGCACGGTCGATGAGTGTATCAAGGCGGCGCAGGGCGACATGACCGTGCGCACGGCCCTGCTGGAAGCCCGCCCCATCATCGGTGACGAGGCACTCTTTGTCGAGTTCCAGACGCGGTTTGACAAGGATGTTGTGACCGGGACTGCGGCAGAATTTGTGCAGGCAAAGCTCGCCGAACGCGAGGCGCGGGTCGAGCGGGCAGGCTCATCACGCTATCTCGTCGAGCCGAATGTGAAGGAAGGCAAGGGCGGACTTCGCGACCTTCAGACCCTGTTCTGGATTGCGCAATACACCTACCGGGTTCGCGAGCGCGACCAGCTTGTCGAGGCTGGCCTGTTCACAAGGCGGGAACTCGAACTGTTCAAGCGCTGCGAGGAATTTCTCTGGCGCGTGCGCTGCCACATGCATTTTGCCACCGGGCGGGCGGAGGAGCGGCTGAATTTCGAGCTTCAGCGCATCGTTGCCGAGAGACTGAACTACCGTGCGCGCGGCGCGCTGCGCCCGGTCGAGCGCTTCATGAAGCACTATTTTCTGGTTGCCAAGGACGTGGGGGACCTTACCGCCATCGTCACCGCGGCAGTTGAGGTGGAAGAGACAAGACCAACAGCCCTGCTCGACCGTGTGATCAGCAAGCTGCGCCGGCGCCGGGCCCTGTCAGGCACGAAGGACTTTCTGGTCGACAACGGGCGCATCACGGTGACCGAGGATGACGTGTTCCAGAAGGATCCGGTCAATTTTCTCAGGCTTTATTGGTATTCCGACAAGTACCAGTTGCCCGTTCACCCCGATGCGACGCGCCTGATCACCCTGTCTTTGGGCCGGATTGATGCGCGCCTGCGCGAGGATCGCGAGGCGAACCGTCTGTTTCTGGACATTCTGACCTCGCGGAACAACCCGGAAAGCGTGCTGCGGCGGATGCACGCCTCAGGCGTACTGGGCCGCTTCATTCCTGATTTTGCCCGCATCAACGCGATGATGCAGTTCTCGATGTATCACCACTATACGGTGGACGAGCACACGCTGCGCGCAATCGGCATCCTGTCCGAGATCGAACAGGGCAAGATGCGGGAAGCCCATCCGGTTGCCCATGACCTGATCCTGCGCCTGTCAAACCGAACCGTGCTCTATGTCGCCCTGTTCCTGCACGACATCGGCAAGGGTCGCGACGAACCGCACGAAATTGTCGGCGAGGCGATTGCCCGCGATCTCTGCCCGCGCTTCGGCATGTCGAAGGCGGACACCGAGACCGTGGCCTGGCTGGTGCGCCACCATCTCGACATGTCACAGACCGCGCAGAGCCGCGACATTTCCGACCCGCGCACCATCGCGAATTTCGCGGAAATCGTACAGACCATCGAGCGGCTCAGGTTGCTGATCATCCTGACCATCTGCGACATCCGCGCGGTCGGGCCCGGCGTCTGGAATGGATGGAAGGGCCAGCTCCTGCGCGCGCTTTATTGGGAAACCGAAACCCAGCTTGCCGGTGGGCATACCGCCAGCGAGCGTGATGGCCGGGTGCAGGAGGCGAAGGCAAAGCTGCGGGCGGAGCTCAAGGACTGGAGCGATGAGGCCTTCGCCGACTACGCCCAGCGCCACAATGCCGGCTACTGGTCGCGTGTCGATTTCGAGCGGCAGGTCCGCCACGCGCGAATGCTGGAGAAGGTTGACCGCTCCGGCCAGCGGTTTCAGACCGATATTGCCACCAACGCCTTCCAGGGCGTCACCGAAGTCACGGTCTTTGCCATCGACCACCCCCGGCTTCTTGCCATCGTCACCGGTGCCTGCGCTGCAGCGGGCGCTAATATCGCCGAAGCGCAGATCTTCACGACATCGGACGGCATGGCGCTCGATTCGATCTTCATTTCCCGGGCCTTTGACCGGGACGAGGACGAATTGCGCCGCGCCGAACGGGTGGCGGACCACATCATCAAGGCGCTGAAAGGCGAGATCCGCCTGCCTGATGTGGTCGCCTCGCGGGCCGCGATGGCGCGGCGCAACACGACCTTCGTCGTTTCGCCGCATGTCTCGATCGACAACAAACTCTCGGCCAAGAGCACGGTCGTCGAGGTGACCGGGCTCGACCGTCCGGGCCTGCTTTATGAGCTGACGACCGAGTTTGGGAAGATGAACCTGAACATCATCTCAGCCCGCATCGTCACGTACGGGGAAAAGGCCGTCGACGTTTTCTACGTCACCGATCTGATGGGCGGAAAGATCGATCAGACCAGCCGGCAGGCTCTGATCGCCCGCAGCCTGCTGGAAGTGCTCGAGCCGCCTGCCATCACGAGCGAGCCATCCACCCCTTGATTTTCGCAGGTCGCGCCGCGATATCCGTCTGAGCGCTGTATTGATGAAAGAAGGTTGCCTGTCCCGTGTCGAAAAATGACCAGACTCCGCCCGTTTCCGGCGAAAACACCGATATCCCGCTGCCCGAGATCGAAACACCGGTCGATCCTGTCGCGACGCTGGAAGCGGAGAAGGCAGATCTGAAGGACAAGCTCCTGCGCACGCTCGCCGAAATGGAGAACCTGCGCCGCCGGACCGAGCGCGATGTCGCTGATGCGCGAACCTATGGCGTCACCAGTTTTGCCCGCGACATGCTGACTGTTGCAGACAACCTGCGCCGCGCGCTCGACAGCCTGCCCGCCGAGGTGCGCGAACAGTCTGGTGATGCGGTCAAAGCGCTGGTGGACGGCGTCGAATTGACCGAACGGGATTTTCTGAAAACGCTGGAACGCCATGGCGTGAAGAAACGCGAACCGGTTGGCGAGAAGTTCAACCCCAATCTCGATCAGGCGATGTTCGAGATTCCGGACGAGACAAAGCCTGCCGGAACCGTCGTTCAGGTCGTACAGGCCGGTTATGTCATCGGCGATCGTGTGCTCCGTCCCTCGATGGTTGGTGTTTCGAAGGGCGGCCCCAAAGCCGAACCGACCAAACACTGATCGCCTTTCCTTCCGAGATCGGCAGATGCCGGCAGCGCGCTGCATCCGGAGCGATGCGGCGCGCCCTCATTTTCGGACGGCGCATCATTTAATTTAGTTTCACTGGAACCGGACGCGAACGGCTGCGTTCTCCACCTGCGGGCGCTTGAAAGTTCCAACCTGGGCGATGACCTTGTTCACGGTCGTTGCGATCACGATTGGCGTTTTTGAGATTCTCCGGGTTACTTTTCTTGAAATGGTGCTGCTTTGAAGAAAATTATCGCTTCGGTCGGTGGTTTGGCTGCTGTTGCAGCGGCAGCATTCGGTCTCTACGCCTATCACGGCGAGATCGGCCCGCGGGATGCGAGAGAAAAACCGGCTTTCGATTCAGCCGTTGTCGCCAAGGGGCGCGAGCTTGCTGCTGCGGGGTTTTGCGCCGAGTGTCATACACAGCCGGGGCAGGCCCCTTATGCCGGAAATTATCCGCTCGATACCGGGTTTGGCATCATTTATGGCTCAAATCTGACACCTGATCCCGAGACCGGGATCGGGTTGTGGACAGAAGCGGCGTTCAACCGGGCCCTGAAGCAGGGCGTCGATCGGAAGGGGCGCAATCTCTTTCCGGCGTTCCCCTACGATCACTTCACCAAGATGACCGATGAGGACGTTCGCGCGGTCTATGCCTATCTGATGAGCGAGGTGAAGCCCGTCCGCAATCAGGTGAAGGACTCGACCATCCCCTTCCCGCTGAACATTCGCTGGCTGCAATCGGGCTGGAAGCTGCTGTTTGTCGATTTCGGCACCTATCAGCCGGACAAGGGTAAATCCGACCTCTGGAACCGCGGCGCCTACCTCGTCGAGGGTGTCTCCCACTGCGGGGCCTGCCACACGCCGCGCAACCTGCTGGGCGGGGAAGAAAAGAGCCGGCAGTTCGAGGGCGCAGTCATCGACAAGTGGATTGCTCCGGCGTTGACCTCGGCGAATGCTTCGGTGGTGCCGTGGACCGCCAAGGACCTCAGCGGCTATCTCAAATCCGGCGTCTCGCAGTATCATGGCGTCTCGGTCGGTCCCATGGGGCCCGTTGTCCATGCCGGACTGCGCAAACTGCCTGACCGGGATGTTGAGGCCATTGGCGTCTATCTTGCCGACAAACTCAAGACGCCGGACTTCGACCCGGCGAAGAACCCTCTGGTGCAGGCCTCGCTTGCCACGGGCAGAACCGATCGGACCTACCGGGATGACGAAGGTAAACGACTTTATGTCACCGCCTGCGCGTCCTGCCATTACAACGTCAAGGAAGTACTGCCGGCCCGGCCCGACCTTGCCATCAATTCTGCAACCCGGATCTCGGCGCCCGACAATCTCATCCAGGTCATTCTCAACGGCGTCGTCAGCGACGATGGTATTCAGGGCGTGGTGATGCCTCGCTTCCGGGATGCGTTGAGCGACCAGGAAATCGCAGCCATCGTCAACTATCTGCGCGGCCAGCGCGCACAGCTCAAACCCTGGGATGATGTCGAACGGAAGGTCGGCGAAATCCGCAAAGCAACAACGACCAGGCATTGATAACGCTTGTTATGCCGCGTTTTTCGGCGCGGTCAGTCTCGCCGTAAACCGCCCAACCGAAAAGGGATGTGCGATCGTGATCACATTCAAGCTCAATGGCCAGGATGTCTCGGTTGACGTCGATGGCGACACACCGCTGCTGTGGGTCATTCGCGACGAACTCGGCCTGACTGGCACGAAATTCGGCTGCGGCATCGGCATGTGCGGTGCCTGTACGGTGCATGTCGGTGGGCGGGCGACGCGCTCCTGCGCAACTCCAGCCAGCTATGTCAGCGGCGCCGAGGTCGTCACCATCGAGGGACTCGACCCCAAGGGCGCCCACCCGCTGCAGACCGCCTGGAGCGAACTCAACGTGCCCCAGTGCGGCTACTGCCAGTCCGGTCAGATCATGCAGGCGGCGGCGCTGCTCAAGGACATTCCGGACCCGACCGACGACGATATCGACGCGGTGATGACGGGCAATCTCTGCCGCTGCATGACCTATATCCGGATCAGGGACGCCGTTCGCAAAGCTGCGGCGACGATGAAGGGGGCGAAGAATGGCTGACGATCTCCGCAAATCTCCGCGCTCCGCCGTCGCCTTGCCTCGGGCAAGCCGGCGGGGGTTTCTGGTTGCGATGGCCAGCACCGTCGCCATGTTCGGCTTTCCGCTGGGCGCGGACGCAGCGATTGCGCCGGGTGAGCCGGGTGAACGGCCCATCACGCCCAATGGCAAGATGTTCGAGCCGACGATATGGTACTGGATCGACCAGGCCGGGCGGATCAATGTCCATGTGATCAATGCTGAGATCGGCCAGCACATCGGCACCGCGACGGCGCGGATTCTCGCCGATGAGCTTGATGCCGACTGGAAGGACATTCATATCGAGCATGTCGATGTGGCACCCAAGTGGGGCAACATGGTCACGGGTGGCAGCATGTCGGTTTGGGGGGCCTGGCCTCGCTACCGGCAGGCGGGTGCAGCCGGCCGCGTCGCGCTGATCGAGGCTGCGGCAAAGCTCTGGGGTGTCGCCCCCGAAAGCTGCCAGACCCGCAACAGCATGGTCACGAGCGGAACCCATTCCATCAGCTATGGCGAACTTGTCGCTTCCGGGCTTTCGCGCAGCTTCACCGATGCGGAGCTGAAGGCATTGCCTTTGAAGCCTGTCTCCGACCTGCGGCTCGTCGGTCGGAACGTCGTTGAACTCGATGTTCCCGACAAGACCGATGGCAAGGCGCTGTTCGGCATCGACGCCAAGGTCGAGGGCATGGTCTATGGCGTTCCGTTGCTCCCGCCGACCCGGCTTGGTTCGTCCGTCGTCTCCATTGATGACAGCGTCGCAAAGGGGATGAAGGGCTATATCCGCACCGTCGATCTCAAGGATCCGACCGGAATCGTGCCGGGCGTCGTTGTGGTGATCGGCCAATCGCTGATGGCCGCGAAATGGGCCTCCGAAAAGGTCAAGGTCACGTGGACGGCTGGCCCCACCGCCGCGTTGACCGAGCAGCAGATGCTGGACCGCGCAAGGGCGCTGATCAGAGATGCGGGCGTTGGCACGATTCTTGACACGGGCGATACGGAAACCGCGCCGATCTTTGCCAAGGCGGCCGAAACTCTCGAAGCGGAATACACCTGCGCCAGCGTGCTGCATTTCCAGCTTGAACCGGTCAATGCAACGGCGCTGCGCAACACGAGCGGAACGTGGGAAGTCCACACCGGCACCCAGTGGCCATCGCTGATCCTGCCGGCGCTGGAGCAGGCCGTGGGGGCGAAGTCCGGCGAGGTTGAAATCAAGAGCTATCTGTGCGGCGGCGGCTTCGGGCGGCGCCTTAACGGCGACTATGCCGTCGTCGGCCTTCTCGCCAGCAAGGCGATGGATGGAAAGCCGGTGAAGGTGGTCTTTTTCCGCGAGGAGGATGCGCTTTTCGACAGCTTCCGTTCCCCCAGCGTCCAGCGTCTGCGCATGGCCTTCGACAAGGGCAAGCAGGTCCTGGCGATGGACCATGACGCTGCCGCCGGCTGGACGATGGAGGCCATGGGCTTGGGCGCAGGCATGACCAAGGGGAAAGACGGCAGGACGTTTGACCCCAACAGCATCGATGGCGCTGACCATTACTACAGTGTCGGGCCGCACAAGGTCCGGGCGATTTCACTTGATCTTGCAAACCAGCTGCGGATCGGTTTTCTGCGCTCGGTCGGGCCGGGCTGGACGAATTTTGCGCTGGAATCCTTCATGGACGAAGCAGCGCACAAGGTCGGGGTTGATCCTGTGCAGTTCCGGCTTGCCCATCTGAAGCCCGAAGGACGCAACGCCGGGTCGCTGCCGAGTTCGGTGGGCGGCGCCGCACGACAGGCGCATGTGCTTAAACGCGTTGTCGAACTCTCCGGCTATGGCAAGCAGGAGGCTCCGGGCAAGGATTCCGCCATCGGCATTGCCACCACCTATGGGCAAAATCGTCTGTCGCCAACCTGGATCGCCTGTGCGGCCAAGGTGCATGTCGAGCGGAAGAGCGGCACCATCACCGTGCAGAAGCTCTGGATTGTCGTCGACTGCGGGGTTGTTATCGATCCCGATGGTTCGCTGGCGCAAATTCAGGGTGGCGCGCTCTGGGGCGTATCGCTGGCAGTGCTTGAGGGCACGACTATCGAGAACGGACGCCCGCGAGACCGCAACCTTGGCACCTACAAGCCATTACGCATGATCGACACCCCCGAACTCGCGATCGAGTTTGTCAAAAGCACCGCCGCGCCGGTCGGGCTGGGCGAGCCGGGCGTTACTGTGGTGGCACCGGCTATCGCGAATGCGGTTTTCAATGCGGTCGGTGTGCGGGTCCGGCATTTGCCGATGACGCCCGACGTCGTCAAGAAAGCGCTGACGTCCTGAACGTCGCCGTTTCATCTCTCCAGAACGGGGCAATCGCTCCGTTCTTCTGCGGTACTTCGCCTGCAAAAGCAGGCCTGGCGCGATCCTGGGCAGCCGGTAGTCGTCAACTTATCAATCGCGGGGCCGGCGAACTCCGGCCAGGATCAGTTGGTGCGATCAACGCCGGCGTTCTTGATGCCGGAAGCGCGCTGCGTGGCCTGTGTAATCGCACGGTTGAAGTTGGCGTCTGCGTCACCGATCTGGAGCGACGGCCCGCAATCCGGACTGCACGAATAGGTCTCCTGGGTGCCGCCACGCAGAACGACCAGACGATCCTTGCGGGGGGCGGAGACGACAAGGCGGGACTCGGAAATGATGGCGCCCTTGTTGTCGAGAGCGATCATATTCGTGGTGCCGTAAAGCTTGCCGGTGATCACCATCACGTTGTTGCGCTGGACCGAAACGTCGGCAATCAGTGGGTTGCCGATCACGATGGTGTCGGTGCCTTCCGGCACCTTCAGCAGCCGGGCATTGTCCATCTCGACCTCGACGGAATCCATCGCTGACGCCGGTACGGGCGCCAAACCGGCAACCATCGCCAGCGTCGCCGCGGCCAGCATCCGCCTGATCGCCCATTGCCCGATACGCATTGATCGCCTCCGAAACGTCATGCCACAGGCATCCGGCCCATGGTTGTCCGCCCACGACCATGCAGAAACTTGGTGAACATTTCGCTAAGCGGGTGCGGGCCCGGTCATCCGGATGGCGCCTGCGAGCCAAATTCGCCAATTCGCCCAAAGGATTGGAGCGAATAACCGCCAATCTCATCAGGCCGCTCCCCTGGGGATGCCCAATCGCTGACACCTGCTTCTAAATGCTTGGCCCCAGCCTGCGGATCGAAGTGACCGCGCCGAAACTGCGGGCCGCAATGCGTGCAGTGGCTCCGGCGAGCGGTTCGCTTGCCACCGCCATGTGGAAGGCATTCGCATGGAGCAATGTTTCGGCACTGCGCATGATGCCGACATGGCCCTTCCAGAACACGAGATCACCGCGGCGAAGCGATGCGTCCTTCGACAGGGGCGCGCCCAGCGCCACTTCCTGCATGTCGGTGTCGCGCGGCGCGGTTATACCGGCCTGGGCGAGCGACAGCTGGACAAGGCCGGAACAATCGATGCCGGCCCCAGTCTTGCCGCCCCAGAGATAGGGCGTACCCAGCAGGCTTTCAGCCGTGGAGACCCAATCGGCAACCCTTATTCCAATCTCCACAAGGTGAGCCGCAAAGACAAAGCCGTGAGCGGTTTCGCACCAATCACCCACCTGCCGGATTACCGTCACCTCGGCGCCCAGCGACAGGGTGGAACGCGGCGTCAGTTTGAAGCCTGCGCCAGGATAGGCAAGGCTGCGTGGCACAGCGATGCGATGGGTCGGGGCCGGAGACGGCTCGTCCAGCGCATTCGCGGACAGCCAGCCGACATAACCATCGCGCTGCAACTGCCCCCAGGCCCAGCCTTCATCCTCATCATAAATCGTGACCAGTTCGCCCGCCAGCGCCTCGGTGTCGTACGACCCATCGGGTTGCGGATTGGGCCGGAGCGGCGCAGATGGCGCAACAATGCGGCGCGGACACCCGAGAACATACCGC
>JAIUNP010000114.1 GCA_020161975.1 Pseudomonadota bacterium
AAGCGCGCATCTGGCCGACGGCGCAGTCGATGGACACTTCATCCCACGCCGCCGCCGGGTCGACCCACCCGCCATCTGTGCACGAGACTTTGAATTCGTATCCATGCATATGGATCGGGTGGTTGGTCATGGTCAGGTTGCCGAAGCGGATGCGAACCTTATCGTTCAATCCGACAACGAACGGGTCGATGCCCGGAAAGGCACGCGAGTTCCAACACCACATGTTGAAGTCGGTCATGGTGTTGACCTTCGGAACGTAGGATCCAGCCTCGATATCGAAGGCGTTGAGCAGGAAGACAAAATCGCGATCAACGCGGCGGAATGCAGGGTCCTTCGGGTGAACGACGAAGAAGCCCATCATACCCATCGCCATCTGCACCATCTCGTCGGAATGGGGATGGTACATGTAAGTGCCAGAGCGCCGGAGTTGGAACTCGTAGACAAAGGTCTTGCCCGACGGAATATGAGGCTGGTTGAGGCCACCAACGCCGTCCATGCCATTGGGCAGCCGCTGACCATGCCAGTGCACAGCCGTATTTTCGGGAAGCTTGTTGGTAACGAAGATGCGAACCTTGTCGCCCTCGACCGCCTCGATGGTCGGACCAGGTGACTGTCCGTTGTATCCCCAGAGATACGCCTTCATACCCGGGGCGATCTCGCGCACCACCGGTTCAGCAACGAGATGGAACTCTTTCCAGTCCCCGTTCATTCGCCAGGGCAATGACCAGCCGTTTAACGTCACAACAGGCTGATAATCAGGCCCAGACTTGGGAACGAGCGGTGCTTGCGTAGCAGGTGACTTGGTTGTGGGCGCTTCAGGAACATTGGCAAAAGCGGCCCGCCCAGAGACAAAGCCTGCGCCTGCGGCAACAAGACCTGATGCACGGACAAAGTTACGTCGTGAAAATTCCATCGTCTTTCTCCTCAGTGACCGGGCGCTTCGCCGCCGCCGGCCGGAGCAGAGGCAGCGCCACCACCTCCACCTGACATGCCGCCACCAATAAGTGCATGTTTGAAGTCTGTATCTGCGAGCCAGAAGTCACGAAGCGCGTTGACTGCCGCAATCCTGGACATTGTTCGTGCCCTCGCATCAGAGATCAACTGCGTCACATCGATCAACATGCCGTTGTACATCAACAGACTTTCCTGCTGAATGACTTGGCGAAGGGGGAGAACTCGACCCTGATACAGTCGCGTTACATCGTATGTTCCTCGCCAAGCCTGATAGGCTTCCCTCGCTTCTGACCGAACGTTAACAGCCTTCTCAGCCAACTTGTTTGCCGCCTGCATGTAGGTTTCCTGCGCCAATGCGACACGGGTCTGACCGAAATCGTAGATTGGAATCTCGATTTCCAATTCGAGCATTCGAGACTTCGCTCGCTCAACTTCAAGCGTGGGTCGACCTTCATCATCAACACCGGGAATTTTGGTTTTGGCAGTGGTACGCTTGGCGAGGAGATCGACGTCGCTCACGAAGCGCGTGGCTTCCGCCAGACCAAGTGATTTAGCGAGCAGGTCAAGGTCCGCACGCGCGATCTTCAAGTCAATCCGGCGCTTAAGTGCCTCAACTTCCGCATCTCTTACCGTATTCAGTCGTGGAAGCCCCGGCAGCCTGCCGGGCAGCGAGAAACGCGTGTCGTCGCCCCAAAGGCCCATGAGCCGCGTCAGCCGCTCCCTTTCAACTCGTTGCTGAACGCGCGCCTGCGCTAGCTGAGCACCAAGTTCGGCATAGAAAACAAAATCACGGGCCTGATCCAACTTGTTGATCGCACCACTTTCCCCAAGCCGTTTGATCAACTCTGCCGTTGTGGCAGCTGCCTCGCGGGCGCTCTCCAACTCTGACACTATATGGCTTGCCGCAACGCTACGATAATACTGCCGCCGCGTGTCAGCCGCCAGTTTCATAACCGTCTCGGCTGTTCTGCTCTGAGCAATCCGGAACCGATCCTGTGCGATTTCCGACCTCGCCGGCAGAGTGGCCAAAGCAAAAATGCTCCCAACGATTTGCCTCTCAATTTCAAGATCAAACCTTGCAACAGTTCGCGCTATTGAAAATCTCGGATTGGGCGGCAGGCTAGCCGCGACCATTTGCGCTTCAGCAATGCCGAGTTCGTTGAACGATGCTTGCAGTCCGCGATTTTTGAACAGCGCGACCTGAACGGCTGCGTCAGCAGAAAGGCTCTTTTTCCGGAGTTGATTGACGCGGGATTGCAGCGCAGCTCCCTTCTCAATCGTATCGACTTTTTCGACCGCCGCACCCAAATCCGCTGAGGCCGCTCCTTGAATCGCCGACATGCCGGAATCCGGGCTAAATGAGGCGCATCCTCCTAATAAAGCCGTGATACTGCTGACGGCCAGAGCTTTGCGCAGATGCCGCATCGAGATTGTCATGACTTGGGTCCCACGCGGCGATTGAGTTCCTCCCACCCCTTCGGAGTCACCGGCATATAGCTGGTGTTTCCGCTCGATACGGACTGGTAGCCCGCAATCGGCACCTTCACGTTCGGATCTGCTGCACGCGTCATCTGAGAGATGCCGCTGGCATCCCGAGTGCATCCGCCAACGGCGAACGTGCCACTCATAGCGATAACAAACACCCACAATTTCATGAATCAACCTCGTGCCTTCTGCATCTGGAGCTAGCAGACGTGGAGAGCTTCCGTCTGTTACGGTTTGTAACGGTCGGTGACGCGCGAAGTCCGGCGTGCGAAATAAGTCCATGTCATTCACAAAGGCCCACCCATTAGCATGGATGAAGTGTTTTCTGACCCAACTGCCGAACGCAGGCGCGACGATTTTGGCCACATCTTGCTGGTCGATGATGATGCTCAGCTCAGGCTGCTCGTCGCGCGCTTTCTTGAGCGGTATGGTTTCCTCGTAACCAGTGTCGAGGATGGTCCAGGTGCAAGAGAGAGCCTCGAAAGAGGAGTGTTCGATCTCGTCGTTCTCGACGTCATGCTCCCGGGAATGACCGGCATCGAGATATGCCGCGAACTACGCGCGACGTCGAACTTGCCTATCATCATGTTGACAGCACGGTCCGACGAAATTTCGCGCATCGCCGGCCTCGAAGGCGGAGCGGATGACTACGTGACCAAACCGTTCAACCCACGGGAATTTCTTGCACGGGTCCGCTCGCTGTTGAGACGTGCGAGGTTGAATAATCCGGCGTCAGGCAAAACGCAGCCCAGTCGGGCGACATTCGGACAATGGTCGCTGGACTTTCTGCGCCGTGAATTGGTCTCACCCCAGGGAGCGCTGATTGACCTGTCGACCGGGGAGTACGATCTGCTCGTCGTCTTCATCGAGCATCCCAACAAGGTGCTGTCGCGGGATGCCCTGATGGAGCTGGCAAAAGCACGCATGCCGGATCCATTGGATCGCGCCATCGATGTGCAGATCAGTCGCTTGCGCAAGAAGCTGGATCTCAATGGAGAGCCAGGGCAGTTCATCAAAACCGTTCGCGGGACTGGCTATATGTTTGCCGGTCCTGTCACTTTTGAAAGCGCCTGATGTTCAAAATGCCGCAAACAGTGCTGGGCCGTGCAGGGATCGTTCTGCTCGGCGCTCTATTGGCGTTGGTCATTATTGGCTACTGGGCCTTTCGTCAGGGAATCGAAGACGTCGCTATCAGCCTGCGGGAACGCACTTTGGCTGAACGCCTCGTCTCCATTCAGCGCACAATCCAGAGTATCGAGTCCGAGGATGATCGTGACCGAACCGCTCATGGTCTCAGCAGCACCTCTCTCGAAGTTCACTGGAGCAAGGTCAGCCTTGTTCTCGGAAATGCCAGTCCGACCGTTGAATCCACAGCTGTCGAGAAGCGGCTGAAGGAGATTCAGCCCGATCTGCAAAAACAGCACATGCGACTTGGTTTTGCAGATGATGGCGCATTGGGGACCGGAGCAACACAAGCCTACGCCCATATGCTTCTTGTATCATTGCCGCTGGATGATGGAAGCTGGGTCAACTTCGCGACACCGACGGTCGGGACGACCTATCATCTGCCATACCATATTCTCCTGACGACACTCGTCGTCGGCTGCGGCATCGCGCTTGTTGCGATGGTCCTGCTTCACCGCGTAACCCAGCCGCTCCGCGTGCTGGCCACTGCCGCTGAACGATTTGACCTCGACTCCCTGCAAAATCCCGTCGCCGAAAACGGACCGCTGGAGGTGCGCCGCGCTGCGCATTCATTCAATGCCATGAGCAGTCGCATTCGCACCCTGGTTGCCGAACGCACACAGGCCCTCGCCGCCGTCTCCCATGATCTGAGAACGCCAATCACGCGTCTCAGGCTCCGTACTGAAATGATGGATGATCCTGAACTACGCGCCGTGATTGATCAGGATCTTGGGGACATGACGGCCATGATCGATGCCACGCTCGACTATCTGAGCGCTGGCGCTAACCCGAAAGGTGACTTCCGGAAGGTCGACATCGTTTCGATCGTGGCGACCATCGTGAATGCTGAGGCCGATCTCGGGAGGGATATCGAGTTGACCGGCAAAGCCCATGCTTTGGTCTCAGGAGACACCGTGTCCTTGAAGCGCGCGATTTCCAACCTGGTTGACAATGCGCTGAAATTTGGAAGCATCGCGAGAATTACCGTAGCCGAAGCTGACAAGCATGTGAGCGTTATCATCGCTGATGATGGTCCTGGAATCCCTGAAACCGATCTGGATCGCGTGATGGAGCCTTTCGTCAGACTGGAATCGTCACGCAATCGGACGACAGGTGGCGTGGGGCTCGGGCTGGCGATCTCAAACTCCATCATTCGTCGCCATAACGGGACTTTGACCCTCGCCAATCGGTTGGAGCGTGGGCTGCAGGCGGAGGTCCGCTTCCCGTGTTTGGAGTAGACGAATATATACAATTTACATTGACGTCGAAGAATTGAATTTGCTTAACTCTGGGTCGCTTATTTTTGGTAATTCACGCCCTATGCATCAAAGATAACGCTGTGGTGAATGCACTTTATGATTGCGTGAAGGATATCGAATTGCCGCACAAATAATACCTGTCGCAACTGATAATGCTTTCATATCAAACCTTAATCCCCCTGTTCATACCCTTTCTCTTTAGCCTGCGTACGCTCTCTACTGAGTTTATCCAGCAACTCGGCCTGCTTGCGGCGGATCTCGGCGACGCGGTCGTTGGTGGCAACGGCAGCTGACTGAATGGGCTTGGCAGGATCGGCCGCGACTGAAAGTGCGGCTTCTCTTGCATCCTGCGCTTCCTTGTTCTCAGCTGACGCTTGCTTTTCGGCTTCCCGTACCAGAGCGCGCTTCTGATCGATGGCCGCAGCTGATCCGTTCTCACTGAGTGGCGCACCCTCGACTTTCCGCTCGGCCTCAACGGCGCGCCCTGCAGCCTTTGCCGCCTGCTGCGCTTCCCTGGCTTCAGTTCTCGCGATCTGCTCTGCCTTCTCGACGACCGGCGCCATCGCCTTCTGTTCATTCGCTGTGCGCTCAGCCTGCGCCTTCGCTTCATCCGCCCTCTGCTGATCGACACGTTCCGCGATCTTCTCGAGATATGTCCCCGCGCGTTCGAGGAACTTGGCGCGTGATCCCTCAGGGAGGAGGGCGGCGACATCCGCCGCCTTCTGATTGAGGAGACGCAGATCCTGCAGCATGTCGGAGGCGGATTTCGGCTGATGGGTCATGGCTGGGGCAGGGGTCTCATTGGGAACTTGCAGGTGTGGCTTGCGGCCTTCTGGAATAGCGGCCTGTTTAATTGTGCTGAGGGCATTGCCCGCCTCATTTGCTGCGGTGAGGCGCTGGACCATGGTTCGTGCCAGATCGTTCGCCGGCCTGGCCTTCGCCTCTGAACGCCAGTGCTCCAGGCTCTCCTTGACGCCAGCGCGCTCACGCTCCGTCTCCGGGATGCGGATCGGGTTGGCTCTTGCCGTCTCCATACGCTCATGTGCGTTGCGGATTAGGTTGGCGTTCCGGGGATCGCCGGCATAGGCGCGATCCAGTTCCTTCCGCTCCGGCCTTGGCGTCGTCGCCACATCGACAATGGACTTGTCCTTGGGGCCATAGGAGCGGAATGAGGCCTGCTCCGCTGCGCGGGTCGCCACGACCTGCAATCCATGCTCGCGCGCATGGGCGGCATAGCTCACCCGCCATTGCGCCAGATCGCTCGGGCCGGGATGGAGCTTGGTTCCCGTCTCGCTGCGGACAGCGACAATTACATGGGCATGGATATGACCGTGACAGGCCTTGTCCGTATGCACCCCGAACATGAACTTGTGGTCTGAGAACCGGTCATGCAGGAATGAGCGCACCGCATTGGTGAAATCCTTCACATCTGTCCCTGCCTTGGCAGAGACCACCATATGCATGGTGTCGCGTGGGCTCTGCGACCTGAGATGCCGGCCCCAGTCGCGCGTCACATCCCGAATGTCTTCGGCATTACGCACCGGCTTGCCCTCATGGGAGCGGGCAGGACCCTTGGAGACGAGTGTGGCCAACCTCTGTCCCAGGGCATCCCGGCCATGCCCCGGCGTCGCGGGCTCGATACTGACACTATGCGCATGGCGGCCGGTTCTCTCCTCGATCCGCGCCTTCATGGCAGCTTCGGAGCGCGGATCGAACACCTTGCGCATCGGCGCATCATCGGTCGTGCCCATGCGCTGCTCGGTGACGCGAATGCGCGGAGGCAGGGAAGGGCGCTTGGTACCATCCTCACCGATGATCCCGCCGTCCGCCTTTTCCTCAGGCGATACCGACCGCGCCATCACGGCCACGACACGCGCCTCCAGCACACCGTCCTTCTGGACATCGATCCGCAGGACGTGGCGATGCCCATCAAAGGCGGCGGCTACGGCAGTGCCGAGAATCTCACGATCCCCCGTTGTATCCCGCAAGCCACTGAGCTGGAGACGGACCGCAACGACGTCCTGGCTGGGATTGCGCTTCTCGAAGCTCGAGGACCAGGCCTTGATCTCTTCGGCCACGGCATCCTTGTCCGGGAGGCGCACACCGTCATGGGTCTCAAGCTCGACCTCGTCGCGTTCAATATATTGTGCTGACGCCGTGGCACGCGTCACGCCATGCGCATAGGACACCACCTTCACAACAGCAGGCTGGTAGCCGCGGGCAAGAAGGGAAGCTGTGGTTGGGGAGGAAGAGCTGACAGCACCACCCAGGCCCGGCGCACTACCGAAGCCCATACCGGTGGAGCCCAGTCCACCAAGACCGCCATCACCCTTGGCGCCACGCGCACCAATCCCGCGCAACCGTCGCGTACGTTCCTCATCCCGGTCACCCGTGATTGTTCGGCTGGTGAGACCGTCATTCGCGAAGGAACCAAGGCCGCCGCCAAGACCTGTTACCCCACGGCGCCCAACGCCGACGCGCGCGGCCAGTGCGGCATTCGCCGCGATCCACGGCGAAGGATCAAACCCGACTGATGCAGACAGGCCAGACATCACGCGGCCTCATTGTCCGGCAGGGCCGCAACGACCATGAGACCTGAACGCTCACGTAGCGAAGCGCCATTGCCCTCGACCAACCCCGTCAGCTCGGCATCAAGCACGGCGATCATCTCCTGCAGGCCGCGCCACACCGGCTCGCTCTCATCGATCCCCACGGCCTCACCACGATGGATGGCTTTGAGCACCTGCATCAGGTTGCGGCCGACGATCCGGACTTGACCGGTCAGCGCCTCGATACGCTCGACACCATCCACCGACAGGGCAGGGCCAACATCCACCGATGCGCGAACAAGACGACGCACCAGCTCGGACTTGCCAACGCCGAAAGCGCCTGAAGCGCTCTCCAATGTATCAAAGTCCTTATCCGTCAGAACCACACGGAACGAGCGCTTGCCATCCTGATCCCCGCTGCCTCGCGTCATTCCAAACTCCGTCCATTAATCTGCATCTACAGCGCGTATGCGGCGCTTTTGCCCACACAACACCGCGTCAGCGTCCTCTGGTTTGATCAACAAACCGGTATCTTGTCAATCTACAACAAACAATATATCGCATTATCAGAGATCAAACTGAACGATCGAGCGAGAGACAAGGTTGCACAATCCGCATCCAGGAGTTCAGACGTAAAAGGTTTGAATTTCACGCCTGACGATAAAGGGCTTGAGTATTCCGCCACTTTCTCAAACCGCGCTTAGCAAGCCAATTGGGTGCCATCACAGGAGCGCCTACGCGCATTTGCGATGTTCGGATAAATGTGATATTTCCTCTGCATATTGTTGTTGGATAGAAGCTATTGTCACTCACCTCGAACCCGCAGCGCGCGACCGCAATGACCCTTCTGGAAGGGGGGGCACTCGTCCGTCTGCGCGAGTTCCAGCGTGCAGGAGTAGATCCCGAGACCGTATCGCGTCTGGTTCGTGAGGGTGTGGCTATCCGGCCGGCAAGGGGTCTGTATCAGCTGACCAATGCAGCCATCGATGCGCGCCATACCCTTGCCGAAGCCTCCGCGCTGACACCCAAAGCTGTCGTGTGCCTGACCTCCGCACTCCAGTTCCACGAGCTGACGCTGCAGATGCCATCCAGTGTCTGGATGGCCATCGAGCGCACGGCCTGGAAGCCGCGCATGGAATACCCCCGCGTCCACTTCGTCAGGTTCAGTCCTAAGGCTCTGTCAGAAGGGGTCGAACGCCATACCGTCGAGGGTGTCAACGTCGCTGTGTTCAGCCCGGCCAAGACGATTGTCGACTGCTTCCGATACCGAAACAAGATCGGTCTTGATGTCGCCCTTGAAGGCCTGCGCCAAGGTCTCCGGAGCCGGAAGGTCACGCCGGACCAGCTCTGGCAATTTGCACGGGACGCCCGAATCTGGTCGGTGATCAAACCTTATCTGGAAGCAATGGTGGCAGATGGCGCCTGAACTCAAAAACGTCGGCGCCTCAGTCCGCGCCCGGCTGCTCGATCTGGCGAGAAAAGAAGGATCTGATTTTCAGATCCTTCTGACACGCTATGCACTCGAACGCCTGCTCTACCGCCTCAGCCTGTCAGGCGAACGGGAGCGTTTCGTGCTCAAGGGCGCAATGCTGTTCATCACATGGCTGACCGATCCGTTTCGCCCGACCCGCGATCTCGATCTGCTCGGGCAGGGCGATCCGGATGTTGATGCCATCACCACGCGGTTTCGAGGGATATTCGGCACTGATGTCCCAGATGATGGCGTGATCTTCGATATCGCGGGCATGCTCGTCGAATCCATCCGCGATCAGGCCGACTATGGCGGCGTTCGGGTCAGGACATCTGCCTCCATCGCTGGAGCGAAAGTGCCGATCCAGATCGATATCGGGTTTGGCGATGCCATCACTCCGGGGCCGATCGATATCGACTATCCCGCACTGCTGGACGCGCCATCGCCAAGGCTGAAAGCGTACCCACCGGAAACCGTCGTCGCCGAGAAATTCGAAGCGCTAGTCTCCATCGGCATATCCAACAGCCGCATGAAGGATTTCTACGATCTCTGGATGATCGCGCAGACGTTCCAGTTTGATCGCGAGATGTTGAGTACGGCCCTAAGGCGGACATTCGAGCGACGTAACACACCTTGGCCACCCAAAAACCCGACCGGCTTGACTGACGCCTTCGCGTTCGAAAAGGACAGGATGTGGCACGCTTTCCTGAAGAGAGAACGCTTGGGCGCAGCGCCAGAAGACATGTCGCGCGTGGTGGTCGATCTCCGCGCGTTTCTCGGCCCGGTGATTGAGGACGACCTCAATTACGAGCGCTGGCAACCAGGGGGCCCATGGCTACGGACAACAGAATAGCTAAATTCATTCAAGTGATTGTTTTTATTGATATATAGTAGAATTCAGCTCCATAGTCCAGAATCCCAGAATTTGAATCGCATAACGAGAATTATGGAACTAACAGATTGATTTTGTTGTCTATTATAATCGTGCAACCAGAACCATCGTATGAACTTTGGTCGTCAATTTCACCTAACGCATCCTATTTAGCGAAATCATTCCTGCGGTGTTCAAGCCCTCTTTCCATTTTCGGTTGGTCCAATAGTTTCCTTCAAGAATATCTCTATTCTTGTTCTGTATAATTTCGAGAAATGCGGCCCCATATGACTCTTGTTCATCTGATAGTTGAGGATTTTTCACGGATGATTTATAGATATAGTACAGTCGTGGCTTTTCTAATTCTTTAGATTCGACAGGAATTAAGCTCACAGAGATTGATTCAGAATACCGATCTTCCGGCATCAGCGTCATAGTCGCGGAGAACAAATTTGCTTGGATTTCCACATTGACCCGCTTTTCCGTTTGCTGCGGGCTAGCCTCCTTACCCTCTTCGCTCAGGGCAGGGTTCACGTTTGGTGTGGAAATCCGATGCGCCGCCGAGATGGTTGCCCAATTTGACGTGATAGTTCCAGACCACTTGCCGTTGATGTAGGGAAACATAAATTTCTGGACAATGGGCACCCGCCAAATCCAATCGAATACAAACTGCGTTCCTGCTAATGCAATAATCGTTGCTGTTGTGCCTATTGCTGAGAATGCGAGCCGCACATGTTGCCACGGCCCTTCAGGTGGGGCAATAATATAACCGCCTAAGAAGCATATAAATGAAAGCGTTGCGATGACCCATACGCTAGTCTGTATTGTAAAAACGTGATACATAAACTTTGTGACCTTCTTGTATTTACCGAAGCAGCCTACCATATCGGGAGTAATTTGACATTAACCA
>JAIUNP010000115.1 GCA_020161975.1 Pseudomonadota bacterium
CTTGGAATCGTCTTCCTCGTCGTCGTTGCTCGTTTCGCTGGGCAGCGGCAGATAGCGCGGCTTGGAAGCGGCCTCGGCCTTGGCCTTCACCGGCTGGGCCAGTGCTTCATAACGGGGCGACTGCTCAGCCACCTTCTGCGTCGCGAGCGTGCTGGCCTTTTTGGCGGTGGACGTGGGGTTGTAGGCCGGAATAATCAGTTGCTGGCCGCTGGCGGGCTGAGCCTTGCCTGACAGGCCGTTGATCTGGCGCAGCGCCGAGGTCGGCACACCATAACGGGTCGAAAGCGCCTCGATCGTATCGCCAGAGCGCATCATTACCGGCGTACCGCCGGCAGCAGTCCAACCGGCCACCGAGCCGGTGACGGGCGAGGCCGCCGCGACCTGACTGACGGAACTGACAACAGGGGTTTCATTGCCGGGGAACGGCTGCCAACTGGACGCCGTCGCCTTGGGCATTCCCAACGCAGAGGCGCGCACGCTCTGGGACGGCGCGTTGATGGAGCCGGTGGTAGTGGTATCGGCCCGCCCCGCGAACGGATTGGCAAAGGGGGTATCCGAAAACCGCATGACATCGGAACTGCATGCTCCGGTAAGGCCCGCAATCAACGCCGCACCGACGAACTTGAGAACCGGGAGGGACCGAAGGTCTTTCTGACGCTGACGCATTACTCGCACTCTTTTCGACTTGAGCCAAAAAGAGTAAGACCACGTTGGGGTTACGAAACGGTTGATGCCCGGCTTGCCGGATTCACCACGATCACAATATCGACCATTTCCGCCATGCCTTCGCCTTCATGGTTGATGAAGGGTTAAACGGCGCGCCCCGGTTCAGCACTGGCACCAGAACAACTGTTTCCCGACCGTTGCCGCTCGCGGCCTGACGCTATAGCACCAGCGCCCGCCCGGGCATGATCATCTGGAAGGTGGAGCGGCCAAGATCGCGCTGGCGGAAAGTATCGCCGGTGTCGTCGAAGGCGTAGAGGCGCTGCTCACGCCCGCTTTGCACCGGCACCACCAGCGTACCGCCGGGCGAAAGCTGCTCGATCAGCGCATCGGGCACGTCCTTCACCCCGGCGTTGATGAGGATGCGGTCGTAGGGCGCGGCATCGGCAAATCCTTCGCGCCCATCGCCGTGTTCCAGCCGCACGTTCACGATGTTCAGCCGGCGCATCGCCCGCGCCGCGTTGACATGCAACGTGTGGAACCGCTCGATGGTCACGACCTGGCAGCCGTATCGCGCCATGACGGCGGCCTGATAGCCCGAGCCGGTGCCGATTTCGAGCACACGCAACCCCGGTTTCAGGTTCGCGGCGGCGAGCACCGTTGCCACCACCTGAGGCGCCGTCGCCTCGGCGCCGCACTCGATCGGTAACGGATAGGACGCATAAAGCAGCGAGGGATTGGTGCGGGGGAGAAAGGTGCCGCGCGTCGCCTTTTCAAACGACACCAGCAGATCCTTGTCGCGCACACCGCTGGCGCGCAGACCGAGAATGAACTGGGCGAGCGCCATATCGGGCGCCGGAGCGTCGGCGCCTTCACGCACCGGATCGGGCAGATAGGCCCCCCGGAAAGCGCCGCCGGTCGCGCTCATGGGTCCAGCGCTTCCGTCAGCCGGGTGACAGACGGCATGTCGGTCAGGTCGAGCCGGAGCGGCGTCACAGAGATATAGCCTGCCATCATCGCGGCAAGGTCAGTGCCTTCCGCAGGGTTCTGCCGCGCGGGATTGAACCCGATCCAGAAGTAGGGATGGCCGCGCCCGTCGTGCCGGGCATCGATCCGCAGGATCTGCGTGTCGCGCCGGCCCTGCACCGTCACCTTCACCCCCTTCACCTCATGCGGCTCGACGGAGGGGAAGTTGATGTTGATCAGTACGCCATCCTGCATCCCCACAGCGAGGATGCGGCGGATCAGGTCCGGCCCGAAGCGCTCGGCGATGTCATAACGGATGCCGGCGCGGTTGCCGAAGGGATAGGCCTGCGACACGGCGATGGATGGAATGCCCAGCAGCGTGCCTTCCATTGCGCCAGCGATGGTGCCGGAATAGGTCACGTCCTCGGCAACGTTCTGGCCCTTGTTGACACCGGAAAGCACGAGATCAGGCCGCTTCTCCGCCAGAATGTGGCGCACGCCCATGATCACGCAATCGGTGGGCGTGCCTTTGACGGCATAGCGCTTTTCGCCTGCCTGCCGAAGCCGCAGGGGATCGTTGAGCGACAGCGAATGGGCAACGCCGCTCTGGTCCGATTCGGGCGCGAAGACCCAAACGTCGTCGCTGAGGCTGCGGGCGATTCGTTCGAGGCTATCGAGCCCCTCGGCATGAATGCCGTCGTCATTGGTGATGAGGATGCGCATCAGCCCTTATCGCGTGATTCGCGTCACTCCGCCCATATATGGTTGCAACACCTCCGGCACGGAAATCGAACCGTCAGCGTTCTGATAGTTCTCCATCACGGCGATCAGCGCCCGGCCCACCGCTACACCCGAGCCGTTGAGCGTATGCACGAAGCGCGTGCCCTTGGCATCCTTCGCCTTCGAGCGGGCATTCATGCGCCGGGCCTGGAAATCGCCGCAGACCGAACAGGATGAAATCTCGCGATAGGTGCCCTGCCCCGGCAGCCAGGCTTCGATGTCATAGGTGCGCTGGCTGGCAAAGCCCATGTCGCCCGTGCAGAGTTCGACGGTGCGATAAGGAACGCCCAGACGCTCCAGCACCGTTTCGGCGCAGCGCGTCATGCGGGCGTGCTCGTCCAGCGACTGTTCGGGCGTGGTGATCGAGACCATCTCCACCTTGTTGAACTGATGCTGGCGCAACATGCCGCGCGTATCGCGGCCCGCGCTGCCCGCCTCCGAGCGGAAGCACGGCGTGAGCCCGGTGAAGCGATAGGGCAACTCCGCCTCGTCGACGATCTGTCCCATCACGAGGTTGGTCATCGACACTTCCGAGGTGGGGATAAGCCAGAAGCCATTTTCCGTGCGGAACATGTCCTCGGAAAACTTCGGCAACTGTCCAACGCCATAGGTCGCCTCGTCCTTCACCAGAAGCGGCGCCTGGATTTCAGTATAGCCATGTTCGCCGGTGTGGAGGTTCAGCATGAACTGGCCAAGCGCGCGTTCAAGTCGCGCCAGCGCGCCCTTCAGCACCACAAAACGCGCACCGGACATGCGGCCCGCGGCGTCGAAATCCATCATGCCGAGGGCTTCGCCAAGTTCGAAATGCTGTTTCGGTGCGAAATCCAATGCGCGCGGCGTGCCCCAGCGGCGCACCTCCACATTGTCCGTCTCATCCTTGCCGCGCGGAACGGTGGTCAGCGGCATGTTGGGGATGATGGCGAGGCGGTCGTCGAGGTCCTTTTGCGACCGGCCCTGCTCGGCCTCGCCGGCGGCGATATTGTCCTTCAGCGCGGCGACCTCGGCCTTCAGCGCCTCGGCGCGAGCCATGTCCTTCTGCCCCATCGCCTGACCGATTTCCTTCGAGGCGGCGTTGCGGCGGGCAAGCGCTGTTTCGGCGGTCGCAATCGCAGCGCGGCGCTTTTCATCGAGCGCGATCAGTTCGGCGGCGAGCGGCGCCAGCCCGCGCGCATCGAGAGCGGCATCAAAGGCGGCGGCGTTGTCTCGGATATAGCGGATGTCGTGCATGGTCGGGCTTTTGGCTCAAAAAACGGATGCGTCCTTAGACCCTTCCCGGCCCCGAAGGGCAAGGGGCATTGTGATGATCGTCCGAAGGCTGCTGCCGCACTGCATGGAATCGAAGGATTCCCGCTGCGAAAAGCCGACATATTCGTCTGTACAGCCCCGGGATTTCTGGAATAACTTTCCACTCACGAAAGAGGCGCCATCGCGCCGGAGGAAATGCCATGTCTCAATTGACGATTGCGGTGATCGGCGCCGGGCTGATCGGCAAGAAGCACATCGCCCACATTCTGAAGAGCCCCGATTTCCGGCTCGTTGCGATCGCCGATGTCAACCGCGATGCCGTGGCGGCGCTGTACCCCGGTGTTCCGGTATTCGCCGACAGCCGCGAGATGATGGACGAGGCCAAGCCTCAGGCGGTCATCATCGCCTCGCCAAACCAACTTCATGCCGAAAACGCGACTGATTGCGCCCGACGCGGCATTCACTGCATCATCGAAAAGCCAGTGACCGACTCGGTGGAAAGCGCGCAGGCGCTGCTGGCGGAGATCGAGAAAAGCGGCATCAAGACGCTGGTCGGCCATCATCGCCGCCACCATCAGCAAGTGCAGTTGTTTCGTGAGGCGCTGGCAGCCGGACTGCTCGGCGCCATCGTCGGTGTCAGCGGCATCTGGGCCACCTACAAGCCTGCGAGCTATTATGAGGCTGGCCCCTGGCGCAAGCTGAAAGGCGGCGGCGTACTGCTGATCAACCTCATTCACGAGATCGACTTCCTGCGCTTCACGCTTGGCGAGATCGTGACCGTTTCGGGCATGTCCGCCCATCGCCAGCGCGGCTTTGAGGTGCCGGATGCTGCCTGCGCCAGCCTTGAGTTTGCCAATGGCGCGCTCGGCACCTTCTTCATCACCGACAGCGGCGTTTCCCCCTGGACGATGGAGCAAGGCCTCGGCGAAGCGCCGGAGTTTCCTTATTCAGGCCAGTCGAGCTACCGTTTCATCGGCGCGAAGGGCGCGATGGAATGGCCGGAAATGCGGCTTTGGACCCATGCCGGGGAGCCGAATTGGAACACGCCGGTGCTTGCACGCGAACTCCACCCGGCGACCATCAACCCCTATGATGCGCAGCTTGCTCATTTCGCCGATGTCATTCGCGGCCATGCGCACTCGCTCCAAACCGCTGCTGACGGGCTGAAAACCCTCATTGCCACTGCGGCGGTCAGCGAGGCTGCCGTCAGCGGCGCGCGGATTGACGTTGCACAGCGCATCGCCTCGGCCTTGTGACGGGGTGAATTCACGCTTCAGCGCCGCCCCGAAAAGGGGCGGCGAAGGGCGCGATCAGACCACCGGCACGGTCTTTGCCATCGCCGGGCGCTGGGAATAGGCTTTGTGCCAGACGGCAATCGCCGGGCGAGCACTGCGCCAGTCCTCGTCCGGGAAGCGGAGATCGAGATAGCCCAGAAGGCTGCACGCCGTGATCGTGCCAATGTTCACATTGCTGTTCAGATAGGGCACCCAGTCGTTTTCAAGCGTATCGAGCGCCTGGCGCACCTTGCCCATATGGCCGTTGATCCAATCCTGCCAGCGCAGGTTTTCGGGACGCAGCATGGTTTCATAACGGGCGGCCAGGCACGAATCGAGTGCCTCATCGCAGAGCGATTGCAGCACCAGCGCCTTCCAGCGCCCCTCGCCCGTGGGGAACATGCGCCCGCCACCGGCCAGCACATCAAGATATTCGCAGATAACGCGGCTGTCATAGATCGCCTCGCCCGCTTCCGTCACCAGCGTCGGAATTTTCCCGGCCGGGTTATAGGGGGCAATCAGCTTGTCCTTCGCCACCGGGGTGACTGTGGTGGGGACGAGCGTCAAGCGATTTGCCACCCCCGTTTCATAGGCGACCGCCATCACCTTGCGCGCAAATGGCGAGGCACCAGCAAAAAACAACTTCATTCCGACACTCCTGTGATCTTGCGTCATCTTATTCAACGTAACCGGCGCGGAAAGCCCAAACTGACTTCATCGCGTCGTCGGGCCGAAAATCTCCTCGAAGGCCGAACGCAGGGCGACATCCGCATCCGGCATCGTCACCGGCAGGCCGAGATCGACGAGGCTGGTGACACCATAGCGCGGATCGGCAATGCCGCAGGGCACAATGCCACCGAAATGGGTCAGATCCGGCTCCACATTCAAAGAAATGCCGTGGAATGTCACCCAGCGCCGCACGCGAATGCCGATGGCAGCGATCTTGTCCTCGGCATCCGCCGCCTTTTCCGGGCGTCGCACCCAGACACCGACCCGCCCTTCGCGCACCTCGCCGCGTACATTGAAGCGATCGAGCGCTCCAATCACCCAAGCCTCCAGCGCTGCCACGAAGGCCCGCACATCACGACGACGCGCGTTAAGATCCAGCATCAGATAGGCAACCCGCTGGCCGGGGCCATGATAGGTGTGTTCGCCCCCCCTGCCCGTTTCAAACACGGGGAAACGGTTGCTCAGAAGGTCCGAAGCGCGCGCGCTGGTGCCTGCCGTATAAAGCGGCGGATGCTCCACCAGCCAGACGAGTTCCGGCGCCTCGCCCTTATGAATGGCTTCGGCGCGCGCCTCCATGGTCGCGACCGCCTCGACATAGGGGCTCAGACCAGTGCTGATTCGCCACTCAACCGGCGCACCGTCGCCCCGGAAAAACAATTTCTGATTGTCTGTCGCAGTCATTTTAACCGAACGTTGAGCTAGCCCGTGGCACTTCTGATCCAGTGTTGAGGAGAACCATGGATGTCCGGCGTGGACAAGGTTTCAGTGTCTGTTTCCGTTGTGCTGGGCAGCGCGCGTTTCCCACTGGATGTCTTTCTGGGCTTTGGCCGAGGCGCGCGTCTACCGCTCGGTGACGCGGATGGCGAGCGTGTGATTGTCTGTGTCGGTACCCTGCCGATAGCGCGCGGGCGGCTGATCTCGGTTCCAGAAGGGCGGTTGACCGTCAAGATTGAGGCGATTTTGACCGATGAATCGGTCGCCCCGCCCCTCGCTGCATAAATCCCAGATATTCCGTGATCCGGGGCTTGTCAGCGCGCAAAGCGTTTGTTAGTCAGCTGCCCTCGGTTCGGGGCTGTCTTCACAGGTCCTGCCGCGCGGCCATGGCGGAATTGGTAGACGCGCTAGCTTGAGGTGCTAGTGGGGAGACCCGTGGAGGTTCGAGTCCTCTTGGCCGCACCAATCATCGGTACGATGACGTGAAGAGGCGACCCCCGGGGGGTCGCTTTTTTCGTTTCAGGCACCGACGACATGGACGATGCGATAGCCCCGGCGCTTCAACTCGCGCAGGAAGGCGGGAAGCATCGCCGCCGTCTGTTCGCGCGTATCGTGGAAGAGAACGATTCCCCGCCGCGCTTTCTCGACACGGGCCAGCACTTGTCGGAGTTGCACGTCCGGCGTCATGGGGTCCCAATCGCTGGCCCAGAGATCGGCGCCGAAGGTCGCGACATTGCGCCGTGCCAGTTCCGACAAGAGCGCCGGCGTTTCGACAAACCCTGGAAAGCGCACGAACGGCGCCAGCCGCCCCGCCCCACCCAGCGCCGCCCGGATCGAGGCCGCGCCGGTGTCAATTTCACCAAGTCCGCGCTCGTAGCTGAGCTTGTCGATGGTCCAGGGGTGATTTTGCGTGTGATTGGCGATGGAATGCCCCTCGCGCGCCGTGCGGGCGACGAGCTGCGGCAGGCCAGCAGCATTGCGGCCGATCAGAAAGAAGGTTGCCTTCACGCATTCGCGCGCCAGCGCTTCGAGCACGCGCGGCGTCGTGCCGCTGGCCGGACCATCATCGAAGGTCAGCACAAGTTCGCGGTCGGCAAGGTCGAGCGTGGCGGGATAATGTTTGGTGCCAAACTTCGGTCCGCCGGCCGTATTCACCGTCAGCGTTCGGGACGTGCCAAGCGCATCAGGGCCACACTGGGCGGCAACGGCTGACGAAAACCCAAGGACAGCAGCAAAAAAAACAAGGCCACGTAAGCGTTTCATCGTTCTGTCCGGTTGCCATGCCAACGGGCGGAAACTAGAGCTAGCCCGATCTCGCTGCAACGCGGAAATTGCCATGAACGCCACCACAGCTACCAGCTCGGCTGCCGCCGGTGACGACCTCCGCGACGAGGACGGCAACCTGCGCGCGAGTTTTGTCGCAGAGGTCCATGCTGCGATTGCCAATGACAATCGCGCAGAACTCATGGCGCTGGCCGGCGATCTGCACGAATCCGACCTTGGTGAACTGATCGAGGCGCTCGAAAGCGAGGATCGCCCGCGCCTCATCGCGCTGATGGGCCGCGACTTCGACTTTACCGCGCTTACCGAAGTGGATTACGCGGTTCGCGAGGAAATCCTCGAAGAAGTGCCGAACGAGGCGATCGCCGAGGGTGTGCGCGACCTCGAATCGGACGATGCGGTCTACATCCTCGAAGACCTCGATCAGGCCGATCAGGAAGAGGTTCTCGCCAAGCTGCCCGCCGAAGAGCGCGATACACTCGAACGCAGCCTTGATTATCCGCAGGAATCCGCCGGCCGCCTGATGCAGGCCGATTTCATCGCGGTGCCGCCGTTCTGGACTGTGGGCCAGACCATCGACTTCATGCGCGACACGGCGGACCTGCCTGAGCGCTTCTACCAGGTCTTCGTCGTCGATGCCGATCAAAAGGTGGTGGGCGGCGTCGGCCTTGACGCGATGCTGCGCGCCAAACGCCCGACCAAGATCAGCGACCTGATGGAGCCTGAAGAACATCAGGTTTCAGTCAATGACGATCAGGAAGATGTGGCTGACATCTTCAAGCGCTATAACCTCGTCACGATCCCTGTCGTCGATGCGGACGAGCGGATCGTCGGCGTTCTGACCTTCGACGATATCGTGGACGTGATCGAGCGGGAAGCGGATGAGGACATCCGCGCGATGGCCGGCGTCAAGGCGGACGAAGAGGCCTCCGACCCCGTATTCTCGATCATGCGCGGCCGCTTCACCTGGCTGTTCGCCAATATGCTCACGGCGTTTCTGGCATCTTCGGTGATCAAGGGGTTCGAGGGCGAAATCTCGAAAATGGTCGCGCTGGCCGTCCTGGCCCCCATTGTCGCCAGCATGGGTGGCAACGCCGGTACGCAGGCCATGACCGTGACCGTTCGCGCCATCGCCACGCGCGAACTGACGACTGTGAACGCCTTCAGGGCAATCTGGCGTGAAATACGCGTCGGTTTTCTCAATGGCGCGGCGTTTGCGGTGGTGGTGGGTTGCCTCGCGGCGCTCTGGTTCAAGAGCCCGGATCTCGGAATTGTGATCGGCATTGCCATGCAGGTGGTGCTGATTGCCGCTGCGCTTGCCGGGGTCGTGATTCCGATCATTCTGGACCGGTTCGGCGCCGACCCCGCCGTATCTTCCGGCCCTTTTGTCACCACAGTCACGGATATCGTGGGGTTTCTCGCGTTTCTGGGCACGGCAACCCTGTGGTTTGGCCTCGCTTAACCCTGTGCCTTACCGGTTGATTAACAGATTTGGTGGCATTTTCGGCATCATGACCAAACGAAAGACCAAGCGGACCGGGCTGCGTTTCCGACTGGCCGCCGCCATTCTTGCCGCCGCCGCCCTGTCCTCCTGCTCCTTGCAGGACCAGTTCACGCGTTATCCGGCGAAGGGTGATGTGAAGCCCCATCCGCTGGTGGAGCGCGCGACGCGGATGCCGATTCAGGGAATCGACATCTCCCGCTGGCAGGGCAACATCGACTGGCAGGCCGTGCGCGGCGCGGGCACCCGCTTCGTCTATATCAAGGCGACCGAGGGCGGCGACCATATCGACCCGAAGTTTCTCGATAACTGGAACGGCGCCAGGGCCGCCGGCGTGCCGCGCGGCGCCTACCATTTCGTTTACTGGTGCCGACCCGCCCATGAACAGGTCGTCTGGTTCACCCAGCACATTCCCAATGAGCCGGATGCGCTGCCGCCGGTGCTCGATGTCGAATGGAACAGCCATTCCAAGACCTGCCCGAAGCGCATTTCCAAGGATCAGGCGCTGGAAAAAATCCGCCTGATGCTGACCGAACTTGAGCGCCACACCGGCAAGCGCCCGGTGATCTACACGGATATCCCCTTCCACGAGGAAGTTCTGGAAGGCGAGCTTAACGATTATGTCTACTGGATCCGCTCGACCGCAAACGAACCTTCGGCGCGGTATCGCGGGCGGGACTGGGGCTTCTGGCAGTTCACCACCACGGGCCGCGTCCCGGGCATTTCCGGCAATGTCGACCGCAACGCCTTCTATGGCGGCGAGCGCGAGTGGCAGCAGTTCATCTCCGGTCGGGCGATGAGCATTTCCAACAGGTAGTGGATTGAGTGTTCAGTCCAGGCGGCTGTTCACCGCCGCCTCGGATCCCCCGCAACGCCGATGCCGGTCGCGACCTTTCGCGGCGAGGCTTGCGGGGTGGGCCGCGCCGCCTGCCCCGTCTGCGCGATTTTTGCGATGTAGGGCGCCGGAAGGTGCGCCGCCCGCGCAGCCTTCAGAACCTCGTCGAGATAACCGGGCTTTGGCTGGCCCGGCAGCGCGCTGCGCCCGATGTAGATCAGCGCCTTGCGCGGCCCTTCCGCCGTCAGCACCGGCTGGATCACTTTCCTGTAGAGCCCGCGGGCCAGCCCCTCATAACGATCGAGGGCCGGCACATCGCTGAAGGCGAGATCAAACAGAAGCCCGTGCACTGTCTCTTTCGGGTCGCGCACCAAAGTCGCATAGCCGTCCTGATTGATCACGAAGCGATGCCGTGCCAGCCGCGCCGTTCCGATGACCGCGCTAGCCGGGCAGCGGGCCTTCATGGCTTCGATGTTCATGTTCGAGCCGTAGGCGAAATAAAGAGGCATGGCGTTCGCTCGCTTGCTTTGGCAGAGTGAGTGCCATGAACGCTCCTGCCTCCGCAATCCCCGCCGCATGGCTGGATGAGATCCGCGCCGCGCTGGCGCAAAGCCCCCGCGTCCTCCTCGGTCTGGCTGGCACACCCGGCGCCGGCAAATCTTCACTGGCAACGGCGCT
>JAIUNP010000116.1 GCA_020161975.1 Pseudomonadota bacterium
CAGGTGAAGGAGATGATCGCGTCGAACCTGAAGCTTGATGAGCAGATCCTGAAGCAGATCGAACAGATCGCGACGCTGAAGGCCCAGCTTGACGCCTTGCGCAACGGGCTGACCCTGGAAGCCTTGGGCATACCAGACCCGGACACCTTCTTTGACGATATCCTGCCAGATGTGGCTGACCTGACGGGTGGGCTGATTGCGGCAAAGGACGGCAGCTATTCTCTCATGACCACTTCCGGCAAGGTCGGGGACAAGCCCGCCGCGCAATTTGTCTCAGAGTTCTTCGCTTCTGCCGGGCTTGATGTGGCCACCGTCGACACACTTGCAAACAGTGAAGACGAAGGGGCTGCGCGGATAGGCACGCAAGCCAACACCGCCGCTTTTCTCTCGGCAGCGGCAGAAACATCCTCGGTCAAGGCCTCTGAAAGCCTCGAACGGGTCCACGAGCTCGTGCAGGAAATTCCGGACACCGAGGGCCTGAAGGAAGCCATCGATCTCAACACCCGCGTGACGGCGGAACTGTCGATCGCGCTCGCCAATATCTGGAACATGGAATCCGCCCAACTGATGGGCATGGGCGAAGCGGGCGTCATGGATGCCGCCACCGCAGCCGAAGAGCAGAAGTTCATCAAAGTCCTTGGAGGAGAATGAGCATGACCATAGCTTTCAAAGGGAGATTGATGGGCGGTGCCCTTGGGCTGATCGCGGTATTCTCGGCCGCAGCTTGGGCCGAAACCCCTGTCCCGGCAGAGCCTGCTCAGGAAGACGCCTATCTCGACCTTTTGCCCAAAGTCGAGATCCCTGAAAATGTGCAGCCAATCCCGGGAGCAGTGAACGAAGAATTCCGGAACTGCCGGGCATTGTGGCCTGCTGAGTATGAGCTATCGCAGAAGGGCCCTGAAGCCCGCGCTTATCGGGATATCTACGGGTTCATCAAAGTCAGGAATGTGGTTCAAACTCAGGACTGCTCTTGTGGAGGGAAGGTCGCGAA
This sequence comes from Pseudomonadota bacterium, assembly GCA_020161975.1. Classification (GTDB taxonomy): domain Bacteria; phylum Pseudomonadota; class Alphaproteobacteria; order Rhizobiales; family Beijerinckiaceae; genus JAIUNP01. Next base: position 992 of record JAIUNP010000116.1, read on the forward strand.
CTGGGAAGCTGTCGAAGCCCTGGCCGCCGACTTGCGGAGGGCCAAGTCCGTAGAGCGCTTGACTTGGCAGCAAACGCTCGAAGTCTTTGAAGCATCGAATGCCTTGTTCCCGATCGCAGAGACCATGTGCGGGGGCCGCTTCTGATGGACAGCGTCTCGACCATCCTGACGACGCTGGATGCGGCAATCACCTCAGCCGGGCGGCAGTATTTCGAGGCAACAGCCGGTGCGGTCGGTCCGATCTACACGACCCTGCTTGCCCTCCTGCTCGTCATGGTCGGGATCAACGCGGCCTTGAATGTCTACCGGATCTCCATGCGCGACGCGACGCAACTGTCGTTCCGCATCGTCATGGTTCTGATGTTTGGCTTAACCTGGTCGAACTTCACCCAGATTTATGAGGCCGCCAGCAACGGCTTGAGCGCCCTCGCGCTTGAATACTTCCGCTTGGGCGGCAGTGGTGTCGGGGCCTCTGCCACGGCGGCGATGGATGACATGGCGAATATGATGGCAGGGAACGTGGACTCCGTGTCTTCGGCAATGTCGTCCATCATGCGCGGCTTTGTGGCTGCCGTTCTCTATGTTGTGCTGGGCGTCTTGATGGCGGTCTATGTCTTCATCGTTGGCTTCTCGAAACTGATGATCGCCTTCCTTCTTGGGGTCGCGCCGCTCGCCATCGGCGCCACCATTTTCGAGAAGACCAAGGGCATATTCGAGGCCTGGCTTTCAGCCATGATCGGCTACCTGATGTATCCGGTCGCCTCTGCCGGCGTTATTGTTGCCGTGGTGACTGTTGCCCATGACGTTTTCCGAAACGCGGATGCAGTTACTGACCTCGGCTCGATCCTCGGCTTCTTCGTCATCGTCTTCGTCGGCATTTTTGCCCTGATGGCGATCCCGAATGCCGTGACCCACATCACCGGCCAGATCAGCCTCGCGAGCATTGCACCGCAGGCGCTGCGGGTTGCGGGCAAGCCCTTGGAAAAGGCCTCTGACTACTCGGCGCGCCGGATGAACGAAGTGCGATCGGGTTTCATGCACGGCAAGACCGAACACCACCATTTACGCGATCAGGCGCGGTCCGATGCCGAACGCGGACAGGCCGCAAGGGCGCGGCTTGGCCAGTTCATCCGCGATAGTTGACGCTGACGAGCTGGCCCACGCCGCACAACTGCCGACCGCGCAAATCCCCATTTCCGGAGCAAGACAATGACAGGTTCACCCCCTGAATTGAGAAGTTTTCTCGAGGCCGAGATGTTCTACGGCGTCAAAAAGCGCGAACGCATCGCCTATCTGGTGGCGGGCGGCGGTCTCGCCATCGGCCTGATGGGGATGATCGCCGTTGTGACCCTCCTGCCCCTGAAGCAGACCGAGGCCTTCCTCGCCATCGTCGACAAGGACACCGGGGTCGCCGAACGCGTGGTCGCAGTGGAAAAGGCCGGGATCGAACAGGCCGAGGCCATCCGCCAAAGCCTGCTCTTTGCATATGTCACCGACCGAGAAACTTACGACCAGCACGACAACGAGAGCCGCATCTTGCGCGCCTACACCTGGTCCGAAGGCAATGCCCGCCAAGGGCTAGTGAGCCTCTGGACGGAAGGCAACGCCAACTATCCGCCCAAGCTCTATGGCCAGAATTCCAAGGTGGTCATCGACATCCTGTCGATCACCCCGGTGACCGATAGCACCGCGCAAGTGCGCTTCACCAAGACCTGGGTCTCCGATGGTGAAGGCGTGCCCGACCGGATCGGCAAGTTCACCGCCACCGTCACCTATCGCTTCGAGCCGTCCAAACAAACCGCGCTCGACCTCGTTTGGCAGAACCCGACCGGATTTTTGGTGACGGATTACCGCATCACCGCAGAAACCCTCGCCCCCACGGAGGAATGACATGACCCATCCCCTTACCCTTCCTGCGCTCGGGCTTCTGATCTCGATGACCGCCCTGCCCGCCTTGGCCGAAACCGCGCCCAAGCCCGGCAGCCATGATGCCCGCGTGACCTATGCCACCTATCAGGAGGGGCAGGTCTACCGGATCAACACGCGGCTCAGGAATGTGACCCTCGTCGAGCTTGGCGAAGGCGAGAAGATCCAGTCCATCGCCATCGGCGATCTCGAAAGCTTCAAGATCGACAAGCTGGAGCGGGCCAATCTCTTCATCATCAAACCCGTCGTCGCCGGGGCAACGACCAACCTGACGGTCGAGACGCAGCGGAATATCTATTTCCTGCAGGTAACCGAAGGCGGAAAGGGCAATCCGAACTATTCGGTGAAGTTCACTGTGCCGGGCAGCACGCGTGCGGCAGCAACCGGCACTGACATCCCAGCCTCCCTGCCCATGACGTACAAAATCATGAAAAAGGGCCGCGCCCTGCCCGGCTTTGCGCCTGTTTCCATCTCGGATGACGGGCGGAAAACCACCTTTGTCATCCCACCCGGCGCGCCAATGCCGACGATCTTCCGGGCCGATGCCAAAGGTCAGGAATACTCGGTCAATTCCTCCGTCCGCGGCACCATCATCACCGTCAGCACCCGCTCTGAGCGTTGGGTGCTGCGCTATGGCGAGGAATACGTCTGCGTCACCGCCGAGCCGGGGGTCAGCCAATGAGTGATGACACCCAGGCCGAAAAGCTCACTGCCCGCATGGAGCGCATGAAACCCTCCGAGGGCCCCAAGCGCCGCCGGGGCTTGAACCCCTACGCGCTTTCCGCCGCCACGGCTGTGGCAGGCGTTGGCGTCGGGGCATGGCTGGTGCTGGCCGCACCCGATGCCCCTGCCCCGGCACCCGCGATCGAGACCGCTTCGGTCAGCGATTTTCAGGGCGATGGCACGGGCACGGACGGCTTCAGCGTCTCACGGCCAAAGCCGCAGATCGTCCCGGCAACGCCCGACACCTCTGAGGCGGAACGCTTGCAGGCCGAGATCGAGGCGTTGAACGCCCAGATTGCCGATCTGAAAGCCAACCCCGTGACTGTGATTGACGAAGCGGCATTGGCTGACCTCAAAGCGCAGGTCGCAGCTCTTGATGCCGACGCAAAGGCCCGCGCGGCCGCCCTCTCCGATCTGGAGCGCGAAAACATCCGGCTGCAGACCGAGCTTGAGACTAAGGCGCTGATCGATGGCGACTCTGAAGCCGAAGCCGCCCGCGCCCGGGAGGAAGAACTGGCCCGGCGCAGGCAGGAAGCTGAAATGCTGAACGAGGCGCAGATCAATTCCGACATGGTGGCACTGCGCTCCAGCATGGACATGGGCTTTGAGACTGGCACTGCGGCCCCTGCCCCGGGTGCGCCGGGACAGACGGCCACGGGAGGTGATGCGTTTCGCAGGGCTGGAGCCAAGGCGGCCGAAGTCAGACAGGCGGAGGTCATCGCCGATCCGGCCCATACCGTCATGCAAGGCACCTTGATCGAGGCGGCGCTTGAGACCGCAATCAGCACAGATCTTGCTGGCAATGTCTCTGCCATCGTCAGCCACGATGTCTGGTCGTTTGATATGTCCCGCGTGCTGATCCCGCGCGGCTCGCGCCTGTTTGGACGGTATGATTCCGAAGTCGATGCTGGTCAGCGGCGCGTGCTGATCGCCTGGGACCGTCTGGTCACCACCGATGGGCAGTCCCTCACCCTTGCTGCCTACGGCACGGACCGCATTGGGCGCTCGGGCCTGCCCGGCGCTGTTAGAAACCACTTCCTTCAACGGTTTGGCACGGCTGCTTTGATTTCCCTGATCGGTGCAGTGCCAACACTGGCAGCCGACAAGTACGCGGCCAATGAAGTGGCCTCTGACACCGCCGAAAATGTCGGTACCGATCTTGGCGAGGCGGTCAATACGGTGATGGCCGATTATCTCAGCATCCCGCCGACGATCAGCGTCAACCAAGGCGCGGTCGTGATGATCCGTGTAGATGCGGATCTGGCGTTTTACTGATGAGCTATCTCGACACCTATCTCGGGCAGCTCGATGCCGCCCTGTCGGACCCGGCCGTCATGGAACTGGCGATCAACGCCGATGGGTCGATCTGGCTGGAACGTGCGGGGCAAATCCACATGACACCAAGTGGTCTTGCCGCCCTGCCCGCGCGGTCCGTGCGCGATCTGGCCTCCCAGATTGCCAACTCGACATCAAACACCTTCACCGAAACCGCGCCTCTGGTCTCTGCGGCGGTGCGGTATCGCGAACTGATGCTGCGCTGTCAGGTGGTAGGCACGCCCGCCGTCTCGGGCGGCACGGTGATTGGCATCCGGGTGTTTCGCTCCCGGCAGGGGGACGTGAAGCGGACGGCCAAATCCTTCAGCTTCCTGAGAGGACAGGAAAACTCCCTGGAAGAAGAGCGCCGCGCGATGGTGGCGGAAATCCGCGCCGGATCGGAAGGGGCGGATGTTGAGGCTTTCTTGGGCAAGCTGGTCTCCGAGCGGCTGAATGTCATCGTCTCTGGCGGTACCTCGACCGGCAAGACCGAGCTCGGTCGCAAGCTCTTGGAAATGGTCGCTCCCGATGAGCGGATCGTCACGATTGAGGATTCCCTTGAACTCTTGCCCGGCCAGCCCAATACCGTCAGTCTCATTGCGCAGCGTGACGAAGGCTCGTCTCGCTCGGCCGACAAACTCTTGCAGGCCACTCTGCGCCTGCGGCCAGACCGGATCATCCTTGGAGAATTGCGCGGGGCTGAGGCCGCCACGTTTCTGGACGCGATCAACACCGGGCATTCGGGTTCGTTCACCACGCTGCACGCCCATTCGGCCCGCAAGGCGATGGACCGGCTGGCACTTCTGGTGATGGCCCAAGGCACCAAGCTCAGTTTTGGCGAGGTCATCCGGTATCTTCAGACCTCGATCGACGTGATCCTCCAGATGGGCCGCATCGGCGATCAGCGCGGGATCATGGAGATGTATTTCCCCGGCCTCGACGACTGACATCGGGGCAGCACCCGCCCTCCCCTTTCCCATTTCCGGCTCTTTGCCCCGCAGGTACACCATGGAAAACGACATCAATGCAGGCGCGGCGCGCCCGCGAACAGAGCGCGGCGCTGCGGAACGTTTGGCTGTCGAGCGACCAAAGGAATACTTCTCTGTCCGTTTGACGCTGTCTGGGACAGCGCAGGAATTCGACGATCCCCGCCAGGCGGGCGAGGCGTTCTTCCGCGCCGATCCAGCCGAGCGGCCCTCGGTCGCGCATATCGATGGCAACACCGCGCGCACCATGGCCCGGACAGAGATCCACGGGGCCCATGAAGGAGGCGAGACGCGGTACTTCAAATCGCTGCCGGACTCGCATGCGCCCGATGCGGAGTTTCGCGCCGGGTTCCTGAGCGCGATGGAAGCCTCGCTGACAGAACGGTTGGGCAAGATCGAGTGGGGCAAGGATGGCCCCGCTGTAACTGAACGGCTCGATACTGGGTTGAGGGATGATCTCGAGGCTTTCGCACGACGAGAGCCAGAAAAGGCGGCAACGCTTTGGACCGATCACAGTGACGCGGTCCCGCCCGGGCCGACATTGCGCGCAGCTGTGCAAGCCCACGAAACAACCGCAGATCGTGACGTCGCTGCCCACCAGGACGGCCCGGCCGAAACGCCAGCCATCATCGCCACGGGCGACTGGGTCACGACCGATACAAATGTCGAACTGCGGCCCGTTGCGGTGGCAACTGACCGAGGGATTCACACGGGCTACGAGGCAAATCTGCCGGGAGGGGAGAATGAACTCACCGTTTCGGAGCGCACCTTCCCGAATTCCCGCGAGGCCCTGCGTCATGCCTATGACTTCTATGAAGGGGGCGAAGAAGGGCTTGAACTGGCGGTGAAGCGCGCGGCTGAGATGGACCGAGAGTTGGTGGAAGAACCCGACCGCGGGCCGGAAGGGCTTGTCCTTGAGCATCGGCCACAGCCCGAGTTCGCCCGCCCCGAGACCGCAATCTACGCAGGCGACGAGGCGCAGCTAGTCCTGACCCTCGGCCGGGACACTGAAAACACCCGCGATCTGGCCGAGCGGCTCGTCGCCGACCCGGAATTTCGGAAGGTGGTGGCCGAGCATATCCCTGATGCTGAGGCCACGCTCGGCACCGGTCGCTTTGTCGACGGCGAAGGCTCCAGCGGCTTTCTGCCCGACGAACTTTTGGCCGTCACCTCTTACGGTCGCGATGGTGGTGCCGAAGTTCTGGCGAAGTTTCCCGATGAGGGGCCGCTCAGTGAAGCCTTGGCCAAGCATTTGGCGCAAAGCCCAGTGATGGCGGCCTATGTCGAAGAAGAACGGCAGCGGAGCGATTTTGCTTCCGACCCGGCGCAGGCAATCTTGGCCTGGGTGGCCCAATCAACCGCGCAGATCGACCGATTGCCGTCGGACCGACAGGACGACCTGCGATCTGAAATGCAGGGCATCGCCAAGGAAGCAGCGGCGGCCTTTGGGCTGGATCGACAGCAGTCGGAGATCGAAGCCCAGCCCCGATCGACACTGTATAGCACTACCATCGGCGCAAACACGTTGGCGATTGCCGGGGCCGAGAAAGACCTCGACGAAAGCAGTGCCAAGATGTTGAGCGCTACTTTGAGTTTATATGCGAACATCGCTGGGATCGATTTCAAGAAGCTTGAGACGCGACTCGAAACTGGGGCGGCCAACGCCCGCGAAGAAGAGTCGTGGGTGAAATCCGATATTGCCGATGTCGCCAAGCGGCATGGTTTTGATCTCGGCAGCGCGCACGGTCGCAGTTCTGCGGCGGAACGGGTGGACCGGTTTTATGAACGGGCTGCTGAACTCATCCATTCCGCGCACAATCGCGCGTTGGAGCGCAGTCCTGATCTACTTGTAGAGGCTTTGGGAAAAATGGCAGCAGTCCATGCCAGCCAGGGCTCCATCTCCTTCCGCAATGAAAATCAGGCGCGGGATTTCGCGGAAGAAATGAAGGAGCGCTACGGGGCGACGGTGTTGAAAGACATCGCCGCTGGTCGGACCGAGGCACTGGCCAAGGACGTGCCGGATCCGGCCGCTCGGGCGGCCATGGCAGTGGCCGTCGTTTCGGCTGCCAAAGAGCATCCCTCGCTTGGTTTCAGCGCACATGAAGCGGAGGCGGCAGAACGCAGAATGGTGGCGCAAGCGGCTTCGCGACCGCCGGAGCACGCGCGAGCACATGCTCATGATCGCGCTCATGGCAATGACAGAGAGTTTTGATCATGCAACGCATTGCCTTGCTGCTTCCCCTTGGTCTCACCTCCGGCCTGCTGGTTGGTCTCATCGCCGGGGGTCTTGTCCTCAACCTGATCTTGGGGCGCGATCCGAACGCAACCGGCATCTTTGTCCTAATTGCCGAGTTCCCCGGTTTCGCCCGGCTGACCTCAGTGCCCTGGGTCCTGCCTTGGCAGATCGTCGGCGCATCGACCGTGCTCTTTACGATTGCCGCCGTCGCGCTGACCTTCCGTCAGCAGCTGACCGAATATGGTCAGGCCAAGTTCCAGGCGCGCGCTGAAATGAAGGCCAATGGCCTCTTGCAGCCCTTGGGCGCGGGGATGGTCTTCGGCAAGCTGGGCGGCCCTTCAAAACCCGCGCCTTATGTCAGCGCCACATTCCAGAAATTCCCCCACTGCCTCGTTGTGGCACCCACCCGCGCCGGTAAGGGCGTGGGCTATGTCATCCCAAACACGCTTCTGTTTAACGGCAGCATCGTCGTCCTCGATGTGAAGGGCGAGATCTTCGAGGCAACGTCCCGGCATCGGCAGGCCGAAGGCGACGCGGTCTATCGTTTCTCACCCTTCGATTTTGAGCATCCGACTCATCGCTACAACCCGCTCGAACGCGTCGCCCGCATTGCCAATTTGGAACAGCGCTATACCGAACTGGCCAAGATTTCTGACTATTTCTTGACGGTTTCGGACAAAGGCACTGCTGGCGACTTCCTGACCGAGGGGCGCGAACTCTTCGTCGCTGCAGGTCTTCTGGCCATTGAGCGGGGCAAGCCGACCATCGGCGAGATCAGCCGCATCCTCTTTGGTCGGGGGGCCACTCAGGAGGTTTACGGCGAGCATGCCGAGGAGGTGAAACACCCCAACGCGGCCCAGACGTTCCGCAAGTTCGCAGGGTATTCCGACCGCACGCTTTCATCCCACGCGTCTGTTCTGGGCGGCGCAGGCATGACGCTCTGGAATAACCCGGCCGTCGACCGCGCCACCTCCGGCAATGACTTTTCCTTTGCCGATCTCCGCAGGCGACCGATGTCGATCTATGTCGTCGTCAACGCCGATGATATCCGCACGCTGTCACCTCTGGTCCGGCTGTTCTTCGGCGAGCTCATCGCCACCATGCGCTCCACCCTCCCCGACCCGAAATCCGAACCCTGGCCGGTCATGGTCATGCTCGATGAATTTGACCAGCTTGGGCCAATGCCCATCGTCGAGCAGGCCCTGAAACAGCTGGCCGGTCACGGCGCGCGGGTTTCGATCATCACCCAGTCGATCCCTGGTCTAGACAACATCTACGGCGAAAACGTCCGCCTGTCGCTCGAGTCCGCCGCCGGCATGAAGCTTTACCTTGCCGCCAACGACAAGAAAACGGCGGGGGAGATTTCGGACGCTTTGGGGAAAACGACGAAGCTATCGGTGTCAGACAGCGTGTCGCGGGATCGGGATTTCATGCAGCGGCGATCGGTCAGTCGGCGGATGGAAGAGCGGCCACTTCTGACACCCGACGAGGTGCGGCGGTTGAATCCTGATCAGGCAATCCTCATCCCGGAACGGCAGAACCCGCTCTTGGTCCACAGGATCGTCTACTTCCAGGACCCGACCTTCAAGAAGCTGTTCGACGCGCAGAAAGGGCCCCTGCCCTATCCGCCCAAAGAAGCTGCGGACGTGCAGGTCCTGACCCAACGCATGGAGGCGCTGGAGCGGCGGCTGGCCGACCGGATGGTGGTGGATTTCGTGCGGCCGGAGAAGGTGAAGGCGGAAGCCCCCGTAGAGCCGGAACCGAAACTGGCGGCCGAAATTGTGGCGCGGGACGAGGTCGCGCCAGAGGCCGAACTGACTGCTGTCAATGCTGAAGTGTTCGTCACGGTGGAACAGGCCGAAGCCATCGCAGAGCCCGAGGTTGATCTCGCAGCCTTGAGACCACCTATCACAATCGCGGTCTCAAGGATGAGCAAGTTCTCCAACAACCTCGCAGGCTTAGAACCTTAACGCCATCCGGGATCAACTCGGGCCTAGTTCAAGTAGCTGAGCAGGCCATGGGCCTTGCGGATGCGGGCATTTTCCAGGTTCGGAGGCGACGGCTTTCAATCAAAATACTGGACCAAACGCGCCTCTCCATGCGAAGAAGGGCGCCTTTTCCAATGCCATAGAGGATTCACCATGCGACCCGGTCGCCCCACGCCCTTGACCCTGACGCGCCGCGCGCTCGGCACCCGGCTTGCTGGGTTTGCCGCCGCAATCGGTTTTGGGCAAAGTGCAGCGACCAGCGTGTCAGCCCAACCAGCGTCTACCGTAGATCTCGAACTGCGTGACGCGGCCCTCAGGGGTCTCGCCTTGGCAAGCCATCGCGGTGATCCGGTTGCCGCAGCCGCCGCAGAGGCAGCGCTTGCCCGGCTAGCGGAAACCGATCCTGAAGCCGCGCTTCTCGGCCGCATCTACCAGTTGCTCGACGTCCGCCCGGCGGCCTATTGGC
>JAIUNP010000117.1 GCA_020161975.1 Pseudomonadota bacterium
CTTGAGAATGGCCATGGCCGTTTCGGCATCGGGATCGCCCGACATTACGTAGGTCACGAGCGCGGCGCGGCCTTCGGCGGCGCAGGCGGCAAAGCGGGCGGAGAGGCGCGAGGCGCCCGTCGTTTCTGGCACGGTCATGGCCGGCTCCGTTAGCACGGACCGGCGCGCAAGGAAACGCCTTCGCTGCTGTCTCAACAATGGCGGGGAAGAATCGGCCACAGGGCATGAATTCCGGCCGGCGAATTGCTATATTCCGATTACGAATCAATGAACTGGAAAGCGTTCAGGTATGGCCGGACAAGGCGCAGAAAATGAATATGGGGCTGATTCCATCAAGGTTCTCAAGGGCCTTGATGCGGTGCGCAAGCGCCCCGGCATGTATATCGGCGATACGGACGACGGCTCGGGTCTGCACCATATGGTCTACGAGGTGGTGGATAACGCCATCGACGAGGCGCTGGCCGGCCATGCCGATATCGTCACCGTGACCCTGAACGCTGACGGTTCCTGCACCGTTACCGACAACGGACGCGGCATTCCGACCGATATTCACGCCGAGGAAGGCGTCTCCGCTGCCGAGGTCATTATGACCCAGCTGCATGCGGGCGGGAAGTTCGACCAGAATTCCTACAAGGTCTCCGGTGGTCTGCATGGCGTTGGCGTCTCGGTGGTCAATGCGCTGTCGACCTGGCTGCGGCTGAGAATTTACCGCGGCGGCCAGGTCCATGAGATGGAATTCAGCCATGGCGATGCTGTGGCCCCCCTGAAGGTGACCGGCGAAGCCGTCGGCAGGAAGGGCACGGAGGTGACCTTCCTGCCCTCGCTTGAAACCTTTCGCGGCGTGACCGAGTTCGACTATGCGACGCTGGAACATCGGCTGCGCGAACTTGCCTTCCTCAATTCCGGCGTCCGCATTCTCCTGACCGACAAGCGTCACGCCGAGATCAAATCCGACGAGATGCTCTACGAGGGCGGGCTGGAAGCCTATGTCCGGTATCTCGACCGGGCAAAGACGGCGCAGATCGGAAAGCCAATCGTGCTTCGGCGCGAGCAGGACGGCATCACCGTGGAGGCCGCATTGTGGTGGAACAACAGCTACCACGAGAATGTGCTCTGCTTCACCAACAACATTCCCCAGCGCGACGGCGGCACGCATCTGGCCGGCTTCCGCGCCGCGTTGACGCGTCAGGTCAACGGCTATGCGGAAAGTTCCGGCATCGCCAAGAAAGAGAAGGTCTCGATCACCGGCGACGACGCGCGCGAAGGGCTGACCTGCGTCCTGTCCGTCAAGGTGCCGGACCCGAAATTCTCATCACAGACCAAGGACAAGCTCGTCTCATCCGAGGTGCGCCCCGTGGTCGAGAGCGTCTGCAACGAAGCGCTGGCAACCTGGCTTGAGGAAAACCCCGGCGAGGCACGCGCCATCATCAGCAAGGTTGTCGAGGCGGCACAGGCCCGCGAGGCCGCGCGTAAGGCGCGTGAACTCACCCGCCGCAAGGGCGCGCTCGACATTGCCTCACTGCCCGGAAAGCTCGCTGATTGTCAGGAGCGCGACCCTTCCAAATGCGAACTTCTGCTGGTCGAGGGCGATTCTGCAGGCGGTTCGGCAAAGCAGGGTCGCGACCGGCTCTATCAGGCGGTGTTGCCCTTGCGCGGCAAGATCCTCAATGTCGAGCGCGCGCGGCTGGAACGGATGCTGTCCAGCCAGGAAATCGGCACGCTGATCACTGCGCTCGGCACTGGCATCGGGCGGCAGGGTGACGAGCGCGACAATTTCAACGTCGACAAGCTCCGCTACCACAAGATCATCATCATGACGGACGCGGACGTGGACGGCTCACACATCCGCACGCTGCTGCTCACGTTCTTCTTCCGGCAGATGCCGGAAGTGATCGAGCGCGGGCACCTCTATATTGCCCAGCCGCCGCTGTTCAAGGCGACGCGTTCGAAGTCCGAGCAGTATCTGAAGGACGAGCGGGCGCTGGAAGAATATCTCATCGCCGGCGGTATCGATGGCGCCGTGTTGCGCCTTGCGTCGGGCGAGGAGCGCGCGGGTGATGACCTGCGTCGCTCCATCGACGAGGCGCGGCTGTTCCGCACCATCATGTCGGGTCTGCATTCGCGCTATGATCGCGCCATCGTCGAGCAGGTGGCGATTGCCGGTGCGCTGCATCCCATCGACGAGGACGCACCGGAGATGGCCGCAGCGGCAGCCACCGAGGTCGCGCGCCGGCTTGATACGCTGGCCGATCCCCTGGAGCGCGGCTGGCAGGGTGAGGTGAATGGCGATGGTTTCGTGTTCTGGCGCATGGTGCGCGGCGTGAAGCAGGCTGCGGTGCTTGATGCTGTGCTGCTTGCGTCAGCCGAGGCGCGGCGTCTCAATGACCGCGCATCCTCGCTCCGCGACACTTATGGTGCGCCGGCAACGCTGGTGCGCAAGGGTGATGAGAAACCGATTTCCGGCCCGCTCGCGCTGTTTGATGCCATTACGGGGGCCGGGCGACGCGGTGTCACGCTCCAGCGCTACAAAGGCCTTGGCGAGATGACCGCGCAGCAGCTCTGGGAGACGACGCTTGACCGCAACGTCCGCTCGCTGCTTCAGGTGAAGGTGAAGGAGGTCGACGCCGCCGACAATGTGTTCGTCAAGCTGATGGGCGATGTCGTCGAACCGCGTCGCGAGTTCATTCAGGACAACGCGCTGAACGTCGCCAACCTCGATATCTGATCGCCCTGCCGGCGGCTCTTGCCGCCGCCGGCCGATGCGCTGTCAGCCCGGACGATGGCCGTGCGAGAGCGCCGCCATCACGCCGCGGATTTCTGCAAGGCCGCGCAGGCGCCCGATCGCGGAATAGCCCGGGAAGGCGCCCTTGCCGATATCGTCGAGCATCTCGTGCCCGTGATCCGGTCGCAGCGGGATCTGCCAGTGGGCTGCTCCGGCGGCCTTGCGTCGACGCTCTTCGGTCAAGAGCACCTCGATCAGCGCCACCATGTCGGTATCTCCGCCAAGATGGTCGGCCTCCATGAACGAGCCGTCGGGGTCTCTGGCGACATTTCTCAGATGCGCAAACCAGATGCGATGCGCCACAGCCCTTGCAATGGCCGGAACATCGTTGGTGGGATGTGCCCCGAGCGAGCCGGAGCAGAGCGTGATGCCGTTGGCGGGGCTGTCCACCATGGCGAGGATCGTGGCAAGATCATCGCCGGTTGAAACGACGCGGGCGAGACCGAACAGCGGACGCGGCGGATCATCGGGATGGATGCAAAGGTTGACACCAACCTCTTCGGCAGTCGGCACCACGGCCTTGAGGAAGCGGGCGAGATTGCCCCGGAGGGTTGTGGCATCCATGCCCTTGTAGCGGTCGAGCAGCCGGCGAAAACCCGAAATGTCATAACGGTCATAGGCACCGGGCAGACCGGCGTTGATATTGGCGATCAGCCGCGTCCGGTCAGCCTCGGTCGAGGTATCGAACCAGGCGCGGGCGCGTCTGAGAACGTCCTCGCTAATGCCGTCCGTCGCGCCCGGACGCTCCAGCAGAAGCCAGTCGAAGGCGACATACTCATGCAGGTTGAAGCGCAAGGCGCGCGCCCCGCTCGCCGTGACATAGTCAAGCTGCGTCCGCGTCCAGTCGAGTACGGGCATGAAGTTGTAGCAGACGGTGCGGATGCCGCAGGCAGCGAGATTGCGCAGTGACTGGCGATAGGCGTCGAAAATCGGTTCAAGGTCACCCTCGCCCAGTTTCACGCGCTCATGCACGGGCAGGCTTTCCACCACTGACCAGCGAAGGCCGAGGCCCGGCGCAGCGATTTCGGCCTTGCGCTTCTCAATCTCCTCGACGCTCCAGATAACGCCATAGGGGATGTGATGCAGGGCGGTGACGATGCCGGTTGCGCCCGCCTGCCGGGCATCATGCAGCGTCACCACATCGTCGGGACCGAACCAGCGCCAGGTCTGTTCCATGGGGGCGTTCTCCTGTGATCAGCCGGCTTCTCACGAACCGAACGGATGTGCCTGGGGTCACACGGCCCGCGCAGATCTGTCAAGTCATCATACAAATGGCCTGGGGTCAGTGATCGGTGGAAGGCTTGCCACTGCGCAGCTTTTTTATGCCGGCGCGACCCTTCTTTTCGGTCAGCCGCCGTTCCTGCGAGGCTTTGGTGGGTTTGGTTGCCCGACGTTTGGGCGGTGGCGGCTTGGCGGCCTCGGCGATCAGCCCCGCGAGTCGGTCGCGCGCATCCTGCCGGTTCATCTCCTGCGTCCGGAAGCGGTCGGCGATCAACACGAGCACACCGTCCTTGGTGAGGCGCTTGCCGGCGAGCGTCATCAGCCGCAGTGCGACGGCGTCGGGCAGGGACCGCGAGCGGCGCACGTCAAAGCGCAACTGAACGGCGCTCGCAACCTTGTTCACATTCTGCCCGCCGGGGCCGGAGGCGCGGACGAAGCTCTCCTCGATCTCGGCGTCTTCGATGGTGATGGTGTCGGTGATCTGGAGCATCAATAGCCCCTCTTCGGATCGATCAGGTTCTTCAACGGTAGCCCTGCCTCGAAACGGTGGATCTCGGCCACAGCACCGGCAACCACGGCATCCGGGGTTGAATCAGCGGCGTTATGCGGGGTCAGGATCACGGTCTCCATGCCCCAGAGCGGACTTGCCTCAGGCAACGGTTCGGTTGTGAAAACGTCAAGCGAAGCGGCCCGGAGCGTGCCATCGCCGAGTGCCACAATGAGCTCGTCCTCCCGCACGGTATCGCCCCGCCCGGCGTTGATGAACACCGGCGGGCCGAAGGCTCCATCCCGGTGCAATGCGCGGAAGACGGTTGTACCGATCAGCCCGCGCGTCTCCGGCGTGGAGGGCAGCAACGAGACGAGAATGTCCGTCTGGGCCAGGAAGGGACCGAGCCCCGCTTCGCCCGCGTGGGTCTCGAAGGCAAGGCTGCCACGCGCCGTCCGGCTCCAGCCGATGACGCGGAAACCGAGCGCGGCGAGTCCCGCCGCTGCGGCCTGCCCCAGAACGCCAATGCCGAGCAGCCCCACGGTCACCTCGCGTGCTGCCGGCATGGGAGAGCCCTTCCATCGCCGCGCCCGCTGATGCATCGCCGCTTCTGGCATCCGCCGAAGATGCATCAAGGCGTGGAGCACGACATATTCGACCATGCGCCCGGTCAGGTCCGGATCGACAACGCGGCTGATGGGCACGCCGGCGGGCGGTTTCGCCCTGAGGATGTGGTCAACGCCGGCCCCGGCCGAAGCGATCAGCAACGGATACGGGGTTGCGGCGAGCACCTCAGCGGATGGCTTCCAGCAGAAGAGATGGTAACGGGCCGGGCGTTCCGCCCCGCACTCGGCCTGCGTAAGGATTGTCCGCCCCGGCAAGAGTGCGCGGAACCGTGCCACCCACGGCTCGGCCTTCCAGCCGGTCAGGGCGACGACAATGGCGGGTTTGGCTTCCGGCATGATGAAACATCCTTCTGCCCGATGCGGGGTCCATGCTACCCAGTGCTTTAGCATGGAGAGTGAAGATGCGCGCAACACTGGAACGCAGGATTGATCAGGGGCGTGGCGTGGAACCCGCCGATGTCGTCATCCGTAACGGTCGCTTCCTCGATATCGCGACTGGCGCCCTGGTGGAATCGGATATTGCCATCACAGGCGATACGATCACCGGCACCTTCGGCAGTTATGAGGGGCGGGAA
Source organism: Pseudomonadota bacterium (assembly GCA_020161975.1). Lineage (GTDB taxonomy): Bacteria > Pseudomonadota > Alphaproteobacteria > Rhizobiales > Beijerinckiaceae > JAIUNP01. Next base: position 5,692 of record JAIUNP010000117.1, read on the forward strand.
ATCATCGACGCGGGCGGCCGCATCATCGTGCCCGGCTTCATCGACACCCACACCCATGTGGAATCCTCGCTGCTGACGCCCGAGCATTTTGACGAATGCATCCTGCCCTATGGCGTTACGACCGTGATCTGCGATCCGCATGAGATTGCCAATGTTATTGGCGCCGAGGGCATCCGCTATTTCCTCGACAGCGCCGAGACGCTGGTGATGGATTTGCGCGTGAACCTGTCGAGCTGCGTTCCCGCCACCCATCTTGAAACGGCGGGCGCAAGGCTCGATGCTGCCGATCTTCTGGCGCTCGCGGACCACCCCAAGGTCATTGGCCTTGCCGAATTCATGAATTTCCCCGGGGTACTGCACAAAGATCCGGTCTGCATGGAAAAGCTCGCGGCTTTTGCCGGAGGGCACATTGACGGCCACGCGCCACTGCTGCGCGGGCGCGATCTCAACGGCTACCTTGCCGCCGGCATCCGCACGGATCACGAATGCACCAGCGCAGATGAAGCCCGCGAGAAACTGTCAAAAGGCATGAACATCCTGATCCGTGAAGGCTCGGTCTCAAAGGATCTGCACGCCCTTGCGCCCATGTTGACAGAACGTTCCGCGCCCTTCTGTGCCTTCTGCACCGATGACCGCAATCCCCTCGATGTTGCCGAGGAAGGCCATCTCGATTTCCTGATCCGAACGGCCATCAGCCTTGGCGTTCCGGTTCTGGCGGCCTACTGCGCGGCAAGCTGGTCCGCCGCGCGCATCTTCGGGTTGATGGATCGCGGCATGATCGCGCCGGGCTGGCGTGCCGATCTCGTGTTGCTCGATGGTCCGCTGGAAACGTGCCGTGTGGCAGATGTGATCGCCGGCGGGCGTGCGGTAACGCCCGAACGCTTTGCCGCGCGCCGCACGATCAGGCCGGTTGGTCGCCGCAGCATGAAGGCGCGGACGGTCAAGGTCGCGGACATGGCGGTACCGGCACGGAACGGGGAGACACCCGTCATCGGTGTTGTGCCCGGCCGGATCATTACCGACCGCCTGTCGCTGAATCTGCCGCAGAATAATGGCGAGGCGCAGGTCGATCCAGCGCAGGACGTGGTGAAGGTCGTGGTTGTGGAGCGCCATGGCCGCTCGCACAACGGCGAAGGCATAGGGCGGGGGTTCGTCAAGGGCTTCGGCATGAAGCGCGGAGCCATCGCCTCGTCCGTGGGCCATGACAGCCACAACATCTGCGTTGTCGGTGCCGACGATACGGATATGGCGCTGGCGGCCAACCGGCTTGGCGAGATTGAAGGCGGCTTCGTCGTGGCCGAAGGCGGCAGGATTCTGGCCGAGCTTCCGCTACCGGTCGCCGGATTGATGAGCCTTGAGGGCAAGGACGCGGTGCGCGAGCAGCTTGTCGTGTTACGCCGGGCCGCGAAAAGTCTTGGCGTGACGCTCGCCGAGCCGTTCCTTCAGGTTGCCTTCCTGCCCTTGCCGGTCATTCCGCACCTGAAGATCAGCGACAAGGGGCTTGTGGATGTGGACCGGTTTGAACTGATCGGCGAGGGCCCCTGAAATTTCGTGAGAAGAGGGGCTGGTTTTCGCCACGATCATGCGCATCTAATGCACCGTCTGCATCCGGCAGGGCGATTGCCGTCCCCGGCGGCGACATAAAGGGAGAGATCCATGACCCCGCAAGAGCGCGAGGTAATCAATTCCATCTTTGAAAGGCTGAAGGCCGCCGCCAACCAGCCGCGCGACCCCGAGGCCGAGCGCTATATCGCCGGCCTGGTTGCCCAGCAGCCTTATGCCACCTATGCACTGGCCCAGTCGGTTTATGTGCAGGAACAGGCACTGACCAATCTCCAGGCCGAGATTGATGGTCTGCGCGGGGAAGTCGCGAGGCTTCAGCAGGCGGCGCAAGCCGCTCAGCCGCAGTCCGGTGGCTTCCTTTCCGGCATTTTCGGTGGTGGTGCCAGGCCGCAGGCTCCCGCGCCGCAGCAAGCACCCTGGGGTGGCCAGCCCCAGCGTGGAATGCCGATGCAACAACAGGCCCCGCAGGGCGGGCCATGGGGCGGTGCGCCCCAGCAGCCTGCGCAGGCAGGCCCCTGGGGCCGGCAGGCGGAAGCCCAGCAGCCGCAGCGTGGCGGTTTCCTTGGTTCCGCGCTGACGACCGCGGCCGGCGTTGCAGGCGGCATGGTGGTCGGCAACATGCTGATGAATGCCTTCAAGGGCCCCGGCGCCGGGGCGCCCCAGTCCGCATCGTCGGATTTCCAGCCCATGAACCAGCCCACCGATCAGTCGTCGTTCGACGACCAGCGGATGCTGGATCAGGCCGAAGCCTATGACGCCGGGTATGATGACGGCGGCGAGGACGATAGCGGCAGCTACGAGGCCTGATAGCGCGAACGAATGAAAACCCGCCCGGATGGAAATCCGGGCGGGTTTTTCATGTTTCGACGGTCCGCGAATGCCTACATCACCACAACCTTCGCCCCCACCCGCACGCGCTCGTAAAGATCGCTGACATCCTCGTTGCGAAGGCGGATGCACCCGGAGGAAACGGCCTGCCCGATGGTGGAGGGCTCATTGGTGCCATGGATGCGATAGAGCGAGGAACCAAGATAAAGCGCCCGGGCGCCGAGCGGATTATCGGGGCCGCCGGCCATGAACCTTGGCAGGTCAGGACGGCGTTTCAGCATTTCCGGCGGCGGCGTCCAGTTCGGCCATTCGGCCTTGCGCGTCACCGACTTCACTCCCGCCCATTCAAAGCCGGGCCGACCGACGCCGATGCCGTAACGCAGCGCCTTGCCGTCATCCTGTACGAGATAGAGATAGCGGTTCGGGGTGTCGATGATGATGGTCCCGGCGCGGTGCGACGAGGGATAGCTGACGACCTGGCGTTCATAGCGGCCGTCAAATCCGCCCACCTGCGGCATGGGCGCAAGGCCACCCTGAACCGGACGTACTGCCGGCTGATACTGCTCATCGGGCAGTGGCGCAGCCACCTGCGTTGCATAGCGAGGCGAAATAGCTGGCGACTGATAGGTGGGCGCCGCACGGCCCGAATTGCCGGTTACCAGGAATTCGATGAAGCCGCCGCCCAGATTGCTGCTCTGCCGAGGGTCGGCGGAAGCAGCCCCGGTGAGTGCCGCAGCGGCGGCGAACGATAATGCCAGACGTGACACAAGACCCATGACGCTACCCGATCCATTGCCAGAAAATGAGAGGGCCGGAAGACCGGGCCCGTGCGGCAACGCTGGGCGTCAAACGAAATGGAAAGGTTAATTCAACAGGCCCGGTTTAGGGATTTACAGAAAGCTAACGCTGTTCGCTAATTCAAGGAAAACAGCGGCTTAGCAGAACTGGTAAACGGTTGACGGCTTCTTAGGGATAACCGGCGGTTAACGCCCTTACATGCCGCCGAGATGCTCGGCGACCGTGAAGATATCCTTGTCGCCACGCCCCGAAACATTGACGACCATCAGATGGTCCTTCGGTTTTTGCGGGGCAAGCTTTTCCGCAAGCGCCAGCGCATGGGCCGATTCGAGCGCCGGAATGATACCCTCCAGCCGCGAACAGGTCTGGAAGGCCGAGAGAGCCTCATCGTCTGTGATCGGCAGATAGGTGACCCGCCCGCTATCGAACAGAAATGCGTGTTCGGGGCCGACACCCGGATAGTCGAGCCCAGCCGAGATCGAATGCGCATCCGCGATCTGCCCATCACCATCCATCAGGAGATAGGTGCGGTTTCCATGCAGCACACCCGGCTTGCCTCCGGACATGGAGGCCGCATGTTGACCGCTGGCGATGCCATGGCCCGCCGCCTCGACGCCATAAACCTCGACATCGGGATCATCAAGGAAGGGATGGAACAGGCCGATGGCGTTCGAGCCGCCCCCGACCGCGGCAACGAGACTGTCCGGCAGCCGGCCCTCGGCTTCCAGCATCTGCTGGCGCGTCTCGATGCCGATCACCGCCTGGAAATCGCGGACCATGGCCGGATAAGGGTGAGGTCCCGCCACCGTGCCAATGCAGTAGAAGGTGTTCTCGACATTCGTCACCCAATCGCGCAGGGCTTCGTTCATCGCGTCTTTCAGTGTCTTTGAGCCGGACTGGACCGGAATGACCTCGGCCCCCAGCATCCGCATCCGGAAGACATTCGGCTTTTGCCGCTCAACGTCGACAGCGCCCATGTAGACCACGCACTGAAGGCCATAGCGCGCGCAGAGCGTGGCCGTGGCAACGCCGTGCTGCCCGGCGCCCGTCTCTGCAATGATCCGCGTCTTGCCCATGCGCAGGGCCAGAAGGATCTGGCCGAGCACGTTGTTCACCTTGTGCGCGCCGGTGTGGTTCAGCTCCTCGCGCTTGAAATAGACCTTTGCGCCGCCAAAATGCCGCGTGAACCGCTCTGCGAAATAGAGCGGCGAGGGGCGGCCGATGTAGGTCTTGCCCATCTCGACCATCTCGCGCTGGAAGGCAGGGTCGTTGCGCGCCTCTGCATAGGCCCGCTCAAGGTCAAGAATCACCGGCATCAAGGTTTCGGCGACAAAGCGCCCACCGAACAGGCCAAAGAAACCGCGCTCGTCGGGGCCGGTGCGGAAGGAGTTGCGGGTCTTCGCGGTCATCTGGCAGGTCCTCGGGTGCGGGCACTCCCGCAGATCTTGCTGGCTGTCTCTACCCCGACGCGCGGACGGCGGCAACAAAGGCGGCGATCTTAGCAACATCCTTGATGCCCGGCGCGGATTCAACGCCTGAGGAAACGTCGACCCCTGCAAGTCTCAATCCCATGCCACGGATCAGGCGGATGGCCTCGCCAACCGTCTCGGGTGAAAGGCCGCCTGAAAGTATGAAGGGCAGATCAGGCGGCAACGCAGCAAGAATCGTCCAGTC
>JAIUNP010000001.1 GCA_020161975.1 Pseudomonadota bacterium
CCTCAAAGCTACCCTCAGGTAACCCCTCAACCAATCACCCGTCTCCAGGTCATCAGCGCCAGTCTTTAGAACGAAGCAGTCCGTCGCCAGCAGCGCCGCCGCCCTCGTTCAGTGACGCGGCTTATAGACCCGGCCATCGCAGCTCGTCAACAGCCCTTTCAAAAAATCTTCAAAAAACTTTCTATCCAATTGAATAATAAAGGGAAATAATGACACTGACGATTCAGAGCCCTTACGCTCGCCAAGATGGGGTGGGGCTGAAAAGCAAAAAGCCCCGGAAACCCGGGGCTTTTCGAAACTTCGCTCAAAACCGATCCGAAATCAGCCGCGCGACACCCAGACAATGAAGCCGCCGATGATGGCAACCAGCGTCAAGGCGGGGACGATGAGACCAGCAAAGCCGATGGTCAGGAACGCCGTCACCCAGCCGACAATGATGAGAAGAGCGATGATCAGCGGGATCAGGCCTTCGGTCAGCGGACCCTTTTCTTCGGGATGGGCAGGCACGGGAATGACATTGTTGAGCGGCTTGGAAGACATGCGCTTATTCTCCATGGCGGGGTGGATTATTTTTGTTGCCCCCTCATACAGTCCTGCGCGCGCGCCTGCAACGCCAGAATAGCGCCGCTGAATGCCTCTTTCGAAGGGTTTGCTTGCGTCCTGCCCTTTGAGGGCGCTAATAGACCAGAGAACAACCGCCGGATCTCTTGTTGTCCGGCTCATGCGACGCACATTCGAGGGTACGAACCTTGCGCATTCTGTCCGAAGCCCATTTCCCGGAACTCCCCAACTACTATCGCGGCAAGGTTCGGGAAAATTACGACCTGCCGAACGGCGAGCGGATCATCATCTCGACGGACCGCCTGAGCGCCTTCGACCGCATCCTCACCTGTATTCCCTATAAGGGCCAGGTTCTGACCCAGACGGCACGCTACTGGTTTGAGGAAACCGCCGATATTTGCCCCAACCACGTTGTCTCCTATCCGGACCCGAATGTGGTGGTCGGCAAGCGGCTCGACATTCTGCCCGTTGAGATCGTCGTGCGCGGCTATCTGGCCGGCACCACCGGCACTTCGATCCTCACCCAATACAAGAAGGGTGTGCGTGAAATGTACGGCATCACCTTCCCGGATGGTCTGAAGGACAATGAAAAGCTGCCGGAAGCCATCATCACCCCCACCAGCAAGGCCTTTGACGGTGGCCATGATGAGCCGCTTTCGCCCGGCGAGATCGTTGAGACCGGCCTTTTGACGGCTGAGCAGTGGAAAACCTTGTCGCGTTACGCACTGGCCCTCTTCGCCCGCGGTCAGGAACTGGCCGAGAAGCGCGGCCTCATTCTGGTCGACACGAAATATGAATTCGGCACCGACGAGAACGGCAACATCATTCTTGCCGACGAAATCCATACGCCGGATTCGAGCCGGTACTGGATTGCCGCATCCTACCCGCAAAGCTTTGCCACGGGCAGCCGCCCCGAAAGCTTCGACAAGGATTTCGTCCGCGCCTGGGTGGCGGAACGTTGCGACCCTTATAAGGATGAGATTCCGGAAATTCCCGCCAAGCTGGTGGAGGAAACCTCGGCCGTCTACATCCGCGCCTTCGAGATGATCACCGGCAAGACCTTTGTGGCCGACGACAGCGCAGCCACCCCGAAGGACCGGGTTCGCGCCAACCTCGCGCCCTACTTCCCGTCTGCCTGAGCGGCCATCAAAAGCAAAACAAGCGGGGTAATGAGCCAGATCATGCGACGACCAAGGCAAAAGGCAGAGGACACAAGGCAGGAGGTGCTTTCCATGGCGGAAAGCATTTTCCGCCAGCAGGGCTTTGCCAATACCACGATTGCCGACATCGCCGCCGGGCTTGGCATGTCACCGGCCAATGTCTTCAAGCATTTCCGGTCCAAGACAGCCCTGGCCGAGGCAATTGCCGAATGCCACGTGGAGCGCCTTGTGGGTGCGCTGGAATCAATCGATATGGCGCTGCCCGCGTCCAAGCGGCTTGGGCATTTCGTGCGGCGGCTGATGGAATCGCACCTGGGTAACCTCGCGCAAAACCCGCACATCTTCGAAATCGTCTTGATGACCTCGGGCAGCGACATGGCCTGCGGGCGGCGCTACAAAAACCTGCTGGAAGAACGCTTTGGCGAAATGATCCGCATGGGCGTCGAAGAGGGCGTTTACTTCACCGACGACATTGAGAGGTCGGCGCGCTGCGCCAGCGCGGCATTCGCCTGCGTCCTCCACCCGATCTTTCTCGTGCGCTACCAGCCGGAAGAATTACGCGTGCGTTGCGACGAGGTGATCGAATTCGTGAACCATTCCTTGACGAACGCTCTTGCAAAGTGACTTTTGTTCAATTACGTCACTTTATGTCGTGAACAGCGTCCCACTCTGATCGCGTTTCGCGCTTTCGGTGTAGCGGCGTGATCACAGACAAAATGCAAATGTGCTTAACAGTGAATTAAAACTACCGGCATGAGGTGCCGCCTGCTAGCCTCCCGGCGTCCGCAGGTTTGGTTCGAATCACATCTTGTGTGCGGATCGTGGCTGCATCCGCAGTCTTATCTCGAAAACGGAATTCAATCGGCTCATGGCTTCTCTTCGTTCGGCAACACCCCTCATCATGCTCCTGCTGTCTGGCTGTGTTGTCGGCCCCGACCACGAAGCGCCGAATATGGATCTGCCGCAGAAGTTCTCTGAAGGCAGCAATCTCAGCAATGGCGATGTCTCTACAAAGCCGTGGTGGCCGGCCTTCAGTGACCCGCGCCTGACGGCCTATGTCGATCAGGGTCTGTCGCAGAACCTGTCCGTGCTGCAGGCTATCGAGCGCATCAATGCCGCCGAGGCTGCGGTCATGAGCGCCGGTTCCGGTTCTCTGCCAAGCCTTGCCGGAAGCGCCAGCGACACGCTGAGCGGCCAGACCGGCGAGTACCGCACGGTCAAGGGCGCAACCAACACCGCCAGCGCCGGGCTTTCCGCATCGTGGCTGCTCGACCTGTTCGGCCAGTATCGCCGCGCCAAGGAAAGTGCCGCTGCATCGCTCGATGCTGCCTATGCGACCGTTGACGTTGCCCGCCTCACCTATCTGTCGAATATCGTCAATGCCTATATCGACGCGCGCTATTATCAGGAGCGTCTGGCACTTGCCCGCAAGAATCTGGCCTCGCGCCGCGAAACGCTGGAACTGACGAAGCTTCAGCTGGAAGCCGGTGCGGCCTCGCGTCTGGATGTTGTGCAGTCCGAAGGTCTGGTGAACACGACGCTTGCGGAAATCCCGGGCTATGAAAAGGGCTTCCGCGTTTCTGCCCATTCGATCGCAACGATGCTTGGCCTTCCGGCGGAATCGCTGGTGGCAGAACTGCAGAAGGGCGGCCGTCAGCCGATGGCACGGTTCAGCGTCAATGCAGGCGTCCCGGCTGACCTGATCCGCAACCGCCCGGATATCCGCAAGGCTGAACGTGAACTGGCCGCCGCCGTGGCCCAGGTTGGCGTGGCGCAGGCCGCCTTCTACCCGTCGCTCACCCTTTCCGGGTCGATTACCCCGTCGCTGCGCGACATGGCTGGATCTCCGGCCGGTTGGGTTGGCACCTGGGGCTTTGGCCCGTCGCTGAACCTGCCGATCTTCACCGGCGGCAAGCTGACCGCCAATCTGACGACCGCCGAATCCAATGCCCGCAACGCTTACCTGTCGTGGAAGCAGACGGTTCTGACCGCCGTTCAGGATGTCGCCAATGCCCTGACCGCCATCAAGCGCGATGCCCAGACGGTCAGCGCCCTGCGCAAGACCGTCAGCTCGTATGAAGAGGCGCTGAAGCTTGCCACCTCCAGCTATCGTGATGGTGCATCCTCGCTGCTCGACGTTCTCGATGCCCAGCGTCAGGTCTCGACGGCGCAGGCAAGCCTTGCACAGGCCATTCAGACGGTTGCCAAGGATTTTGTGGCCCTGAACGTGGCCATGGGTGGCGGCTATGCTGCCAACGGCCCAGTCAAGGTCGCCGATATCAAGAAGCCCTGATCGGGCTTCTTTCTGAGCGCAAAGAAAAACCCCGGAACCGCAAGGCTCCGGGGTTTTTGTTTGCCGGTCATACGGCTGAAGATCAGTCCTTCGCGCGCTCCACGTAGGAATTGTCTTCCGTTGCGATCACGACGCGCGTGCCAGCATTGATATGCGGCGGAACCAGCGTGCGGATGCCGTTGGACAGAATAGCGGGCTTGTAGGACGAGGAAGCCGTCTGGCCCTTCACGACAGGTTCGGTCTCAGCAATTTCCAGCGTCACGTGGCGCGGCAGTTCAACGGACAACGGATTGCCTTCATGGATCGACAGGACGCAGGTCATGCCTTCCTGAAGATAGGCCTTCTGCTCGCCCATCGTATCCACATCCACGACCACCTGATCGTAGGATTCCGGGTTCATGAAGTGGAAGCCTTCGCCGTCTTCGTAGAGGTACTGGAAGTTCAGGTCTTCAACGAAGGCGCGCTCGACCTGCTCGGTGGTGCGCCAGCGCTCGGAAACCTTCACGCCATCGACGATGCGGCGCATGTCGACCTGCGTGACCGGCGTGCCCTTGCCGGGGTGGAAGTTCTGAGCCGTGAGAACCACATAAAGCTTGCCGTCCACATCGAGAACGTTGCCCTTGCGGACGGAAGAGGCGATGACCTTGACCATGATATTTCCTTGTAACCGCGTGATGCGCGTCGTAGAGGACTGCCGACAGGACGGCTCCGGAAGACGCAAAATTTCGAGTTCGGGGCGGAACTACCCTAAATTCACGCGGAAAGCCAGTCCCCGCACGACTTTGACCGTCAAAGACGCCAGAAGCAAAAGAAAACGGACATGACGCAACCCGGCCCGAAGCCCTCCCCCTGGTGGAACCCCGCCGTCCATGCGGACCGGCGTCCCTTCCTCATGGGGCGCAACCGGATTCAGGCCGCGTTTCGCGCCCGCTTGAGCGCACTGGATTTCATCGAGGTGGATACGGCGGCCCTTCAAGTCTCGCCCGGCAACGAAACCCATCTTCATGCCTTTGCCACCGAAATCATCGGCAATGACGGCATCGGCCACAAGGCCTACCTCCACACCTCGCCGGAATTTGCGGCCAAGAAACTGCTGGCGGCGGGTGAACCCCGGATCGCCTGCTTTGCCCATGTCTGGCGCAATCGCGAACGCGGGCCACTGCATCACCCCGAATTCACCATGCTGGAATGGTATCGCGCCGGGGAAGGCTATGAGGAATTGATGCGCGACTGCGGCTGGATGCTGGCGCTCGCCGCCGAAACCGCAGGCACGGCGCGCTTTCGTTTTCGTGGCATGGAATGCGATCCCTTTGCCGAACCGGAGCGCCTGTCGGTGGCCGATGCCTTCGACCGCTTTGCAGGCATTGACCTTCTGGCCTCCCTCTCCGCCGATGGCGAAACCGACCGCGATCATCTGGCGGGTGAACTTAAAAGGGCAGGCATTCGCATGGCCGAGGATGACAGCTGGGCCGATCTTTATAGCCGTGTGCTGGTGGAAAAGATCGAGCCGCATCTCGGTCAGGGTCGCCCGACCCTTCTCGACGCCTACCCGGTGTCGGAGGCAGCGCTGGCCCGCCGAAGCGCCAGCGAACCGCGCACGGCCGAACGCTTTGAGCTTTATGCCTGCGGTGTTGAACTCGCCAACGCCTTTGGCGAATTGACCGACCCTGCGGAACAGCGCCAGCGCTTTGTCCACGAAATGGCCGAGAAACAGCGCATCTATGGCGAAAGCTACCCGATTGACGAAGACTTTCTGGACGCCCTTGCCGTGATGCCGGAAGCCAGTGGTGCGGCCCTGGGCTTTGACCGCCTCGTCATGCTGGCCACTGGCGCCACTCGTATCGAGCAGGTCATGTGGGCACCCGTTGCGGAATTCTGACATGGATACACCCCGCACGCTGAAAAGCGCCTATGACCTGATCGCCGCCGGACTTCTCGAGGAGAGCCGCCACAATGAGGCCGCCCGCGTGGGCGAACGTTACGCGATTGCCGTCACGCCTGCGATCGCGGAGTTAATCGACCGCGCCGATCCCGCCGACCCAATCGCACTGCAGTTTATTCCGCAGGCCGATGAACTGGTGACGCGTCCGGAAGAACGGGATGACCCGATTGGCGATCACGCTCATACGCCGATCAAGGGCATCGTCCACCGTTACCCGGATCGCGTGCTTCTGAAGGCCGTGCATGTCTGCCCGGTTTATTGCCGCTTTTGCTTCCGCCGCGAAATGGTCGGCCCGGATGGAGACGGCACGCTTTCGGGCGAGGAACTCGAAGCCGCCCTTGCCTATATCGCCGCCCATGACGAAATCTGGGAAGTGATTCTGACCGGCGGTGATCCGCTCGTTCTGTCGCCGCGCCGTCTCGCCGCGATCATGCAGGGACTGGCCGGGATTGACCATGTGCGCATCGTGCGCTTCCATAGCCGCGTTCCGGTGGCCACCCCGCAGGCGATCAATGGTGAGCTGATTGAAGCCTTGAAGGCGGCGGGCAAAACGGTCTGGGTTGCCCTTCACGCCAACCATCCGAAGGAACTCACCGCCAAGACGCGCGCCGCCTGCGCCCGGCTGATTGATGCAGGCATCGCCATGGTCAGCCAGACCGTGCTCCTCAAGGGGGTGAATGACGATCCCGCCATTCTCGGTGCCCTGATGCGCGGCTTTGTCGAAACCCGCATCAAACCCTACTATCTCCATCATCCCGATCTTGCGCCCGGAACGGGACATTTCCGCATGGATATTGCCGAGGGTCAGGCCATTGTTGCCGCCCTGCGGGGCCAATATTCGGGCCTGTGCCAGCCGACCTATGTGCTCGATATTCCCGGCGGCCATGGTAAAACGCCGCTGGCCTCCGCCACAACACAATCTATTGGCGAGGGTTGTTGGTCCGTTTCCGACTATCGTGGCGAGCGTCATATCTGGCCATGATCGCCTACGAACGGGCCAAAGCGTCGCGTTTCCTGACATTTTGGCGTTCTTGTGCTCTTTTGCGACAACAAGATTCCCTTAACTACGCGACTTAGAGGTGTGTTATCACTTCTCGCGTATGCTCCCCGGCAATCATTGATAGTCCCGGCATCAAGACCGGGCAGGTAAGGGAGCATTCGCATGAACGAAACGATCCGTAATCTTCTCGCAAAAGTCGGTGGTCTTCCGGTCGCCGCAGACGGTCTGGCCGATGAGGCGGATCTCTACGCGGCGGGGCTTTCCTCCTTCGCGTCCGTTCAGCTCATGCTCGGCCTTGAAGAGGCGTTCGACATCGAATTCCCCGACAGCCTTCTGAACCGCAAGTCTTTCGCCAGCATCGCCGCCATTGAAAAGACGGTGGCTACGATCCTCTCGTCGCAGAAGGCTGCCTGATATGAACGCCCATGTAAAAACCCCCGTCGCATCGGTGAGCGAGCGCATTGCCCGCGCCGCTGCCGTGGCCGCTCGCTATGCCGATGATGTCGACCAGAAGGGTCGCTTCCCGGCAGAAGCCATGCAGGCACTCAAGGACGAACGCCTGATGGGCGTCCAGATCCCGGTCGAACTCGGCGGCGAAGATACGCCGATTGCCGAAATCGCCGAACTCTGCTCGATCCTCGGTCAGGCCTGCGGTTCCACGGCGATGATTTTCGCCATGCACCACATCAAGCTTTCAAGCCTTGTCGAGCATGGCATGGGTGCCGAATGGCACCGTGGCTTCATGCGCCGCATTGCCGACGAGCAGCTTCTGCTCGGCTCCGCCACCACCGAAGGCGGCATCGGCGGCAATCTGCGCAACTCGATCTGCGCCATTGAAGTCGAAGGCGACATCTGCCGCCTGGAAAAGGAAGCGACCGTCATTTCCTACGGCGTTCAGTCGGATGCCATCCTGATCACCTCGCGCGCCCATAAGGACGCCGCATCGTCGGATCAGGTCATGACGGTCTTCCTGAAGGACCAGTACACGCTGGAAAAGACGCATGGCTGGGATACGCTCGGCATGCGCGGCACCTGCTCGGAAGGCTTCCTCTTCAAGGGCGAAGCACCCGCCGAACAGATCATTCCCGAACCCTTTGCCGAAATCGCCGCCCACTCCATGCTTGCCATGGCGCACCTGCTGTGGAGCGCGCTGTGGTACGGCATCGCAGTTGACGCCGTGCACCGCGCCCAGGCTTTCGTGCGCGCCGCCGCCCGCAAGTCGCCGGGCCAGACGCCTCCGGGCGCGCTGCGTCTCGCCGAAATCTCCGGCAAGCTGCAGATGATCAAGACGGATATCATTCATGGCGTTCGCCAGTATGAAGAGATCCGCCGCAACCCGGAAAGCCTGACCATGGGCTTCCTGATTGCCATGAACAACACGAAGCTCTCCACCTCGACCGCCATCATCGACATCGTCGGCCAGACGCTGTTGATCAACGGCATCATGGGCTTCAAGAACGACACGCCCTTCTCGGTCGGTCGTCACCTGCGCGACGCCTATTCGGCCCAGCTGCAGATCTCGAATGAACGTATTTTGATGAACCAGTCCACCATGTTGCTCGTCAACAAACAGGACATGAGCCTTCTGGGGTAACAAGATGGATATGCAGGTTTCCTTTCTCGACCGTCTCTTCGATTCCGGTCTTCTCATTGATACCGGTGTTGAAGGCCTTTATGGCCGCTCCGGCGAATTCGAGGGCGTCATTGCCGCCTTCGAGCGCCTGATCGACAGCATCGGCGGTGCCGATGGCGCCGAAGCCATTCGCTTCCCGCCCGGCATGAACCGCGCCTTCTTTGAACAGAGCGGCTATATGAAAAGCTTCCCGCAGCTGGCCGGAACGGTGCATTCGTTCTGCGGTTGCGAGCTCGATCACATCAGCCTGCTGAAATGCATGGAAGAGGGCGGCGACTGGACCGAAGGCCAGAAGGCGACCGAAATCGTCCTGACCCCGGCAGCCTGCTATCCGCTCTACCCGACGGTTGCCAAGCGTGGCGAATTGCCGATGACCGGCGGCCTCTATGACCTGCAGTCCTACTGCTTCCGTCATGAGCCCTCCAACGACCCGGCCCGCCAGCAGCTGTTCCGTATGCGCGAATACGTGCGCATGGGTACGCAGGCACAGGTCACCGAGTTCCGTCAGCAGTGGATGGATCGTGGTGTGAAGATGATGGAAGATCTGGGCCTCAGCGTCGAGATCGATGTCGCCAACGACCCGTTCTTCGGTCGCGCCGGCAAGCTTCTTGTCAACAACCAGCGTGACCAGAACTTGAAGTTCGAGCTTCTGATCCCTGTCACCTCCGAGGTGAAGAAGACGGCCTGCATGAGCTTCAACTACCATCAGGATTCGTTCGGCCTGAAATGGGGCCTGAACCTTGAAGGTGGTGAAGTCGCCCATACCGCCTGCGTCGGCTTCGGTCTGGAACGCATCGCGCTGGCGCTGTTTGCAGCTCACGGCCTCGATACGAAGCTGTGGCCCGCCAATGTCCGCAAGGTTCTTTGGGGCTGAGACAATGACGAAAATGCTCTCGATGTCTGCGGTCTTTCCGTGGCTCGATCAGGCGGCCTACGTGCCGCATGCGCTTCACTCACAGGAGCGCATGTGGCCGGAGACCAACTGCTATGTCGACCTGTGGATCGAGGTTCTGGCGAGCCTCGGCACCCACCCGCAAGCCATGCTCGGCTTCACGCTGACGCAGGACTTTGAGGGCGACCAGTTCACCTTCTTCAAGGTGCCGCTGGAAGACATCGAGGCGCTTTACGGCATTCGCGTCACCGAACTGGCGATCTTCGACAATGTGGAAAACCACATTGCCGTGCAGATTGCCCGGGGCCGCCTGTGCATCGTCGAGATGGACAGTTTCTACATGCCCGACACGCAGGGCGTGGCCTATCGCGCCGAACACGGCAAGACGACGGTCGCCATCAACCGCATGGATGTGGAGGCCAAGCGCCTCGAATACTTCCACAATGGCGGCTACTTCCGCCTTGAGGGCGATGATTTCGACGGACTGTTCCAGCATCACCTGACGGAAACCGACCCGCCTTTCCTGCCTTACACGGAATTTGCCAAATTCCCGGGCCGCAACGCCTCGCCGGACCATCTGCGAAGCGTGGCCGACCGGCTGTTGCGCCAGCATTTCGCCCGTCGACCGCAGGAAAACCCGATTGCCGCCTTCGCGGAAGTCTTTCCGCGTCAGGTCGAAGCGGTGGCGGAACGGCCCTTCGCCTTCTTCCACAAATACGCCTTCAACACGCTGCGTCAGGTCGGTGCCAACTTCGAGCTTCTGGCAAGCCATCTCGACTGGCTGGCTGAGAACGGGGCCCTGAAGACGGAAGCCGATGCGGCCCGCGCCATCGCCGAGAACGCCAAGAGCGTCCAGTTCCAGCTGGCCCGCGCTGTGACCCGCAAGAAGTTCGAACCGCTGGCAACGGCTCTTGAACCGGCCGTCGAAAGCTGGGACAAGCTGATGCAGGGTCTGGAGCGCAAGCTGGGGTGATCCGGCAGAGTGCGGCCTGACGGGGAGATGCGCCCATGGACTTCCATTGGCCCGACAATCAGAAGACATTGGATGACGGCTGGACGCTGACGCAAAGCGAAGCCGACGCCTATGCCATGCCGTCTGATATCCCGGCAACGCTTGTTCCTCTTTCCGCCACGGTCCCCGGCACCGTCGCAAAGGCGCTGCAGCAGGCAGGTCGCTTCGACCCCGCCCGCCCGGACCCGCTCGACGGCTTCGATTTCTGGTATCGCACGACGCTGAATGAGACGCCCGGCCCGGCCACGCTTCAGTTTGACGGTCTTGCCACCGTGGCCGAAATCTTCCTGAACGGCGAGAAGATCGCGACAAGCGAAAGCATGTATGCGCCGCTTTCGGTTGAGGTGACGCTCACCGGATCGGACGAACTGGCCATCGCCTTTCGCGCGCTGAAACCCCGTCTCGCTCGCAAGGGGCCGCGCGCCCGCTGGCGTCCGCAGATGATGAGCGAGCAGGGCCTTCGCCTGTTCCGCACCACGACGCTGGGCTACATGCCCGGCTGGTGCCCGGACGTCCATGCTGTCGGCCCATGGCGGCCCGTCCGTCTCATCCGCCCCGAGGCCGCCTCGCTGGCCGATCTGGAAATCACCGCAACGCTGGACGAAAACGGCAACGGCCGCCTCATCGTCTCGTTTGAAGGGGCCGCCCCGCAGAGGTTGAAACTCCTTTGCGAAGGCCATGAGGCAAGCTTTGAACTCTCTCGCGAAGGCCGCTCAACCGCCACGCTGACCCTTCCGGTGGTCAAGCCGTGGTGGCCCGCCACCCATGGCGAACCGGCTCTTTACGACGTTCGCTTGAGCCTCAACGGCAAGACAATGCCGCTTGCCCGCACCGGGTTTCGCACCATCACGGTGGATCGCGGGGTGGATGGCAAGGACTTCGCCCTTCTCGTCAACGGCGTGCGCATTTTCTGCCGCGGTGCCGTCTGGACCAATGCCGATATTGTCGGCCTGCCCGGCGATCGCGCGGCTTATGAACCATGGCTGAAGCTGGCAGCCGAAGCGGGCATGAACATGATCCGCATCGGTGGCACCATGGCCTATGAAAGCCCGGATTTCTTCGCGCTCTGCGATGAACTCGGCCTTCTGGTCTGGCAGGACTTCATGTTCGCAAACTTCGATTATCCGGCGAAGGATGAGGCTTTCATCGACCTCGTGCGTGCCGAGGTCGGCACTTTCCTGCAAGCCACAGCGGCCTCGCCGTCCCTGGCCATTCTGTCCGGTGGCAGCGAGATGTACCAGCAAGGTGCCATGCTCGGCCTGCCGGAAAGCACATGGAAGACCGCCCTGACAACGGAAATCCTGCCTGCCCTGTGCGCGGCCCACCGCCCGGATGCGGTCTATGTGGAAAATTCGCCGTCAGGCGGCGCGCAACCCTTCTTCGTCAATGAAGGGGTGGGCCATTATTACGGCGTCGGGGCCTATTGCCGCCCGCTCGATGATGCCCGCCGCGCCAGCGTGCGCTTTGCCTCGGAATGCCTGGCCTTCGCCCATGTGCCGCAGCAGAAAACGCTCGATGCGCATCTGCCCGTCGCGGCGCTCCATCACCCGGACTGGAAGGCCCGTGTGCCGCGTGACCGCGGCGCAAGCTGGGATTTCGAGGATATTCGCGAACACTATCTCGGCCTTCTTTACGGCGAAGACCCGGTGCGTCTGCGCCGTGAAAATCCGGCCCGCTATCTGGATCTTTCCCGCGCCGTGACCGGCGAAGTGGCGATTGAGACGTTCAGCGAATGGCGACACAGCGGCTCGACCTGCAACGGCGCTTTGATCTGGACGCTTCAGGATCTTCTGCCCGGTCCCGGCTGGGGCGTGATCGACGCCACCGGCACGCCGAAACCCGTCTGGCATGCGCTGAAGCGGGTGCTGAAGCCGGTGAGCGTGGCCTTGACGGACGAGGGCGTGAACGGCCTTTCACTCCATGCCATCAATGAAACACCGCAAGCGCTGGACGTGAGGATCGAAGTTTCGGCCTTGCGCGATGGACGCCAGCCCGTCGTATCCGGCGCGCGCGACCTTCACATCGATGCCCGTCAAACGCTGGAAATTCCCTGCACCGATCTTTTCGGCGCGTTCTTCGATACGAATTATGCCTACCGCTTCGGCCCGCCCTCACATGAGGTCGTCGTGGCGCGTCTCGTTCTCGGTGAGGAAACGATGGCCGAGGCTTTTCACTTCCCGCTGGGTCGCAGCCGGGCGCTCTATCCTGGCAAGATCGCCGCAGCGCTCCAACAGGACGAGACCGGCTGGTCGCTGCTTCTGGAAGCCGATACGTTCCAGCAGTCGGTTCAGATTCTGGTGGACGGTTTCAGTGCGGCGGAAGACTGGTTCCACCTGTCCCCGAACGCGGTCAAGGTGATTGCCCTTCATCGTCTCGATGGAACCGCAAACGATGTCCGCCCCAGCGGCGAAGTCCGCAGCCTGTCCGGTTCAGCCACACATTTTTAAAGCTTGGCGCGGTTTAAAACCGCAAGGCCAGCGCCTGCACCTCATCGCGAAACGCATCGCGGGCGCAAGCAGGCGTCAGATTGTGGTCGGCATTGGCGACAGTCTTGAACGTGGCCATGCCGTACTCGCCCAAACGCTTGCCATCGGCACCAAAATAGCTGGCAAAATGATCAAGCCCGGGATCGGTCTCGCTATAAAACAGCGAGAGCGGGGCCTTGCGTTCGGCAATGGCGTGGAAGGCTGCATGAACGGCGCGACCTTCCTGCGTGTAATGGCGAATGAAGAAGCCAACCGGAGCAAAGAGCCTGCGGCAGGTCGCCCGCGAAATATTCAGGAACGCACCGATGAGGTCGATCTCGCCTTTCAACAGGCGGCTGACCGTCGACATTTGCAAAAGGCGCTGGCCATAGTCACCCAGTGCCCGAGGTGTTGATCGCAAGCGCGCATCAACATCATTGTCCGGGTTCCAGTGGAAAAGCGGCGGATTGGCAATCGCGGCCCCGGCCACGCGCCCATCTTCGACAGCCCCCTGAAATGCCACATAGGCACCCGAGCAACGGCCAGCCACGACAATGGGACCAGCGCCCTGCGCCTTCAGGAAATCGAGTGCCGACGAAAGATCGCGCTGCGGACCGTCGGTATAAAGCACCTGATCCGGCGCGCCGGGCGCGGGCGGGCTATCGGCGACATTGGCATTGTCAAACCGCAGGGAGACAATGCCCTGGCGCGCCATATCCCGCGCCATGGTGGCCGTCGCCCTTCCCCACCCGGCATGCCGGTCATAGGCCGTCGACAGGAACAGAACCGTTGCGCCCTTCGGCTCGCAAGCCGGTCGGGTCAGCACACCGTAAAGCGGCGAGCGATCACCGAAGCGCACTGCGGTCTCAATGAAATGTCCGCCATCAAGCGAAGGCGCTTTCGGCAGGGGAGAATTGACGACGGCTCCACACTCTTTCGGTGCGTGCCCCGCCACCCAGTCCGCCACCGCATGAGCAAAGGCCTCTGGCACAACGGAAACGGCAGGGTTGGCCGTCAGCGCATCATAGCCATCGAAAGGAAAGCGTTCGACATCCGTGCCCAGCGCGGCAAGGAAGGCGAAAAACTCGCTGTCCGAGGTCCGGGACGCGCGCTCGCCAATCAGAACCGGGCAGGCCGGCGCCAAAGGCATTTTCATCAGGTCCACACCGCGAAGCCCGGATGCGATTTCGTCGGGCAGGACAAATCCGGCAATGCTGACGCCCTGATGCTCGCGATAATCACTGGAAAGCCCCAGACTATCGTCAACCATCCGCGACATGGCGGAAAGTTCGCGCAGGAAGAACCGCCCCGAGGTCACGGGCGCAAGGGCCGCAATGCCTGCCAGACCTTCAACCCGTGCGGCCACCTGCATGGCAAGCATGGCACCCAGCCCCTGACCGACGAGGAAGATGCGGGACACGCCGGAAAGACGTCGAAGGGTTTGGGTCGCTTCGACAACGGCATTTTCCCAGAGCGCAATTCCGCCCTCGGAAAAGTCGGGGTCAAGCGAATCGCCGGTCCCCGGCAAATCGAAACGCAGCGACGCAATGCCATGCTTGGTCAGGCGTTCGGACATGACGCGCCAGAACTTGCGCACGCACATATCTTCAAGGGCCCAGGGGCTGACGAAGAGAACCGCCGCATCGACACCATCGCGAACCGGCGCATAAAGCCCGGCCATGCCCGAGAAGGACACCGGCACCGCGGCCTCGGAAAAATGATCCTGCAAACTGGTCATGCAACAGCCCTCCGGGCATGCGGCGCGACAAAATGAACGATGGCGATCAGGCCACGTTTCAGCTTGCCGGGGAAACGGTCCGCCAGTTTCATCAGGGCATCGACATCGCTCTCGGGAACGGCCTTGAACAGGCGAAGTGCGAGAATATAGGCCACCGCCCCGGCCGGGATCGCCAGAATGAGGCCGACAAGACCGCCGAACAACAGAATATTGGCTTCCGCCGCAAGACCGCAAACCATGGCAGCGAGGGTCACAGGCAAAAGCGTGCGGAAAACATGGCCGATCGAGCCATCGAATTCCATGGCTGACGCCATGAACAGGCACATGGCAACAAAACTCACGGCGCGGACCACAGCAGCCCCGGGGCCGCCATAGAGCGGCACCAGCAGAATGCAGCCGCCGACAATGATCGCCGAACCGATGAAATCCACGAGAAGGCGCGTTTTGATCTGCCCCTGCGAGAACAGATACTGCGTGCAAAGTTGCGAGAACACGAAGACCGGCGTCGCCAGCGCGAGAATGGCGACGATCATTCCAGCCGGCGTGAACTCAGGCCCGAACACCGATGTCACCAGCTCCTGCGAAATGGCGGCAAGCCCAAAACTCATCGGCAGCGTGATATAGGCAAGGCTGCGGACCACAACTGCGAACATATCGATGGGCAACCGCCCCTGACCCGACGCTTCGAGCTTTTCGGAATAGTAGGGCATCAGACTGCCGGTCAGCTGCACCGGCAGCTGCAAGGCCAGGTTCGCAAGCGTCAGCGCCACGGCGTAAAAGCCGACATTTTCCTTGTCGAAAAACCGCTGCAGGAAGAGAATTTCCAGCCGCGTCAGGAAAATCGACGTGATGACATATTCAAGCGACAGCAGAAAAGACGAGGCGGCGAGCGTGCGCCGGTGCATGCCGCACGGATTGGCGCGCGTCAGGAAAATCCGCACGCTGTAAATAAAGGGAGCGATCTGCCCGAGCAGATAGCCGATCAAGGCCGCCTCGATGCTCTTGAAGACCACCGCGCCGACGACCACGCCGACAAGCTGCATGAGGGCGGCAATCACCGTGATCTGGAAAAACGGACCCAAACGCTGTTCACCGATCAGATAATTCTTGGAATAGGACCCGATCGACTGGATGATGAAGAGAACGCCCGTCAGGGTCGCCACCATCGGCGTCATGTCCAGCCAATGGTCTTCATCCAGACGCCCGACAACGAAGAAATAGGCCGCGGCAAGCAGAAGCGTCGCCGCCACCACAGGCACTTGCAGATAGGCCGCAAAGCCGCGCCGGTCCTTTTCGCTGACACCCTGAACGGTCAACTGCGGCAGGATGCGCAACAGCATGACGCCCGTGCCCAGTTCCGCAATCAGCGAACCCGTCGTCACCAGCATCTGCGAGAAGGCAATCGTGCCATTGGCAGCCGGGCCCAGCAGGCGGGCGGCCACAATCGAACAGGCAAAGCCCGTCAACAACTGGGCAAGCCCGGAGGCCGCGTTAAGGGCCGAATTGGCCAGAATGTTCTTGCTGCTCATCAATCCACCGGGAAGGGCTTTGGCGAAGCCGAAGCGAAATCTTGTCCCGCAATCTGGCATGGCGAGCTTAAGATTTGGCTGACCGAGAGCGTAAACGCATGTTTACCTGGGGCTTAGGCGAAGAGAACCCGCGCCGTTTCCACCCAGCTCATCACTTCATTGGTGTCGATGATGCTGCGGTCAAACTGCTTTGCCGCCTCAAAGGCTGCAAGGATCGACGCTTCGTTGCCCGGCTGATAACCGCACACATGGGCGCGCCCGGCTGCTGCAAACAGCGGTGCCACGATGGGCAGGCGGCAATAGGTGTACTGGATCATCTTCAGGCTGGACTGGCTGAGATAGCTGGCGCCCTTGCCATCCTGATAAGGCGCAATCCCGATATCGGCATGGCGAATATAACCGGCAACGGTTTCAAACGGCGTTTCGCCATGGGCGATCACATTGGCAACGGGCGTATCAAGCTGCGCCTTGCGGCCAAACAGGTGAAAGGTCCAGTCCGGGTTGGATCGCGCCAGCGTCGTCAGCACATGCGGATCAAAGAGCATGTCCCCCACGCTCACCGCATTGCGCGCACTCGTGAAGGGATTGCGCTCAGCCCTGTCGAACACCTCCGTGGAAATGCCGTGACGCAACAGCAGGATCGGAACACCGCCCGGCATATCCTTGCGCTGGTCTTCCGCCAGAATGTGGATGAGGTCATAATCCTTGGCAGAGGCCTTCAGGACATCTTCGAAACACGGATGCGCGCCAATCGTCTGCAACTGATCGGCAGCGTGATAGATAATCTTTGCCTTGGGCGCGAGCTTTCGAAGAATCGGCGTCAACAAGGCGCCAATCCCGCTTTCAACGAGAATATGCGTGTAATCGGGAAGGCGCTTGCGCGCAGCCTCCGGCAGCAGCATGCCATAATGGCGAAAGACCAGTCCACTCAACCAGTTCAAGAGGCGATATCGCATCGCGAAGGGGTGAATGAGGCTGACCCAGATATATTCGTCGCGCAGGTCGGATAGCGTTACCCAGCGATTGCAGGTGCGCGTGCGGGCATATTCCCAACGCCCTTCGCTGGAAAACCGGCTGACCTGACTCAGACGCAACGACAGGAAATCGGCGCGATCACCCTCGGCATTCAAGGCATCGGCCAGAAAATGCAGATCGACTTTGCGCGGTGCCTCGGCAAAATGCTGCCCGGTAACGAAAAGGACGTTTCTCAATGGATCGGCCCTTCACTCGGCACCAGAGACAAGCCAACCGTTTCATCAGGAATGACGCGATCATAGATCCCGCAATACTGATCCGTCACGCCGTTCCAGGAATAGATCTGCGCTTGTGCCATCAGCGTCTTGCGCAATAGGGCACCACCCGCTTCCACCGCATCAAAGGCATCGGCCAGCGCCTTGGCAGCCTTTTTCGGGTCCGTGAAATCGGTGATCGTTACACAATCATGGCGCTCGGCAAGAAGCCGGTAGGCCTCATTGGCGTGCAAGACGGGCACAAGCCCCGCGCTCATGCCCTCGATGGCAACAAGGCCAAAGCCTTCATATTCTGAGGCCGAAGCCAGAATGGAGGCACCACCGATCAACCCGGCAATCCCCGGATTATCGAGATTGCAGTGAACGCTGACCCGGCCCTCAAGACCGCGTTCGGCGATGGCGACGGAAAGCGCTTCTTCGGTGATGTCACCGGGAACGCCAATCACATCCAGATGCCAGTCCGGGTGCTCACCGGCCAGAACGCGCATGGCGTCAAGCAGTCGATCAATGCGCTTGTTGACGGAAAACCGACCGATGGTGACCATGCGGCGCGTTGCCGTCTGGCTGGCGCAATCGGCAAACTTGGCCGTATCGGCCCCGTTTTCAACGGTCACCGTGCGTCCGGGCGCAATCTTCGCAAACAGCGCCGTGTCTGACCGGCTGCAGCCGATGATATGGGCATAACCAAGCGCCGACATCCGCGTCAGCGTCTGGAACCAGATCTTCTTGATGAGGGCGAATTTCGTCGTGTGGAAGAAGCCGCCATGCGTCGTTGCCACCATCGGACGGCGATGCAGCAGCCAGCCCAGCGAAAGCGCATCAAAGAAGAAGTCGATGGCGTGAACGTGGATGAGGTCGGCATCACGAACATGGTGGAAGACGGACGGCGCCAGCGGGTATCGGGTCGAACCGCTCCACGGCACGCGCACGATTTCAATCCCTTCATGCACTTCAAAAGCAGGCAGCTTCGTTTCAGGCTTGAGGTAAAGCCTGTCGAGCGTGACAACGCGCACGCGATAGCCGCGCGCAATCAGCCCCCGACAGAGGTTCATCACCACGTCTTCGAGGCCGCCACGATTGGGGTAAAACTGCCGCACGACATGAACGACCAGCGGCCCCTTGGCCTGAGGATAGACCCGCGTCGGTCCCGTATGCTGCAACTTGGCGGTCAACGTCACGTGTCACCCTGAAACGCGGTTAAGTATATTGGGGGGAACCCACTCACCCGACCTATATCGGCCAGTCTTTAAAATCCCCTTACGAGCAACCTCTTCGCCCCGGTGGCTAACGGGTTTCAAGGCGCGCGAACGCCGCTGGCGTCATCATCCGCAACATTAGCATTCAAAGGCTAAATGCGAGATTCATGTCGTTTTTTTGGCCCCGTGTGCACTGCACCTGAAACAAACCGGCGCTTTAGCAATCGTTAATCATATTCTGCAAGATTGCGGGCAAGATCGTGCAAAACTGCGGCCAAGCGGGCTGCTTTTGCCGGTTCGGGTACCGGGTCGCGTATTGGACAGCCGCATGGAAATCGACATTTTTCAGTTGCCGGGCATATTGAAGAAGCGGGCGCACTACATCGTGCTGTCCGTGATTGCCTGTGTCGCGCTGGCATTCCTGTATCTGTCAACGCTGGTTCCCACCTACCGCTCCTCCACCGACATTCTTCTCGATCCTCAGGGCCTTGCAGAGCGCCGCGATCTCATCGTCGCAGGCTCCTCGCCGCAGGAACAATCGAGCCTTGAGAGCCAGATCTACATCGTCCAGTCGCGTGATGTCCTCAACGACGTCATCGACAAGCTTTCGCTTGAACAGGACCCGTTCCTGATCAAGGCCGCCAAGTTTTCGGACAACGCCACCCCCGAGATGCGCAAGGACGCTATCCTTGGTGCGCTGGTCAAACGCCTGAAGGTGGAGCGCGCCGGTCAGTCCTTCATCATGACCATTTCGGCCGAGCATTCCGATCCGGAAAAAAGCGCCCAGATCGCCAACACCATTGCCCAGACCTATCTCAGCAAGATCTCCGATACCCGCGTTGAAGCCAACCGTCGCGCTGGCGAAAGCTTCCAGTCGCAGGCCGGCGAACTGCGCGAACGCGTGCTGAAAGCAGAGCTTGCGGTTGAGGATTTCAAGGCTGAAAACGGCCTGACGACGACGGGTGAGCAAGGCGGTTTGCTGATCAACCAGCAGGTTTCCGGCATCAGCGAGCAGCTGACAGCAGCTCGTGTCGCGGAAGAACAGCAAAAGGCCAATTTCGACCAGGCCCGCAATCTGACGGTGGCCGCCATTGAAGCAGGCGCCATTCCCGAAGCGGCCCAATCCCAGAGCATCGAACTTCTGCGCTCGCGCTACACCCAGTTGCTGGAGCGCGAGGCCGAACTGGCCGCGGCCCTTGGCACCAACCATCCGCAGATGCGCGCCGTGCGTTCGCAGCTGGCCGGGGTGCGGCAGTCGATCAACGCCGAAATTTCCCGCCTGCGCGAAAGCATGCGCGCCAGCTATGAGCGCGCGGCGGCCAACACCAAGGCCATTTCCGACCAGCTCAACAAGCTGACCAAGTCCAGCTTCGACAAGGGCGAGGCGCTGACCCGCATGCGCCAGCTGGAAAGCGAGGCCGATGCGGTTCGCACCATCTACAAGACCTTCCTCGGCAAGGCGGAGGAACTGGGCCAGTCCCAGAGCGTCAACAATAACAACTCGCATGTGATTTCGGTCGCTGTACCGCCCTCCGCACCGCCAAGCGGCATCAAGAAGATTGTTCTGGCCGCCGCCGCGATGTTCGGCGTTGCGCTGGGCAGCGTACTGGCCGTGCTGCGCGAAATTCTGGGCAGCAATGGCAGCGGTGCCCGCACGCATCTGCTGCGCTCCGGCATTCCGATCATTGCCAGCTTCCCGGCCGAAACCAAGACAAGCAAGAGCAGCCGTATGGGCGCGCTGATGGGCATGGGTCGCACGCCCAAGCGCAGCGGTCGTCGCGACGATCACCGTCGCCGCGAAATCGGCATGCTGCGCATCGCCCACCTGCTTTTGAACCACTTCGGTGGCCGGCAAATTCCCGCAGCCATCATTTTCATGGCGCCGGGCGAGGATGAGGACGAAGGCCTAGTGGCGGAAGTGGCCGAGCTTCTGGCAAGCCTTGGCCAGAACGTGGCCTATGCGCCCGGTCAGCTGTCTCGCACCGCCCGCCAGAGCCAGCGCCCGGTTCGCCCCGTTCGCGGCATGCTCGCCACCCGTCAGGATCTTGACGAGGATGAGGATCAGTTCCTCCTTCTCGGTGATCGTCTGGTTTACGAGCGACTGTCAGGC
Organism: Pseudomonadota bacterium; assembly: GCA_020161975.1. Lineage (GTDB taxonomy): Bacteria > Pseudomonadota > Alphaproteobacteria > Rhizobiales > Beijerinckiaceae > JAIUNP01. Next base: position 20,782 of record JAIUNP010000001.1, read on the forward strand.
GAAACGTCATCCTCTCGCTATGGTCAGCGCCTGATGCCGCCCGCCGATATCGTCCTGATCAATGCCTGCGGCACGGCCGCCTGCGAATTCTTGCCGACGCTTCTGGAAAGCGGCGATGCCATCGTGCCGATCACCAATCTTGATCTGGTCGACCGCAACGACGCCGAAGACATGCTCTACACACTCGATCCGTTCCGGGAGAAGGTTCCGGGAATGGTGGTCATCGGTAAGGACGCATGAACGCAACGGCCGCCTTCGCCCCCGCCGCATCCTTTGCCGGAAGGCCTCGCGCCCCCGGCGAGCAGGCAGACGGTACGAAGGCCAGCTTTTACGAACGTCTTTGCCGCGTTCTGGTCGTTTTAACGGTCATCGGCGGCCTGACGTTCAATTTCTTCCTGTGCTTTGTGAATACCCGCATCACCACGACGTGGGATTCCTACGTCATCACCTGCGAGCTGATTCTGGTGGCGCTGGCCTTTGTCGTGGCCTTTGATCGCCGTGCCGGGATGTACATGTTCCTCGCGGTTTTCGTCACCTATATGGTGCTCCTCTTCACGCTGCGCGGTCAGGTGGACTCCAAGGCCGTGCGCGATATCGTCGTTCCGCTGGTCTTCTACTTCATGGGCGCGAAGATGCGCGATCTGGCCTTGGCCGACAAGCTGGTGGCCACATCGGTCGCGATTGTCGTCACCTTCGGCATGTTCGAATATCTGGCGACGGACCTCTACCTCGATTTCTTCAACGTGCTTGGCTACTATCTGGCCCGTGGCTCCTTGAACCTGACGGAAACCTTCGGCCATACCCGAGGTCTGTTCATCTCGGGCCTGCGGCCTGAACCGCGCACGATCCTGCCCTTCCTTCTGGAACAGCACCGCGTTGCCTCCGTCTTCCTGGAGCCGGTTTCGACCGGCAATTTCGGCGTGATTGCCTATAGCTGGGCACTGTTCCGCTCGGGCATGCGCGGGCGTTACTTCGTGATGTTCGGCGCCTTGACGGTCATTGCCATGGCCGATGCCCGCTTCGGTCTCTATACCTGCGTGCTCATCACCGCCGTATCCCCGGTCTTGCGCTTCATCCCGCGTCCGGTCTGGCTGGTGCTGCCCTTCATCATGCTCGCCCTAGTCGCGACCTATGGCATCGCGACCGGCACCAAGGGCGGCGACAACAGCCTCGGCGGACGCATGGCCGTCACCGCCCACATTCTGACGGGCCTGACGACCGATGTCGTTTTCGGGGCCGCATCCACCGACAAGTTCACCGCAGACTCCGGTCTGGCCTATACGCTGACCAAGTTCGGCCTTCTGGGCTTTATCTCTTTGTGGGGTTCGCTGGTCTTCCTGCCGGTCAAAAGCGCCCGCGCCTGGCCCTATCTTTCGATGGTCCTGATCTATCTTCTGCTTTTGATGCTGATCAGTAACTCGTTCTACTCGATCAAGACCGGGGCCTTGCTGTGGTTCATTCTCGGCACGGCCACCCATGCCGACATTCCGGCCCACATATCGTGGTTCAAGCGCACCCTGATGCCGGGCAAGGCAGCGGGAAGCCATGCTACTCCCCGCCGTTCTTCGGTGTTCAGCGCTCCAGCGCCGGGCAGGACAAGCCCCGCTTGGAACGATCGTTGAGGATCGGGGTCAAGGCGGACAACTGCGGCTTGTCGACACCTTTGACCGGCTGAATGTTCAGCGGCTCCTCGGCCGGCCACCAGTCGCCTGCCGCCCAATAGGCCCAGCCAACCCAGATATCGCGGTTTTCTTCCACCACCTTGGTCATGGCCGTCAGGTGGGACAGGCAATCCTTGCCAGCGGGCGCGCCAAACTCGCCGAGATAACCCCGTTGCCCATGATTGCGCAGCCACAGCGTGAAGTCTTCGAGCGCCTTGATGGCATCCGCACCCCGCGAACACGTGCCCTTGTGGCCGGAAAAATCGCTGTCGAGATACTGATGAACTTCATAGGCATAGTTGGAGGCCGGGTCCTTGATACCGGCCATGACGGTGGCGTTTGACCCATCCTTGAGCTCCGCCCGCCAGCTATGGGCTCCGGTCCACGATGTGCCCGGCACCAGAATGAGGTTGCGCGCGCCGCCGGTACGGATCGCCGCAATCGCCGTATTGGCGCTTTTGAGCCACTGCGTCGCGGCCACATCATGCGGTTCGTTCATCAGGGCAAAGCTCACCGCCTCGTCATTGGCAAAGGCCTGCGCCAAGCGGTGCCAGAAATCGGCAAATGCCACATCCGGCACATCGCTCGTACCGATGACCTTACCCTCATATCGCGCATAATTATGCGGATCGATCACGACACTCATGCCGTTATCTTTAATGAGTTCAACCGTCTCCTGCAGGCGGGCCAGTTCGTCTTCGTCAAAGGGCTTGTTCAGCCGCGGCTGCAGACGTTCCCACCGAAACGGCAGGCGCACCGACGTAAACCCCTTCTCGGCAAAATGGGTGATCGTCTCCTCGGACGGGTATTTGTAGTCTTTTTCATAGACATTGCCCTCACCGAATTCGGCCCCGGCAAGGTTGATCCCGCGAAAGCAGGACGCCGCATCGGCGAAACCGGGCTGCAGGCTCGCCATCAGCGCAACACTCGAAAAAGCCAGCATGCGCATGCGGTGGGGAAGGTTCGTCTTGGCGGAATTGACGCTTATCATCGGATCATCCGTTGCTCTTGCAGGAGGAGACAGCATGTCTCTATTCTTGCCCTTATGAAGGCGAATGAATACGACAAGGTTACTTTCGTCCGAAATTTTCCTGCCATCACCACCTCTTGATCGTTGCGGACGCTCTCCAGCGATCATGATCGGGCCTTGTGACAAGGCCAGACTCGCCTCGATCCGGGTCACAAGGCAAGTTTTGTTTCCTTAAATGAATATTATTTTCCCTTTATTGATCATCTGTGAAAAGCCTGCTAGCTCTGTCTCCAGTGAGAATTTGGAGATCGTGATCCATGTGTGGGATTGTAGGATTGTTTTTGAAGGACCGATCGCTTGAGGGTCGTTTGGGCGAGTTGTTGAGCGAGATGCTTGTGACGATGACGGACCGCGGTCCGGATTCGGCTGGCATTGCGATTTACGGCTCGGGCGATGCCGGCAAGGTGAAGCTGACGGTTCAGTCTGCGACGCCGGAGACGGATTTTGTCGGTCTGGAAGGTGCGCTGGAAGCGGAACTGGGGTCGAAGGTTTCGGTCTCGGTTCGTGATACCCATGCGGTGGTGACGGTCGATGCGGGTCTTGCGGATGCGGCGCGGGCAGCGATTGCTGCGGTGCGTCCGAACCTTCGCATGATGTCGGTCGGCGAGACGATCGAGATCTACAAGGAAACGGGCCTGCCGAAGGATGTGGTCGCCCGCTTCGGCGTATCGGCGATGACGGGTTCGCATGGCATCGGCCACACCCGCATGGCGACCGAAAGTGCCGTGACGACGCTCGGTGCGCACCCGTTCTCGACGGGGTCCGACCAGTGCCTGGTGCACAATGGCTCGCTGTCGAACCACAACAACCTTCGCCGTGAGCTGATCAAGGCGGGCATGGGCTTTGCGACCCAGAACGACTCGGAAGTCGCCGCCGCCTATCTGACGGCCGAGATGAACAAGGGCGCCAATCTGGGCGAAGCGCTCGACCACGCGATTGGCGATCTCGATGGCTTCTTCACCTTCGTGGTGGGCACGAAGTCGGGCTTTGGCGTTCTGCGCGATCCGATTGCCTGCAAGCCTGCGGTGATGGCCGAGACGGACCAGTATGTGGCCTTCGGTTCGGAATACCGCGCGCTGGTCAACCTTCCGGGCATCGAGAATGCGCGGGTGTGGGAGCCGGAGCCGGCCACCGTCTACTTCTGGGACCACGAGCAGGCGGCCTAACCAATTCAAACGGCCAGGGCGCGGTCTCGCGGGTCTTGTGATCCGCGCGGCGCGATGGCCAGGACATTCTCCAGGGATTTTTGTGATGCCAACATTTGATCTTTCCACCCAGACGCTGCGCGATTTGAACTCGGCGCTGCATTCGATTGATGCGGGCAAGAACGATCTTGCCTTTGAGGTTGTGAACCCGCGCGGCAGCCATGCGGTGGCGGTTGGCATCGACCAGCCGGTCAGCGTCGATGTGAAGGGCTCGGTCGGTTACTACTGCGCCGGCATGAACGACGGCGGCACGGTCACGGTGCATGGGTCTGCCGGTCCGGGTGTGGCCGAGAACATGATGAGCGGCACGGTGGTGGTCGAGGGTGATGCCTCGCAGTACGCCGGTGCGACGGGTCGCGGCGGTCTTCTGGTCATCAAGGGCAATGCGGCCTCGCGCTGCGGCATCTCGATGAAGGGCATCGATATCGTCGTCCACGGCAATATCGGCCACATGTCGGCCTTCATGGCGCAGTCGGGTCATCTGGTGGTGCTGGGGGATGCGGGCGATGCGCTGGGGGATTCGCTTTATGAAGCGAAGCTCTTCGTGCGCGGCACGGTCAAGAGCCTCGGTGCGGACTGCATCGAGAAGGAGCTTCGTCCCGAGCACATCGCAAAGCTTGCCGAACTTCTCGACAAGGCGGGCGTCACCGACGTCAAGCCGGAAGAGTTCAAGCGCTACGGTTCGGCCCGCAAGCTCTACAACTTCAACATCGACAATGCAGATGCATACTAAGTGACCGCGGAAGGGCCAAGATCATGAGCTACCAGAACCCCCATACCCCGCCGCGCAAGTCCGCGACCTTTGATGATTACACGATGGCCGAGATCCGCCGTGCGGCGGCCACCGGCATCTACGACATTCGCGGCGGCGGCACCAAGCGCAAGGTGCCCCACTTTGACGACCTTCTGTTCCTTGGCGCCTCCATGTCGCGCTATCCGCTGGAAGGCTACCGCGAGCGCTGCGACACCTCGGTGGTGCTCGGTTCGCGCTTTGCCAAGAAGCCGATCGAACTGAAGATCCCGATCACCATTGCCGGCATGTCGTTCGGTGCGCTGTCCGGCCCGGCCAAGGAAGCGCTCGGCCGTGGGGCCACGATTGCCGGAACGTCGACCACCACCGGCGACGGCGGCATGACGGATGAGGAGCGCGGCCATTCCCAGACGCTGGTCTACCAGTATCTGCCGTCGCGCTATGGCATGAACCCGAAGGACCTGCGCCGCGCCGACGCCATTGAAGTGGTGATCGGTCAGGGCGCCAAGCCCGGCGGCGGCGGCATGCTGCTCGGCCAGAAGATCTCCGACCGCGTCGCCGAGATGCGCACCCTGCCCAAGGGCATCGACCAGCGCTCGGCCTGCCGTCACCCGGACTGGACTGGCCCGGACGATCTGGAGATCAAGATCGGCGAGCTGCGCGAGATCACCGACTGGGAAAAGCCGATCTACATCAAGATCGGTGGCGCACGCCCCTATTACGATACGGCGCTGGCCGTCAAAGCCGGTGCGGACGTGGTCGTTCTCGACGGCATGCAGGGCGGCACGGCAGCCACCCAGGACGTGTTCATCGAGCATGTCGGCATGCCGACGCTTGCCTGCATTCGTCCCGCCGTTCAGGCCCTTCAGGACCTCGGCATGCACCGCAAGGTGCAGCTCATCGTCTCGGGCGGCATTCGCTCCGGTGCGGATGTGGCCAAGGCTCTGGCGCTCGGCGCTGACGCCGTTTCCATCGGCACGGCGGCCATGGTCGCCATCGGTGACAACGACCCGCACTGGGAAAGCGAATACCAGAAGCTCGGCACGACCTCCGGCGCCTATGACGACTGGCATGAGGGCAAGGACCCGGCCGGCATCACCACGCAGGACCCGGACCTGGCAAGCCGCCTCGACCCGGTTGTCGCCGGTCGTCGTCTCGCCAACTATCTGAAGGTCATGACGCTCGAAGCCCAGACGATTGCCCGCGCCTGCGGCCACAATCACGTCCACAACCTCGAGCCGGAAGATCTGGTGGCGCTCACCATCGAGGCTGCCGCCATGGCCCGCGTGCCGCTGGCTGGCACCAACTGGGTGCCCGGCACCACGCCCTTCTGAGGCGCACCGTTTGAAGACCCGAAGCCCGCGAACGTCTCGCGGGCTTTCCTCTGCCCCGGCAGAGACTGCCTGTAAACCGCGGTTCCTGCAGTCCGGTTCCCTCCCAAGGCCGGCCTGCCAGACAAGGGAACCGCCTTGACCCACATCTTGTCCATAATAACCACAAAGGGGAACGGGACATGACACAAGACCTCGCAAGCTTCGCCCGCGACAAGGGCGTGAAGTACTTCATGATCAGCTATACGGACCTTTTTGGCGCGCAGCGCGCCAAGCTGGTGCCCGCCGCCGCCATTGCCGAGATGCAGGCCGATGGCGCGGGCTTTGCGGGCTTTGCCACCTGGCTTGATCTGACGCCCGCCCATCCCGATCTGTTTGCCATTCCCGATGCCTCGTCCGTCATCCAGTTGCCGTGGAAGAAGGATGTGGCCTGGGTTGCCGCCGATCTTCACATGGATGGCAAGCCGCTCGATCAGGCGCCGCGCGTCATGCTGAAGACGCTGGTCGCCGAGGCCGCTGAAAAGGGCCTGCGCGTCAAGACCGGCGTCGAGCCGGAGTTCTTCCTGATCTCGGAAGATGGTTCGGAAATCTCCGACGCCAAGGACACCGCCGACAAGCCCTGCTACGACCAGCAGGCGCTGATGCGCCGCTATGATGTGATCGCCGAGATCTGCGATGCCATGCTGGAGCTGGGCTGGAAGCCCTACCAGAACGACCATGAGGACGCCAACGGCCAGTTCGAGATGAACTGGGAGTATGACGATGCGCTGGCGACCGCCGACAAGCACTCCTTCTTCAAGTTCATGGTCAAGTCCATTGCCGAGAAGCATGGCCTTCGCGCCACCTTCATGCCCAAGCCCTTCAAGGGCCTGACGGGCAATGGCTGCCACGCCCATATCTCGGTCTGGGATGTCGATGGCAAGGTCAACGCCTTCGCCGACAAGGCCATGCCGTTTGGTCTGTCCGCTGAGGGCAAGACCTTCCTCGGCGGCATCATGAAGCACGCGTCAGCGCTTGCCGCCGTCACCAACCCGACGGTCAATTCCTACAAGCGCATCAACGCGCCGCGCACCATCTCGGGCGCGACCTGGTCGCCGAACACCGTGACCTGGACCGGCAATAACCGCACCCACATGGTGCGCGTGCCCGGCCCCGGCCGCTTCGAGCTGCGTCTGCCCGATGGTGCCGTCAACCCCTACCTCCTGCAGGCCATCATCATCGCAGCAGGTCTGTCCGGCGTGAAGACCAATGCCGATCCGGGTCCTTACTCCGACATCGACATGTATGCCGAAGGCCACACCATCACCAACGCCCCGAAGCTGCCCTTGAACCTCCTCGACGCCCTTCGCGCCTACGAGGCCGACACCGAGCTCCAAAAGGCCCTCGGCACCAGCTTCTCCAAAGCTTACCTCAAGCTCAAGCACAACGAGTGGAATACCTATTGCGCCCAGTTCAGCGCGTGGGAGCATAACACCACGCTCGACGTGTAAGCGATTGATAGAAAAGGAACCGGGTGGCCCGCACGTCGCCCGGTTCCTGTCGGCCCATGCTTCAGGTCCAACCAAGGTTTTGCCGGCCAAGGTCTTGCCGGGGAGTGCGTTGCCATGCTTGCGGGAAAGAAAATTGTGCCCAATCCGACATCCCGTCTCGAGACCGCGCAAAGCGGTGAGCGTTCGCTGCGGCTGATCGTCGACAAGCCTGCCCATGGCGTGAAAAACGCAGCACTCGACCGCGTGCTTGGCGAGCTTGACCGGCTGACCAACTGGGAAAACCGTCCGCGCGGCGGCATGCGCGTCAGCCTCGATTGCATTCGCGATCTTTCCGAACGCCTTGGCTTTCCCGAGCTTTATTTCCGTTCGATTCATGTGACCGGCACCAAGGGCAAAAGCTCCACCTGCGCCCTCATTGAGGCCTCGCTGAAAAAGGCGGGCTTTCGCGTGGGCCGCTATTCCTCGCCACATGTCGAACATATCGGCGAACGCATGACGATTGACGGCGCGCCCGTTGAAGAGGCGCTGATGGCCGAAGTGCTGGAAAGCGCGCTGGATGCTTTTCGCACGGCACGCCGCGCCGCAACCGCCGGACAGGATGCGACGTGGTTCGATATTCTGACCATCGCCGCCTTCGAACTCTTTCGCCGTCAGGGTGTTGAATGGGCGATTGTCGAGGCGGGGCTTGGCGGGCGTCTCGATTCCACCAACATCGTCGATAGTGATATTGCCATCATCACCAATGTCGAGCTGGAACACACCGAAGTGCTGGGCGATACGCGCGGCAAGATTGCCTTTGAAAAGGCGGGCATCATCAAGGCCGGAAGTGTTGCCGTGACACCGCTGACCGAACTGGACGAGGCGGGCGCGACCATTGCGGTGAAGGCGCTGGAAATGGGCGCGTCGCTTGTGGTGCCTGCCATTCCGCGCGATGCGACGATTGCCGAACGCAATGCGCTGGTGGTGGGCGCCGCCCTCGATGCGCTCGGCGAACGCGGCGTCTGGGAAAAGGAAAATGCGCCCTATCATCGCCGCGTCGGCAGCTGGCTGATTGACGCGCTTGCGCCGGAAGACGCGCGTCTGCCCGGCCGCATGGAGCGGCTCGATGTGGCGGTCGAGACGGATGCAGGCGTCAAAACGGTTCCGGTTGTCATCGATGGTGCGCATGTGCCGTTCAATCTGCGCGCCGTGCTCACCGATCTTCGTCGTGATGCGCGTCTGGCCGGTCCCTTCTTCACGCTCATTTCCGTGGCGCCCGACAAGGATGCGCGCGGCCTTCTCTCCGTCTTTCTGGAAGAAGACGCCGATATCACGCTGACACGCGCGACGGTGCGTTCACGCGACCCGCTCGAACTCGCCCGCATCGCCGATGAAATAGGCCTTGCGCACAGGCTGGAAGCCGATCCGCTTCTCGCCTATAAGCAGGCCCTCGATGAAGCTGCTGCGAGCGGGCGCTGGGTGCTGGTCACCGGGTCGCTCTATCTGGCGGGCATCGTGCCGCGATAGGGCGCGTGGCCCTCTTGCTGGAAACCCCTCTGGCGGATGGAGCCTCAAAAGGCATGCTGGATTTTGCGATGGATCGCATCACCGTGGCAGACGCGGCGAAAAGACTGGCGAACAGGCCGGGCTTTGCGCTGCTCGACAGCACGGGTGAGCATGGCGATCTGGCGCGCTTCAGCTTCATCGGCGTCGATCCTTTCGCGACCTTCCAGGTGATCGATGGTATTGCCCACTGGAACGGCGAACCGCTTGCCGGCGAACCGTTGGCGCTGTTGCGCGAACGCCTGCGTGCGTATGATTTGCCGCGTGGCGACGGGGCCTTTCCCTTCCGGGGCGGGGTGATCGGCTATCTCGCCTATGACTTCGGCAAGCGCCTCGAAAAGCTGGACGAACCGGCGCGGAGCGATCACGGTCTCGATGAACTGCGCTTCGATGTCTACGATCTGGTGCTCGGCTTCGACCGGCTGAGCGGCGAAGTACGCCTCTTTTCCTCCGGCTTTCCCGAGACCGGGGACGAGGCCCGTGCACGGCGCGCCAAGCTCCGTGCCGAAGCGCTGATTGGATGGTTGAGCGAGGCTGCGCCGGAAGGTGAGTGCGGTTCGCGCCTGATCGGCCCCTGGCAATCGAACTTCACGCCCAAGGCTTATGAAGCCGCTGTTTCCCGCGTCAAGGATTACATTCTGGCGGGGGATATCTATCAGGCCAATATCGCCCAGCGTTTTACCTGCGAACTCGCCGACGGGTTCGATGCCTTTGCCTTTTATGAGACGTTGCGGGCGGCCAATCCGGCCCCGTTCGGGGCGTTCCTGCGTTCGGGCGAAGCGGCCATTGCCTGCTCGTCGCCGGAACGGTTTTTAAGCTGCCGCAACGGCCAGGTGGAGGCGCGCCCGATCAAGGGCACGGCGCGGAGCAACCCTGACCCGGCCCGGGATGCGGCGGTGGCGGCAGGCCTGTTGTCCTCGGAAAAGGATCGCGCCGAAAACACCATGATCGTCGATCTTCTGCGCAATGACCTGTCGCGCGTGGCCCGCCCCGGCACAGTGAAGGTGCCGACGCTGTGCGGGCTGGAAACCTATGAGGGCCTGCATCACCTGACCTCGGTGGTGAAGGGGGAATTGCGCGAGGGGCTGGATGGGCTTGACCTTCTAGCCGCGACCTTCCCCGGCGGCTCGATCACCGGCGCGCCGAAGCTGCGCGCCATGGATATTATCACCGAGATCGAGGGCGTGGCCCGCGGCGTCTATTGCGGGGCCATCGGCTATATCGGCTTTGATGGCGACCTCGATTTCAACATCGCCATCCGCACCGTGACGCTGACGCCGGGCCGGGCGCAGTTTTCGGCGGGCGGCGGGGTGACGCTTCTCTCCGACCCGACCGCCGAACATGCCGAAACGCTGGTCAAGGCCGACCGCATCTTCAAGGCGTTCCGCCGCCATGCCGGAGGCGATGCCTGATGCTGCTCGTCATCGACAATTACGATTCCTTCGTCTTCAATCTGGTGCGCTATTGCGAGGAACTGGGCGAGACGGTTGAGGCGGTGCGCAACGACCGCATCGATGTGGCGGGGATTGAGGCGCTGGCCCCGGATGCCATTCTCATTTCACCCGGCCCCTGTTCGCCGGCGGAGGCGGGCATCTCGCTTGCGGCGATCGCCACCTTTTCCGGCCGCATTCCTCTGCTCGGCGTCTGCCTTGGCCATCAATGCATCGGGGCGGCCTTTGGGGCTGACGTCGTGCGGGCGAAAGTGCCGATGCATGGCCGTGCCTCGCGCATTACCCATGACGGGCAGGGGCTCTTTGCCGGTCTGCCGCAGCCGCTCAGCGTCGGGCGCTATCACTCGCTGATCGTCGCGCCGTCGCAAACCGCCACGCCGCTCGCCTTCAACGCCTTTTCACCGGAAGGGGAGGTGATGGCGCTGTCGCATGTCAGCCACCCGACCTATGGCGTGCAATTTCATCCGGAATCCATTCTTTCCGATCATGGCCATGATCTTCTGGCCAATTTCTTTGCCATGGCGCGTGCCTGGCGCAACCCCGAAAGGGACATCGCATGAGTGACCGCGTTTTCGTTTCCAATCTCTGCCTGCACGGCTTTCACGGGCTTTATCCGGAAGAAACGCGCCTCGGTCAGAAGTTCTATTTCGATATCGAATGCGATCTCGATCTGGCCCCGGCGGCGCTGTCCGATGATTACGAGAAGGCGGTGGGTTACGACACGCTGTGCAATATCGCCCGCGAAGTCTCGAATGCCGGTCCCTACAAGCTGATCGAAACGCTGGCGCATCGCGTCGCCGAGGCGGTGCTGGAGCGCTTTTATATCGTCAATCAGGTGGTGGTGCGCGTGCGCAAACCGTCTGCCCCGATGCCCGACAATTTCGACGCGGTGGGTGTTGAAATCCGCCGCCGCCGCCGCCGCCGCATCGGCCTGTCGCTCGGCTCCAATATGGGCAACAAGGTCGCCAATATTGAAACGGCGCTGTCCTTGCTGCGCACCGAAAACGTCATCGAGTTCGAGGCGATTTCAAAATTTTACCGCACCGCGCCCTGGGGGCTGGAAGATCAGGACTGGTTCGTCAACGCCTGCGCCATCGGCTGGACGACGCTGACCCCGCAGGATGTACTCAAAGCCTTCAAGCGGGTGGAATTCCACGTGGGCCGTGTGCCGACGCTGCGCTGGGGACCGCGCGCCATCGATATCGATATTCTCTTTATCGATGATGTGGAGATCGAAGGGCCGGAGCTGACCCTGCCGCACCGGGAGATGTTTAACCGCGCCTTCGTGCTGGTGCCGCTGGCCGAAATCGCCGCCGACAGAACGGTTGGCGGGCGGCGGATTGGCGATCAGGTCGCACGACTTTACCTGAAGCCTGGTGAAGTGGAACCGCTCGCCGATTGATGCGCTGCGGAATTTCCTGAGGGTGAAGAGAATTTGAACATGACTGCGGGGGCCGTTTCCGGACAGCTCCCGCAAATTTGAAAACACAGTCTCTATAATGATTTCATTGACTTAAGTGAAAATGACGGTTCCGGTCAGCGGCAGCCAAGCCGCTTTTCCCTTGCCAGAAACCAATATATCGGCATGAAATAAAATCGCTTCACAGGAAGAAAAATAGTTTCGCCCTAGTTGATTTAGTTTCATGTGGGTGATATTCAGTCAAGCCATGAAACGCGCGATGCGTCAGCATGCCGCGCCGCAATGAAGCGGCAGAGGCAGGGCGTTCGTGGTTCATCCCTGTAACGGGTGCGGTCCGCCCCGCACCGTCATTGGGTCCGCCATAACCGATATGAACGACAAGGATGCGTCAGACCATGACGCAAGGAGATGCAATGTCCACGACTGCGAATTACGTGCTCACCGTCACCTGCAAGTCCACGCGCGGCATCGTCGCTGCCATTTCCGGTTATCTGGCAGGTCGAGGTTGCAACATCGCCGATTCATCGCAGTTCGACGATTTCGAGACCGGCAAGTTCTTCATGCGCGTCTCGATCCGTTCGGAAGAAGGCGTCACCATCGATGATCTGAAGCAGGGCTTCCAGCCGATCGCGGACAAGTTCGCGATGGAATACAACATCTATGACGCCGACAAGCCGATGAAGGTTCTGCTCATGGTGTCGCGTTTCGGCCACTGCCTGAACGACCTGCTCTATCGCTGGCGCATCGGTGCCCTGCCGATCGAGATCGTCGGCGTCGTGTCGAACCACTTCGAGTACCAGAAGGTTGTCGTCAACCACGACATCCCCTTCCACCACATCAAGGTGACGAAGGAGAATAAGCCGCAGGCCGAAGCCCAGCTTCTCAACATCGTTGAGCAGTCCGGCACGGAACTGGTTGTTCTCGCCCGTTACATGCAGATTCTGTCGGATAAGCTCTGCCAGAAGATGTCGGGCCGTATCATCAATATCCACCACTCGTTCCTGCCGTCCTTCAAGGGCGCCAACCCCTACAAGCAGGCTTATGAGCGCGGTGTGAAGCTGATCGGTGCCACTGCTCACTACGTGACCTCGGACCTCGATGAAGGCCCGATCATCGAGCAGGACACGGTTCGCATCACGCACGCCCAGTCGCCGGACGATTACGTCTCGCTTGGTCGCGATGTCGAAAGCCAGGTTCTGGCCCGCGCCATCCACGCCCATATCCACCACCGCTCGTTCATCAACGGCAACCGCACGGTCGTCTTCCCGGCATCTCCGGGTTCGTATGCGTCCGAGCGGATGGGGTGAGGAGCGGTCGGGCCGAAAGGCCCGAGCCATCGATCCAGTGAATCGATGGCAGCGACGAACGCGCGAAGCCATGCGTAGCGCCGGGTGACTTGAAAAAGTCGAACGCCCGGAGCGTAAGCGAAGGGCCGGGCAGCAGCGACGAACGCGCGAAGCCATGCGGTGCGCCGGGCATTTGCAAGAAACGCCCGGTGCCTTCACGCCGGGTGGAGCAGATTTGCGCCCGCAAGGATAGGAGAACGAGCATGATCATTAATGGTAAGGAGGTTGCTGCGTCCGTGATCGACAAGATCAAGGGTGCGAGCGCCGAACTGGAACAAAAAGCAGGCGTGAAGACGGGTCTTGCCGTCGTCATCGTCGGCGATGATCCGGCAAGCCACACCTATGTCGGCGCGAAAAGCCGCATGGCCAAGGAATGTGGCTTCACCTCCGTGCAGCACACGCTGCCGGAAGACACGACGCAAGAGGCGCTGATGGCGCTGGTCGCTGAACTCAACGCCGATCCGGCGATCCACGGTGTTCTCGTGCAGCTACCGCTGCCGAAGCATCTCGATAGCGAGCCGGTCATTCAGTCGATCCTGCCGGAAAAGGACGTGGACGGTCTGCATGTCGTCAACGCGGGCAAGCTTGCGACCGGCGATCTCGACACGGGCCTCATTTCCTGCACGCCCGCCGGGTCCATGCTGCTGGTCCGTCAGGTCCATGGCGCTGATCTGTCGGGGCTGAACGCCGTCGTCATCGGCCGCTCGAACCTGTTCGGCAAGCCGATGGGTCAGCTGCTGCTGAACGCCAATGCAACCGTCACCATGGCGCATTCGCGCACCAAGGATCTCGCCGCCATCTGCCGCACGGCGGATATTCTGGTCGCCGCTGTCGGCCGCCCGGAAATGGTGAAGTCCGATTGGGTAAAACACGGCGCAACGGTCATCGATGTCGGCATCAACCGCGTGGCCGCCCCTGAAAAGGGCGAGGGTAAGTCGAAGCTGGTCGGCGATGTTGCTTACACGGAAGTGTCCGAGATTGCCGGTGCCATCACCCCGGTTCCCGGCGGCGTCGGTCCCATGACCATCGCCATGCTGATGGCCAACACCGTGATTGCCGCCTATCGGGCCGCCGCTGAAAAGCCTCCGGTCTTTTGAGTGAAAAATATTTCGGGCGGTGAATGAAAATTCCCGCCCGAAATGCTGAATACGGGTCTTTTTGAAGGCAACTCCCACTGTTTTTCAAAGGCCTACGGCATTCAAAATGACGAATGGCAAGTACGACATTGCAGCGCAACCAGGGCTTGCCAGATAAAGGAAAACCGCTATAGTTGGGAAATAAATATTCCGGACAAGAAAGTTCGGACCAAAAAGGGGAACAGATATGACGACTACCTGGCGCTTCACCGCGCTTGCCGATCGGCATCGCGCACTGGGTTCCAAGCTCGAAGACTGGAGCGGCATGCAGACCGCCTGGACCTACGACAAGGACATTTACGCCGAGCATGTTGCCATCCGCACCAAGGCTGGCCTGATGGATGTTTCCGGCCTCAAGAAGGTGCATCTGGTGGGCCCGCACGCGCTGGCCGTGCTCGATTACGTCACCACCCGCGACGTTTCCAAGATTTATCCCGGCAAGTCGGTCTATGCTGCCATGCTCAACGAGCGCGGCCAGTTTACCGATGACTGCATCATCTACCGCACCGGCCCGAATTCCTGGATGCTCGTCCACGGCTCCGGCACCGGCCATGAGGAAATCGTCAAGCAGGCCGCTGGTCGCAACTGCGCCGTCCTGTTCGATGACGATCTCCACGATCTTTCGCTTCAGGGTCCGCTCGCCGTTGATTTCCTTGCCAAATACGTGCCGGGCATTCGCGACCTGAAGTATTTCCACCACATCCAGACGACGCTCTTCGGTGTGCCGGTCATGATCTCGCGTACCGGCTACACCGGCGAGCGCGGATACGAAATCTTCGTTCGCGGCCAGGATGCGCCGCTGGTCTGGGATACGATCCTCGCCGAGGGCGCGGATATGGGCATCATCCCCTGCTGCTTCAGCGTTCTCGATATGCTGCGCGTCGAAAGCTACCTGCTGTTCTTCCCCTACGATAACTCGCAGATGTATCCCTTTGAGGATCAGGCTCCGGGCGACACGCTGTGGGAACTCGGCCTCGACTTCACGGTCTCCAAGGGCAAGACGGGCTTCCGCGGTGCGGAAGAGCACTACCGCCTCAAGGGCAAGGAGCGCTTCAAGATCTTCGGCATGCTGATCGATGCGGATTGTCCGGCTGATCTCGGCGACGAGGTTTATGCCGATGGCAAGAAGGTCGGTGTCATCACCTGCCCCTGCTATTCGACGCTGACGGGCAAATCGATGGCAATCGCTCGCCTCGATGTGGACAAGGCCGTTCAGGGTACGCCGCTCGAAGTACGCGGCAAGTCGCTCTCCGCCACGGCGATCGCGCATACGCTGCCGTTCGACGATCCGGAAAAGAAGAAGCGCACGGCCATCGGCTAAGGGAGACGGACATGCTGGTTGAACCCATTAAAAGCCGGCCCGTCTACAAGGGGATCACCGTTGATCCCCGCGCCCGCCGGCACATTTTCGTCCTCGAAGGGGAGGGTGCCAACGCCCTCCTCGAGCAGAAGGACAAGCTCACGCCCGCCATTCTGGCGGAAACGGATATTCTCTATGTCGCGCGCGGCTCTGTCGGGCGCGGCTATGAAGAGGCCCTTGCCGCCCTTGATGCCGGGTCCGACTGGACGGCGCCGACGGTCGAAACCCTGTTGTTTCGCTTGAAGGTGGTTCTGGGTTCGGCGGATATGGGTACCCGCCTCTATATCGCCGGAACCGAAGGTTTCATCGGTCAGGCCATGCAGATCGCGCTTGATGCGGGCATGGACTATTCGGCCATTCCCACCGAACATCGTGGTTCGCTGGCGCGACGCGTTCAGTGTGTCCATTGCAAGGGCATCACCGAAAACGTCACCACCAGCCCCTTCACCTGCACCCATTGCGGCCTCTCGCTCTTCGTTCGCGATCATTATTCGCGGCGGATCGGCGCCTTCCAGGGCGTCATCATCGATGCGGAAGAACCGGGCAATGTGCCTGAGCCGGAGGAGTTGTACCTGTGAGCCAAACCGATTTTTCCGTCCGCGTGGCAAGCGTCACGCCCGTTGCCGAAACCATCAAGCGCTTCCGTTTCGAGCGCGTTGACGGGGAGGCCCTGCCGATCTTTTCCGGTGGTGCCCATATCGTCGTGTCGATGAAGGATGGCAGCGTCACCCGCCGCAACGCCTATTCGCTGATGTCGGACCCGGCAGACCCGTCGGGCTATGAAATCAGCGTCGCCAAGGCCGAGGAAAGCCGTGGCGGTTCCGTCTTCATGCATGAGAAGGTGAAGGTCGGCGATGTGCTGACGATCAGCGCGCCAGTCAACCTCTTCTCGCCGGATTGGCGCGGCCGCAAGCATATCCTCATTGCCGGTGGCATCGGGATTACGCCCTTCATGTCGATGATGGCGCAGTTTGACAAGGCTGGTGTTGCCTTTGAACTGCACTACGCCGTGCGGGAACGTGCCCGCGGTGCCTATCTTGAGGATCTGGTGGCCCGTTACGGTTCTGCCCGCGTCAAGACCTATGTCAGCGAGGAAGGCACCCGCATTCCGCTGGAAGACATCCTGACCCGTCAGCCGCTTGGCACGCATCTTTACGTCTGCGGCCCGGATCGCCTGATTGCCGGTGTGCTGGATGCGGGGCGTGATGCCGGTTGGCCGGACTATAATCTGCATGCCGAACACTTCCTGACCCCGCCGCCCGGCAAGCCGTTCTCGGTGGAACTGACGCGCTCGGGCAAGACGGTGGCGGTTGGCGAGCACGAGAGCATTCTGGAAGCGCTGGAAGCTGCCGGCGTGGATGCGCCTTACCTCTGCCGCGGCGGTGCCTGCGGCCAGTGCGAAACGGGGGTCGCGGCCTGCGAAGGCATCCTCCTCCACAATGACCTCTTCCTTTCGGACGACGAAAAGGCGTCCGGCAAGAAGATCATGATCTGCGTGTCCCGTTTCGAGGGGCAGCGCGTGGCACTCGAACTCTAACGCGTCCCGGTGTGCCGGGCGGACCTCCCAACCGCCCGAAGCCGCACCCAAGACAGGAGATGATGGAAATGGCGATTGTATTCCGGCAGGAAACCTTCCGCGACGACTTCACCTATCGCAACAGCCCGGAAAACATCCGGCGCTTTCCGTTCCCGTTCCCGGACGACAACTACATGTACTCCGTCAACATGGAGCCGCATGTGAAGGGTGCCGCTGGCACGGTGTTCGAGAACCTCATCGACGTGGATGAGCACTACATCTCGGAAATGGCCGACCGCGCGCTGGTTCTGAAAGCCGATCCGCTGCGCTATCAGGCCCTGCCGCACATGATGCAGGCCCAGTGGGATACGCTGGAACTTTTGATGGAACAGCAGGCGGCCGGTTATCCCGAGCACTTCACGCTGGAAAAGAACGGCGACCGCTGGCGCTGGATCAACCGCCCGCTCGGCATTGATGACACGTTCACCTTCGGTGATCTGACCACGCTGCCGATGGAGCCGCTTGAATATATCTCCCGCCAGACGCAGGGCGATATCACCATCGTCGACCAGCGTGACAACAATCTCTGGATGGATGCCGGCATGGTCACCACCCAGGCCGACTGGTCGCTCGATTTCGACGTGGGCATGAACTTCATGGAATGGCATGGCCCGGTGCCGCTTGCCCACCAGCAGGGTGTATTCGAACGCGCGCTGAAGTTCCTGCTCAACATGCAGCTCGGCAAGCCGATCCGCCGTTACAACTGGACGATGACGATCAACCCGCGTCTCGACACCAGCCCGGAAAACTACCCGAAATGGGGCAAGGACCGCACGACGGTTACGCCCGAGAATGTCGGCGACAAGGTTCACCTTCGCGTCGAGGTGCAGACGCTGTGGCGTCTGCCGCGCTCCAATGCTCTCCTGTTCGTCATCCGCTGCTACCTCATGAACATGAGCGAGCTGGTGACGGTGCCGAAGTGGGCCAACCGCTTCCACCGCGTGCTCGGCTCGCTGCCGACCGAGCTTGTCGATTACAAGGGGATTACCCGCTACCGCGACGTCACTGTTGAGTGGCTGTCGAAGTATGATGACGGCGCTCCCACCAGCGCTGGCACTTTCCCGGATTAAGACCGTAGAGCCTTGAACCGGAACCAACCATTCCCGGAAAGGCGCGACTTTGCGGCTTTCCGACCGGAATTGCGAGAAAGCAAAGAGATAGAGCGTTTTCCAACCCGCTGAAACGGAACCGCTCAACTCACCAAAAGGGGAACGAAAATGACGAAAATTGCTGTAATCGGGGCTGGTCCGTCCGGCCTCGCGGCTCTGCGCGCCTTCCAGTCCGCCAAGATGAAGGGTGCCGAAATCCCGGAAATCGTCTGCTTCGAAAAGCAGTCCGATTGGGGTGGCCTGTGGAACTACACCTGGCGCACCGGCGTCGATGAAAACGGCGAGCCGGTTCATTGCTCCATGTATCGCTACCTGTGGACCAACGGTCCGAAGGAAGGTCTCGAATTCGCCGACTACTCCTTCGAAGAGCATTTCGGCAAGCAGATCGCCTCCTACCCGCCGCGCGCCGTGATGATGGATTACATCGAAGGCCGTGTGAAGAAGGCCAACGTGCGCGACTGGATCCGCTTCTCCACCGTCGTTCGCTGGGTCGAGTACAATGAAGCCACCAATGATTTTACCGTGACGGTTCACGACATGGTGGCCGACAAGGTCACCAAGGACCGCTTCGATTACGTCATCTGCGCCTCGGGCCATTTCTCTTCGCCGAACGTTCCGGAATATCCGGGCTTCGACCAGTTCTATGGCCGCATCGTCCACGCGCACGATTTCCGTGACGCCCGCGAATTCGCCGGTCAGGACGTTCTGCTGGTGGGCGCTTCCTACTCTGCTGAAGACATTGGTTCGCAGTGCTGGAAGTATGGCGCCAAGACCGTCACGACCTCCTACCGCTCCGCTCCGATGGGCTTCAACTGGCCGGACAACTGGGAAGAAAAGCCCGCGCTTGAGCGCGTCGAAGGCAAGACCGCCTTCTTCAAGGACGGCACGTCCAAGCAGGTCGATGCCATCATCCTGTGCACGGGCTACAAGCACTACTTCCCGTTCCTGCCGGATGACCTGCGCCTGAAGACGAAGAACCGTCTGGCCACGCACGACCTCTACAAGGGCGTCGTCTATGTCCACAATCCGAAGATGTTCTTCCTCGGCATGCAGGACCAGTGGTTCACCTTCAACATGTTCGACGCGCAGGCCTGGTATGTCCGTGACATCATCCTCGGCCGCATCGACGTGCCGGCTGACAAGCAGGTTCTGCTGGATGACGTGGCCGAGCGCGAAGCCCGCGAAGAAGCCTCCGACGACGTGAAGTACGCGATCAAGTATCAGGGCGCTTACGTCAAGGAACTGATCGCCGATACCGACTATCCGAGCTTCGACGTCGATGGTGCCTGCAAGGCCTTCTTCGAGTGGAAGCAGCACAAGATCGACGACATCATGGGCTTCCGCAACAACTGCTACAAGTCGCTGATGACCGGCACCATGGCCCCCATCCACCACACCCCGTGGAAGGATGCGCTGGACGACTCCATGGAAGCCTATCTCAAGAACTGATCCTGACCTTCAGGGTGAGGCGACTGGCAGACGACCGGGCCACCCCCCGGCCGTCCGCTGGCGTTTTAGGCTTCAGCGTGCAGCGCCTCGCAATTCTGTGATGGTGCGGCGCAGCAAATTTGACAATTCGCAACCGGAAATTCACCAAGCCGTAACCATTTCACGAAACTATTGTTCCCGTCATTCAAGATAACTCCCGGCGACAGGGCGGACCGATGGATTTTCAGGAAAGTGTGCTAGGGCGAATGAACGGCTTTCTTTACCGTTGCCGGGCCGATGCGGATTATACCATGCTCGCCATGACCAACGGTATCGACCGTGTTTTCGGCTATCCGGTCGATGAGATCGTCGGCAACCGGCTGCGCACCTTCTCCTCGCTGGTGCATGAGGATGACCTAGCCGCCATGGACGAGGCGGTGGGCGCGGCGCTGGAGAAGAAAACCAACTGGTCGATGGAATATCGCATGCGCCATCGCGACGGGCGGTTGATCTGGGTGGCCGAAACCGGCGGCGGCATCTGGGATGCTGATGGCGAATTGCAATATCTCGAAGGCTCGATCATCTCGATTGATACGCTCTACCAGCGCCTCGACGAGCAGACCTCGGAGATGCGCGTCACGGCGTCAAAGACCGGGGAAATCCTGCATTCGCTGCGCTATCTGAAGCTTCTGGCCGTCAATGCGGGCATCGAGGCGGCGCGGGCCGGAACGTCGGGTGCGGGTTTTGCCGTGCTCGCCACCGAAATGCGCCAGCTTGCCAATGCCTCGGAAGAAGCGGCCCGTGACATTACCCGCGCCCAGCAGCGTCGCGCCTGACAAGACGGGTGAATTTTCCACGAAAAGACGAAGATTGAGGCGGGCTTTTCGCTCTGGCCGCTCGTAAGGCAATGCCGTTAGTCGATTATTCCTCTGCGCTACGGCACACTTTGCCCATGTTCAGTCAAGTTCAAGGACATGGCATGTGTATCCCCACCCTGATCGTTCCCGGCCTCAACGGGTCGCCCGAGGGCCACTGGCAGCAGCACTGGCTGCGCGACAGGGCCGACGCACGGCTGGTCGATCAGGACAACTGGAACTGCCCGGTGCTCGATGAATGGCAGGCCCGGCTGGAAGCCGCGCTGGATGCGGTGGACGAGGGCGCCTTCATCGTGGCGCACAGTCTCGGCTGCGTGCTGACCGCAAGCCTTGCCAACCGCCCCTCGGCACGCAAGATCAGGGGCGCGCTTCTCGTCGCTCCCGCCGATCTCGACAAGGTGGAGGCGCTCCACCCCTGCGTCGTCAGTTTTGGTGTGAAGCCGCTTCAGACGCTACCGTTTACGAGCCTCGTCATCGGCAGCCTGAACGATCCTTACATGGATGTGGCCGATCTTTCCCGCCATGTGGACGGCTGGGGAAGCCAGCTCGTCAATCTCGGCGCGGTCGGCCACATCAACATCGCCAGCGGCTTCGGTCGCTGGGAAGAGGGCTATGCCTTCGCCGACCGGCTGAACCGCGCCCCGGCCTTTTCCTTTGCCGCCCGGTCTGTGTCGCCCGAGGAAGGCCGCAACGCCGCTCTGTAAAGGCACGGCCCTCATCTTCGTTGAGCCCTTTCAAGCCGCCCGTCCGTTCAGACGTGGCGGCTTTTCCATGACTCGTCGCAAAATATCCACTGGACGAAAATAAAATGGATGTGTATTCAAATATGAAATGACATTCAGATTTTGTGGAGGAGACGATGAATCTGGAACTCAACGGTGCGTCGCGTCTGTGCATGGTGATCGGCGATCCCATCGCGCAGGTGAAGTCACCGGCAGGCGTCAGCGAGATGTTGCAGGCGCGCGGCAAAAATGCCGTCTGTATTCCCGGTCACGTTGCTCCAAAAGACCTTGAAGCGTGCTGGGCGGGCTTGAAGGCGGTTCAGAATCTCGACAGCGTGATCATCACCGTGCCGCACAAGATTGCGGCCATCACCATGGCTGACCGGCTTTCGGAGCGGGCTGCGTTTCTGGGCGCGGTCAATACCCTTCGCCGCACGCCCACCGGTTGGGAAGGCGATATGTTTGACGGGATAGGCCATGTCGCGGCGCTGCAAAAGGCGGGCTGCGTGCTGGAAGGCAAGCGCGCCATTCTGGCCGGTGCCGGTGGCGCAGGGAGTGCCATTGCCCATGCGCTGGTTCTTGCCGGTGTCTCGGAACTGGCGATCCATGAAATGGACGAGGCCCGCCGCTCGAGCCTCATGCAGCGCCTTGCATCCTTGGGCAAGGCGAAGGTTACGGCTGGAAGTGCAGACCCGACCGGCTTTGATGTGGTGGTCAACGCGACGCCCGCAGGCATGCGTGATGGCGACCCGCTCCCGTTTGACGGTGACAAGCTGACGCCGAATATGTTCATCGGTGAAGTGATTACCCAGCCCGCCGTTTCGCCGCTTGTCGCGCGGGCGCGTGCTATCGGCTGCGGCGCGATTACCGGCGTCGATATGTTCGTTGAGGTGCGCGACCTGATGGTCGATTACATGTGCGCGGTCTGAGGGTGCCATGACGAGACATTTTGCTCTGGCCTTCCTGACGGTGGCCGATCTTGCCCCGGCTGAAGCCATTCGACTGGCAGCGGAAACCGGCTATTCCAGCGTGGGCCTTCGCCTTCTGCCGGCTGCGGCGAGCGGCGAGGGCCCCTATCCCATCATGAGCGACCGGAGCGTGCTGGTCGAAGCGCAAAAGGCGCTTGCCGAGACCGGTATCAAGGTTGGTGATGTGGAGATCGTGCGGCTGAAAGCCGAAACCGATGTGCGTGATTTCCTGCCCTTCCTTGAGTGTGCAGAGGCACTGGGCGCTTCCAATATTCTGGTGGCGGGCGATGACACAAACCACGAGCGTTTGACGCAGACCTTTGCGGCCTTTGCTGAACTCGCGGCCCGGTATCGCCTCACCGCGGATCTCGAATTCATGCCCTGGACGGGGGTGAAAAATGCCGAAGAGGCCCGTCGCATCGTCGAGGCAGCAAGCCAGCCGAATGGCGGTGTCTTGGCCGACGCGCTGCATTGGGATCGCACCGGCGGCAAGGTGGCCGATCTGAAGGCCATTGCCCCCGACCGCATTCACTACTTCCAGCTTTGCGATGCGCCCGCCGAATATGACCCAAGTGATGCCGGTCTGATTGCCATTGCCCGTGGCGGTCGCCTGTTGCCCGGCGATGGTGGCATCGATCTTGTCTCCTTCGTCCGCGCGCTTCCGAAAACGGTGCCGATCAGCGTCGAGATTGCCTCAAGCGAAATGATGAAACGGCTTTCGCCGCGTGAGCGGGCAGAGCAGGCGCTGGCTGCGGCACGACGGATCATCGAAAAAGCATAAACGGAATACAATTATTATATGGAATGTCATTCCATTTTGTGCATAAGATGCTGCGAATAAGCAGAGTGGCGCGCTGACGAGGAGTGGCGCGCCTTGTCTAGACAATCAAGAGGTTGCACCGACGCCCACTGGCGCGGAACGAACCCTTGCGCTTCTGGAGGAGGCGTCGAATGAAGGATAAGGATGCGGCTCTTGCGGATCATGGTGCGGTGATTACCTGTGACGTTCTGGTCATTGGCTCAGGTGCGGGTGGCCTGGCGGCGGCGGTGGTTGCGGCGCATCGCGGCCTCAAGGTCATCGTTGCGGAAAAGGCGGACACCTTTGGCGGCACCAGCGCCTATTCCGGCGGCTGGCTGTGGGTGCCGAATGCGCCCCACGCCGTTGCGGCTGGTCATGGCGAAGACCCGGAAGGGCCGCGAACCTATCTGCGTGCCGTGCTTGGCAACCAGTATGACGAGGCGAAAATTGCCGCGTTTCTCGACGCTGGTCCGCGTATGCTCTCCTTTTTCGAGGAAAACACCGAGGTCCATTTCAATGTGGGCAGTGGTGTGCCGGATTTTTACGGTCATTTGCCCGGGGCGGTCACCGGCTGGCGTTCGGTGGTGGCGGCACCCTATGATGGCCGGCATCTGGGAGCCTTGATCACGCGGCTGCGCCCACCCATCCCTGAGACCACATTTCTGGGTATGGGCATCGCCTCCGGCGTGGATATGCGCATGTTCCTGACGGCGATGCGGTCCGTAAAGGCATTTGCCTATGTCACCCGCCGCGTGTTGAAGCATATCCGGGATCTGGCCGTTCATCGCCGCGCCATGCAGCTGGTCAACGGTAATGCGCTGATTGCAAGACTGTTACGGTCTGCCGCTGATGCCGGTGTCATGTTACTGTCCGCGTCCCCGGCCAAAGGTCTGCTGCGCGATGGCAGCCGCGTGACCGGCGCGATCCTGGCAACGGAACGTGGTGAGGTTCAGGTTACGGCCCGCTGCGGGGTTGTTCTGGCCACCGGTGGCTTCCCGCATGATCCCAAGCGTTTGAACGATCTTCTGCCTCACGTTAAGGCAGGCACACCGCATTATTCGGCGGCTCCTCAAGACAATAGTGGTGACGGGCTGCGACTGGCGGAAAGCGTCGGCGGTCATGTCGCGCAAACGCTTGCCCATGCGGCGGCCTATGCGCCGGTTTCGCTCGTGCCGCGCGCCGATGGCAGTGTTGGACGCTTTCCGCATCTGGTGGAACGCGGCAAGCCGGGCATCATCGCGGTGATGGCGAACGGACGGCGTTTCACCGATGAGGGCGGGCCTTATCATGATTACGTGCGGGCGATGATTGCCGCCACCCCGCCGGGTGAGCCATCCGTTTCGTGGCTTATCTGCGACCGCCGCTTCCTGCGTCGCTATGGTCTGGGCGCGGTCAAACCGGCACCCGTTTCCATCGGTCCCTTCCTGAAAAACGGCTATCTGATCGAAGCGCCGACGATGGCCGATCTGGCGCATCGCTGCGGCATCGATGCGGCTGGGCTAGGCGAAACGGTCGAGACCTTCAATCGCCATGCCGCGCGGGGCGAAGACCCGCAATTCCATCGCGGTGAAACGCCCTATCAGCGGGTGCAGGGCGACCCCGACCACAAGCCGAACCCGTGCATAGCGCCCATCGTGAACGGTCCTTTCTATGCGGTCAAAGTGGTGCCGGGCAGCCTTGGCACCTTTGCGGGCATCGAGACGGATGCCGCCGCCCGGGTGCTCGACCCCACAGGGCAGCCGGTTCCCGGCCTCTATGCGGCGGGCAACGATATGAGCAGCATCATGGGCGGCCATTATCCGAGCGGCGGTATCACGCTTGGACCGGCCATGACCTTTGGATTTATGGCCGCCGAAACCATCGCCATGGGCGAGCGGCAGACGCAAGACACTGACGGGAGGAGAGAAAATGCCGTCTGACAGCAATCGCAACATGATCGAAGAGGTTGACCTTCTGGTCTGCGGCGCCGGTGCGGGCGGCATGACGGCGGCGCTGATTGCGGCCCTTGAAGGCCTGTCGGTGATCGTGGCCGAAAAGACAGCGCAAGTGGGCGGTACAACCTCGACCTCGGGCGGCACGACCTGGGTTCCCGGGACGCATCTTTCGAAGCTGGCGGGTGTGCCGGACAGGATAGAGGATGCGCGCGCCTTCCTGGAGGCGACCGTTGCAAACCGGGGTGGTGCGCATTTGCGCGAGGCCTTCCTCGAATCCGGCCCCGTCGCCATTGAGGAACTCGACCGCAGGACCGACGTGAAGTTTGCCGCCGCCGCTGCCCATCCCGATTATCTGGATGGACCGGGTGCGGCCTATGGTGGTCGCGCGCTGGGACCGGTGGCCTTCGATGGCAGATTGCTGGGCCGCGAAGATTTCGACCGCGTGCGCCCGCCGCGCCGTGAATTCATGGGGCTGGGCGGCATGATGGTCGGCCGCAACGAACTGGGCGCCTTGCTCTCCCCTTTTGCGTCTTTTTCCAACCTGCGCACCACGCTGGAAATCGTCGGTCGCTATGCGCTTGATCGCCTGTCCTACAAGCGCGGCACGCGTCTTTTGATGGGAAATGCACTGGTGGCGCGCCTGCTGTATAGCCTGCGCAAGGCCAAGGTGCCGATTCTGTTTGAAGCCGGTGTTCGTGAACTGATCGTCGAGAATGGCCGCGTCACCGGCGCGGTTCTGGATGGTCCCGGCGGCGTGCGTCGGATCAAGGCGCGCAAGGGGGTGGTGCTGGCAACCGGCGGTGTCTGCTGGAACCGTGCCATCCGTGAGAAGCTTTTCCCGCCAGGTACGCGCGACTATGCGCTGGGACCGCAGAACAACACGGGCGATGGCGCTAATGTCGCAACCGCGATTGGTGCGCGTCTCGATGATGGTGGCGACAGCCCTGCGCTGTGGATGCCTTGCTCGTCATATCGCCGTGCCGATGGCTCGATGGCAGTCTGGCCGCACATCATTCTCGACCGCGCCAAACCCGGCCTGTTTGCCGTGGACGCGCGTGGCCGTCGCTTCGTCAACGAGGCCAACTCCTATCACGACTTTGCCATGGGGCAGATCGCTCATGGTGCGATCCCGGCGCATCTCGTCTGCGATGCCGCCTTCATGAAGCGCTATGGTCTGGGCATGATCCTGCCCGGAGCGAGCAATCTCAAAGCCATGCTGAAGGCGGGCTATGTGGTGACGGGCCGCACGCTGTCCGAACTGGCGGCCAAAATCGGCTGTGATCCGCTGGCGCTGTCGGAAACGGTCAATGCCTATAATCGGTCTGCGGCGTCCGGCGTGGATGAGGCCTTCGGTCGAGGCTCGACCGTGGTGAACCGCTTCAACGGCGATGCGGAAGCGGGTGGCGCCAACCCCTGCCTCGGGCCTGTCGGGGCCGGACCTTACTATGCCATGGCTGTTCGCCCGTCCGACCTTGCCTCCAGTGCGGGGCTGGCGGGCGATGAATATGGTCGTGTGCTCAATGAAACGGGAACTTTCATTCCCGGCCTTTATGCCTGCGGCAATGATCTCGCCTCGATCTTCCGCGGCACCTATCCCGGACCGGGCACCACCATCGGCCCGGCCATGGTGTTTGGCTGGCGCATCGCAAAGCATGCCGCTGGCAAGCTCAATTCCTCCGCTCAGGCTGCCTGAGCGCTCCCCGCTTCACGAAAGGATTTTCCATGCAGCGTTATGAAATCGCGACACTTTCCACCAGCATGGGTGCAGCCGCCAAGGCAGCCCCCGCTATTGAAACCTTCGCCCGGGAAGGCAAGGGCAAGCTGCTGGGCATCTTCTATGCTGACATCGGCGTCCTCAACCGCGTGCTGGTGTTTCGTGGCTTCGAGACCGTTGCCGACTATGATGCCGAGCGTGAACGCACGCTGCGCGCTGCCAATCCCTTCGGCTCGGCGGAATGGCTGACCGGGTTGGAACTGGAAGGCTATGCGCCGTTTCCCTTCCTGCCGCCGGTTGAAACCGGTTCCTTCGGTCCGGCCTATGAATTCCGCACCTATGTTCTGAAGACCGGCGGCCTTGAGCCGACCATCAAGGCTTGGGAAGCCGCCATTCCGGCCCGTACGGAACTCTCGAAGCTGACCATTTCGATGTATGGCGTCGATGGCAAGCCGCGTATGACGCATATCTGGCCCTTCGCATCGGTCAATGAACGCGGTCAGATCCGCGCCGATTCCGTAGCGCAGGGCGTCTGGCCGCCGAAGGGTGGACCGGACTGGCTGACCACCGACATGCGCTCGACCATTGCCTTCCCGACGGCCAATTCGCCTTTGAAGTGAGGTCTCTTTCCGGACAGAAAAAAGGCCCTCATCGGTTGATGGGGGCCTTTTTCGTTCAACTGCGCTTGTTAAGGCCGGGGAAGTAGCGTGAACCGCTGGCCGACATGCCGATTTCTTCCGCCGCGCGTGCCAGATGCGGCGCCAGCTCGGCCATGCGTTCCGGCGTCATGCGCACGGCAGGCCCGGCAATCGACAGGCAACTGATCACCTGACCATTGCTGCTGACGACGGGCATCGCCATGGCCGCCATGCCGACGATGTAGCTGTTGACGGCAACCGCATAGCCGCGTTTGCGGGTCTCGGCGAGGATCGCCAGAAGCTCGGCAATGGTTTTGGGCGAGTTGGTGTTTGCCGGTGCGCCGGTGCGGGTCAGTCCCTGACGCGCGACGCGGGCCAGCGCTTCCTCATCACTCATCGAGGAAAGCCAGGCCTGCCCGCCGGAACTGGACGCCAGATGCACGACGACACCCTGTTCCTGACCCGGATCATAGCGAAGGCCGCTGGTGGCACCCTGCGCAACGGCCACCCAGATCAGGTCGTCACCATCGATCACCGAAAGGCGGATCAACTCGCCGCTCGTCTGCGCCAACCGGTCGAGAATGGGTTGCGCCACATCGCCAACCCCGGTGCGACCGAGAAAGCCCACGCCCATGGCGGCCAGCTTCATCGTCAGCGCATAATCGCCCTGATCCTGCACCTGCCGGACATAACCAAGCCGCATCAACTCGTTGAGTGTGCGATGAACCCCGCTTGCGGGCTGGTTCACGGTTTGGGCAATGGACGAAACGGACATGCCGCCCGGCTTGACCGCGAGAAGTTCGATGATCGACAGGGATTTTTCGAGCGTGCTCATGCGTTTTCCAATCTGGATTATCATTCCATTTTTGACGCAGGGTGCCGGATAGTCAAGAGTTTTCCATGGTCATCCGCAGGAAAGGCGAAATGACGCAGGAAACAAGTCATGCGAGTGAGGATACTCGCCGCGTCCTGCGTCACCCCCGGATCACCGGAGGCCCATGCCCGCAATTGGCCATGGATGCCCGGTGGATGCCGGGCATGACGAAGGAGGGGGCCGCGAAAAGGGCTGTCAGACGGATGGTCCGTCCGGGTCAGTAAGGCAGGCCGACATAGTTTTCGGCAAGCGCTGTCTGTGCGGCTTTCGAGCCCGCCAGATAGTCGATCTCCGAAGCCTGCATGCGTCGCAGGAAGTCGCCTTCCGCCGGGAAGGTGTGCAGCATGCGTGTCATCGACCACGAGAAGCGCGAGGCTTTCCACACACGTGCAAGCGCCGTTGCCGAATAGGTCTTGAGAAGCCCGTCGTCTCCGGCATAGCGGGCAATGAGCGCGCGAGACAGGTAATACACATCGGAAGCCGCCAGATTAAGACCCTTGGCACCGGTCGGCGGCACGATATGGGCGGCATCCCCGGCGAGATACAGGCGACCCCAGCTCATGGGTTCGGAGATGAAGCTGCGAAGCGGCGCAATGGACTTTTCAATCGACGGACCCGTTTCCAGTGTGTCAGCCAGTTCAGCGGGCAGACGGCGGCGCAGTTCATCCCAGAAGAGATCATCGCTCCAGGCTTCCACCTTGTCGGTCAACGGCACCTGCAGATAGTGACGGCTCAGTTGCGCATTGCGCATGGAGCAAAGGGCAAAGCCACGGTCCGACCCGGCATAGACCAGTTCTTCGTGCAGTGGCTTGGTTTCCGACAGAATGCCCAGCCACCCGAAGGGGTAGACGTGTTCATATTCGCGCCGCGTGCCTTCGGGAATGGTGCGGCGGCTCACGCCATGGAAACCGTCGCAGCCCGCGATATAGTCGCAGTCGATGCGCTGTCCCTTGCCGTTATGCGTGAAGGTGACGTAGGGCGCATCGCTGTCCGCGCCGTGGATTTCGACCCCTTCCGCCTCGTGGAAGATCGGCGCGCCAGTGCGGTCGAGTTCATCGTAAAGGTCGCGGGTCACTTCCGTCTGGCCGTAAATGGTGACGCTGGAACCGGTCAGCGCCTTGAAATCGATATGGACGGTCTGGCCGTGCGCGGTGATGAGCGTGCCGTCATGCACGAAGCCTTCGGCATCCAGACGCTTGCCCACACCCGCTTCGCGCAAGAGATCGCAAAGGCCCTGTTCGAGAACGCCAGCGCGAATGCGCGCCAACACGTAATCACGCGTGCGCTGTTCGAGAACCACGGCGTCCACGCCCTTGCGGCGCAGAAGAAGCGACAGGAGAAGGCCGGACGGTCCTCCGCCAATGATGACAACCTGATGTCTCATGCTTGTATTCCTCCCAGAATGATCAAAGCGGTGAAAAGTGAAGCGGGCGCAGCACAATGTGGCTGACGCCGGAAAGGGGCTCGGCAGGAACGGGATCGGCACTGCGTGGCAGAAGCGAGAAGGGACCGCCTGCCGCACCGGACAGCGTTTCGAAAACGGCAACGGAGCCGGTGAGCGCCAGACCGGAAACCAGCGCGGCGCATTCGCGCGCCATCAAGGGAGCGCCCGCATTGCGGCAAGGCCTGACGGTCCGGCGTGCGGCAAGTGCTGCGTCGAAAGCGGGCGATGAGGTGGTCAGGCGCAGGAAGCGGTTTTCCTGCTCTTCCACCAGAGCGAAAGCGCGCGGAATGAAACCCTTGACCCAGCCTTCCTCGGTGGCGAGCGAAGCCCGGCAGGCTTCGCGCTCGGCCCAGTCGGCATAGCTCCACAGATGATGGATGGTGTTGAGCGGCCCGGTTTCACCCAGCCAGTAACCTGTCATCGGCAGGTGCCGGGTGACGAGCGGCAGGCCTTCATCGGCCAGCATCGCCAGATAAATCGGTGCCGCACCGGGCTTCAGCCGGTAGCTTCGCCATTCATGGATCATGATGTCCTCCCATGGTCGGCAAACTGACCAAGAGAGGCGATTTGGGAAATGGACGGAGCGTCGGAAAGATTGGACGATACCCGGAGGGCCGCCGTCCGCTCTCCGTCAGGTGTCGTGATGCAGGGCTTGTTTGCGGAAGGCGCCCGGCGACAGGCCAACGCGCTGGGTAAAGAAGCGGTTGAAATAGGCCGGGTCGTCAAATCCGGTCATGTGCGCCACCTGCGCCACGCTGCTTTCGGTGTAGACGAGGTAGCGCTTGGCTTCGATGATGATGCGTTCATAGAGCAGATCGGACGCTGTTTTGCCCGCGCGGGCCTTGCAGGCGGCGTTGAGCCGGGCCTGTGTCACTGCCATTTCACCCGCGTAGAAGGTGAGCGACCGTTCATTGCGGAAATGTTCTTCAAGAAGGGCGCGGTATCGCACCAGAAGATCATAATCGCGGTCGGGGGCCGCCATACCCGGATCGTCATGGGTCACGTAAAGCCGGAGCACCACCACGAGGATGCGCATATATTGTGCCATGATGGCCGTGCGGCGCCCCGGTGCTGACCAGATGAACTCGCGGTGCAGCCATTCAAACGTATCCTGCACCGCCGCAATGTTCACCCCCGTTCCTTCCAGCGGATAGGCCGCCGGCTGTTGCGCGGCCTTGGCCAGACGCGGGTCGGCGATGGTGGCCGCCTTGAGGCAGCCGAGCGCCGCTGTCACCACGAAGCCATCCGTGCCGGGGTTGAAGTCGATCTGGTGAACGATACCAGCGGGCACAACAAGAATGCCCGGCGCGGGGATCGGCAGAATCCGGTCTTCCATGCGAATGGTGCCGCCGCCGCTTTTGACGAGAAGCACCTGCATGTGATCGGGATGCGCATGCGGACGAATTCTCCAGTCGTTCGGGCCGGAGCGGTCGCGAATAGGCTCCATGTGCAGGAAGTCGAGTTCAACGTCCGCATCCTGATCGCCATAGAGATAGTAATGCGGAATCCCGCTCTGGGCTTCGCTCGCCATTCTTCCTCCCGAATGTCTGCCAAGCGAATTGTGCAACAATTGCGCCGGTGCGTCCATTGGTCTGATCCACTCTCCTAAGTTAGCAAAGATCAATGCCAGAAGTCAGGGAGGAACCTATGGAGCGGCACAAGAAGGAAGAGCGTGTCTGCGATGTGCTCGTTATTGGATCGGGGGCAGGTGGACTTGCCACCGCCATCACCGCCAAGAAACACGGGCTTTCCGTGATCGTGATCGAGAAGGAGCCGGTCTTCGGCGGCACGACGGCCTTTTCCGGCGGCGTGTTATGGATTCCGGGCAATCGCCACGGCAAGGCCAACAATCCGGCCGATACGCGGGAGGCTGCGCGCCGCTACATGCAGGCCGAAACCGGCAACTGGTTTGATGCAAAGTCCGTCGATGCCTTCCTAGATGCCGGTCCGCAAATGCTGGACTGGTTCGAGAAGGAAACGTCCGTCAAGTTCGTCCCCACCCTTTATCCCGATTACCACCCGACCGTGGATGGTGGTGTGGATGTGGGCCGTTCGGTGCTGGCAGCCCCTTTCGATACGTCATCGCTCGGCGATAACCTGAAGCGCCTGCGTCCGCCGCTGGCGACCATCACCTTCATGGGCATGATGTTCAATTCATCGAATGCCGATATCAAGCACTTCTTCAACGCCACCAAGTCCGTCACCTCGTTTTTCTACGTGCTGAAGCGGCTGGCCGCCCATGCGGGTGAAGTGGTGCGCTATGGTCGCGGCGTGCAGGTGACGAGCGGCAATGCTCTGGCCGCGCGTCTTGCCAAGAGCTGCTTTGATCTCTCTATTCCGATCCTCACCGAAACACCGGCTCTCAAGCTGACCACCGAGAATGGTCGCGTGACCGGTGCCGTGATTGGCGGGGATCAACCCGGCACAATCACCGCCCGCCGCGGCGTGGTTCTGGCCTGCGGTGGCTATGCCCATGATCTTGCCCGCCGCGCTGGCGTTTACAAGCACCTGACGGGGAAGATGGCAGAGCATTACTCGCCGGTGCCGGAGGGCAATACGGGCGATGGCATTCGTCTTGGTGAAGAGGTGGGCGGCGCGTTTGACGCTGAATTTTCCGAACCCGCGGCCTGGATGCCGGTGAGCCGCGTGCCGGGCCATGGCATTTTTCCGCATCTGCTCGATCGCTACAAACCGGGCATGATCGCGGTCTTGTCGAACGGCAAGCGCTTCACCAATGAAAGCGAAAGCTATCACGATGTCGGCGCGGCGATGATTGCCGCCGGGGAAGGGGCGGCCTGGCTGATCTGCGACCACCGCACCATTCGCAAGTATGGACTTGGCCATGCCAAGCCCGCGCCCATGCCGCTCGCCAGCTGGCTGCGCTCGGGATACCTCAAAAAGGGCCGGACGCTGGCCGAGCTTGCCCGCGCCTGCGGCATTGATCCGGTCGGTCTGGAGCAAACGGTTGCCGAGTTCAATCGCGGTGCGGTTAAGGGACGCGACGAGGCTTTCCATCGTGGTGAAACCTCGTTCAACCGCTATCTCGCCGATCCGGAAAACAAGCCGAACCCGTGCGTCGCACCGGTTGAGCAGGGGCCATTCTATGCGGTGAAAATGGAGATGGGTGATCTCGGCACGTTCGATGGCTTGAAGACCACGGTTCCAGGTGAAGTTCTTGACCGGCAGGGCGATGTCATTCCCGGCCTTTATGCGGTGGGCAATGATCGCGCCTCGATCATGGGCGGCAATTACCCCGGCGCGGGCATCACGCTTGGGCCTGCCATGACCTTTGGCTGGATCACGGGACGAGCGCTTGCCGCATCCGCAGCACAATCGACGCAGGAAGGAGGCGTGGCATGAGCTGGCTTGGACTGGAAGGAAAAACCGCAGTTATCACAGGGGCCGGGGGTGGCATCGGGCAGGCGCTGGCGCGGGCCTTTGCCGCTGAGGGCGCACGCGTCGTTTTGCTCGACCGCGACGAGGAGCGCACGGCCCCGCTTGTCGCCGAACTGGGCCATGGTGCTTTCACCCTTGTCTGTGATCTGTCGAAGGCGGGAGAAATTGCAGCCGCCGCTGAACGGGTCGATGCCGCAGGCGGTGCCGACATTCTCGTCAACAATGCCGGGATCTTGCGCCCTGGCCCGCTGGAGAGTGTTTCCGAGGCCGATTGGTCGGCCATGCTGGCCGTCAACCTCACGGGCTATCTGGCGGCGGCGCAGGCCTTCGGCAAGGGTATGATGGCGCGCGGCGGCGGTGCGCTGGTGCATGTGGCGAGCATTGCCGGTTCACATCCCCAGCCGGCCAGCGGGGCCTATTCCGCCTCGAAGGCCGCCATTCTGATGCTGTCGCGCCAATTGGCCTATGAATGGGGTCCGAAAGGCATTCGCTCGAACACGGTCAGCCCCGGCCTTGTGCGCACACCGTTGTCGGAACCGTTTTACCGGGACGAGGCGGTGAAAGCCAAGCGCGAGGCCATGGTGCCGATGCGCCGGATCGCAACCCCGCAGGATATGGCGGACGCCGCCCTTTTCCTCGCCTCGAACCGTGCGTCCTACATTTCCGGTCAGGATATTGTGGTCGATGGCGGCTTGTCGCAAACCCTGATGGGGCTGGTGCCGAGGCCGGGTTATGCGTGAAGAGCAATTCCAGCAAAAGTGTGAAGCGGTTTTGCGTCCGGAATTGCGAAAGGAAAGGCATGCACTGGTAACTGGGGGAGCCGAGGGGATCGGCTTCGCCATTGCCACGGCGCTGGCCGCTGCGGGTTATTGGGTCACCATTGCCGATCTCGATGGTGACAAGGCCGCTGCACGGGCCGCTGAACTGGGGGAAGGCCATCAGGGCCTTTCCTGTGACATTACCGATGAGGCGCAGGCGATGGCGGCAGCCGCGTCTGCGCCTTTCGACGTTCTGGTCAATAATGCCGGGATTGGCGACACGCATCTGCCGACGTTGGAGCAGAGCGTGGAGAGTTTCCGCAAGGTGCTGGATGTGCATCTCGCCGGAACCTTCCTGATGTCACGCGAAGTGGGGCGCGGAATGGTGGAGCGGGGGGCGGGTTCTATCATCAACCTGTCGTCCATCGCGGGCCTGACCGGCCTGCCGAAGCGCAATGCCTATGGCGCCGCCAAGGCTGGCATCGCCGCTATGACCCGCGCCATGGCGTGTGAATGGGCGGGCAAGGGCGTGCGTGTCAACGCTGTCGCCCCCGCTTTCGTGGAGACGGCATTGGTCAGGAAGCTGGCGGAAGCCGGACGGCTTGACCTGCCGACGCTGCGGCGTCGCACCCCCATCGGTCGGTTGATCCAGGCGGAAGAAGTGGCGGCAGCCGTCGCCTTTCTGGCTTCGTCCGCTGCGTCTGGCATCACCGGTGCTATTCTGCCGGTCGATGGCGGCTGGACGGCCTTCGGCGATTTTGGGGATGCTTCGGCGGGGTGATCGTCCGAACGTGAAATGGAAAGGCCCGGCGAGATGATCGCCGGGCCTTTTGCTTTGCGCCTGAGGGAAGAGAGGATCAGGCGGCATCCTCGATGTGGCCGCCGAGGAAGAGCTGGCCGACGCGGGGATCTTTCAGAAGCTTGTCGGCCTTGTCGAACATACGCGTCTGGCCGAGTTCAAGCACAAGACCGTAATCCGACATGGCGAGCGCGGCCTTGGCGTTCTGCTCGACCATCAGGATCGTCACACCTTGGTCGCGCAGGCGGATCAGCGTCTGGAAAACGTCCTGCACGAGGTTGGGCGACAGGCCGATCGATGGTTCGTCAATCAGGATAAGCTTCGGATCAAGCAGCAGGGCGCGGGCGATTTCCAGCTGCTTCTGCTGGCCGCCGGAAAGCTCGATGGCCTTCTGGTCCTTGCGCTGGCGAAGCATGGGAAACTGGTCCATGACCTCTTCCATGCGCTGCTTGACCTTGGTCTGGTCCTTGGAGGTGATGCCCCCGAGTTCCAGATTGTGGAGCACGGAAAGCTGCGGCACGACGTTGCGACCCTGCGGAACGTAGGTGACACCGCGCGCGATCATTTCCGCCGGCTTCTTTCGGGTGACGTTCTCGCCATCGAGCAGGATTTCACCGCCATGGATGTTGAGAAGGCCGAAAATCGCCTTGAAGACGGTGGATTTGCCCGCCCCGTTCGGCCCGATCACCGTGGTGATCGAGGCCTTGGGAATGGTGAAGGACGTGCCGTTGAGAATGGTGATGCGGCCATAACCGCCCGTGATGTTCTTCAACTCCAGCATGTCAGCCTCCCAGATATGCGTCGATGACCATCTGGTTCGACCGGATTTCGTCCGGGCTCCCCTCGGCAATGATTTCCCCCTGCGCCAGCACGATGATGCGGGTGCAAAGCGACATGACGAATTCCATGTTGTGTTCGATGACGACAAAAGTCGTGCCGTGCTCGCGGTTATAGGTGATGAGCCGTTCCTTCAGATGGCCGAGCATGGTGAGGTTCACCCCGCCTGCAGGCTCGTCGAGAAGAACAATGCCCGGACCTGCCATGAAGGCCATAGCCGCATCGACAAGCTTCTGCTGGCCATAAGAAAGCGAACCGGCAGGCGTATCGCGATAAGGGGTCAGGCGGAAGAACTCGATCAGCTGTTCGGCCTTTTCCGTCAGCCCGGCATCGGGCTTGCCAAAGAGGCGCGACAGCATCGACCCCTCATGTTCCTGACCGGCCATGATGACGTTGTCGAGCACCGTCATTTTCGGGAACACGGACAGCTGCTGGAACGTGCGGCCAATGCCCATCAGCGACATGTCGGCTGGGCGCACGCCATCGGTGTTCTGGCCGTTGATCTCGCAATGTCCCTCGGTCGGGCGAAGCTGGCCGAGAATGCAATTGAACAGCGTTGATTTGCCGGAGCCGTTCGGTCCGATGAGACCGAGGATTTCGCCGCGCTGGACATCGAAGCTGACCCCGTTGACGGCACGAATGCCGCCGAACTGCTTGGAAATATTGCGGACCGAGAGAATGGGTCCGTCGGTGTTGCGAGAATGCGCGTTCACAGCTGGACTCCCTGTTTCAGATCGCGGCGGGCTTCATGCTTGGGCTTGAACTTGTCGAACAGCTTCTGGCCAAGGCCGATCAGTCCGTTCGGCGAAAACACCATCAGAACGATGACCAGGGCGGCGTAGATGATGAGGTAATAGCCTTCGGTAAAGCGCAGTACTTCCGGCAGAAGAATGACAACGGCAGCACCCAGCATCGGGCCG
This sequence comes from Pseudomonadota bacterium, assembly GCA_020161975.1. Lineage (GTDB taxonomy): Bacteria > Pseudomonadota > Alphaproteobacteria > Rhizobiales > Beijerinckiaceae > JAIUNP01. Next base: position 57,296 of record JAIUNP010000001.1, read on the forward strand.
AAGAAGAAGCCAGAACCACCAACCACCACCATCAGCAGAAGCTTCAGAGAGTGGATGAGAGCAAAGCTCGACGGTTCGATGAACTGAACGAGCGGGGCCTGCATCGCTCCGGCAAGACCGCCGAAGGCCGAGCCAATGGCAAAGGCAAGAAGCGTCTGGCGGCGAACCTTGAGGCCAAGGCTTTCGGCGCGGACCGGGTTTTCGCGCAGCGCCTTGAAAGCGCGGCCCCACGGCGAATGCAGGATCCACCAAAGGGTTCCGGCTGCCACCAGGAAGCAGACGAGCGAGAAGTAGTAGAAGGCGATGTTCGAATCCGTCGTGAAGCCGAAGAAGATCGGGCGCTCCATGCCGCTGAGGCCGAAGGAGCCGCCGGTGATTTCCTCTTCATTGCGCAGCACAAGAAACAGCAGCGTGTTGAAGGCCAGCGTTACGAAGGCGAGGAAGTGGTGCTGGACGCGCAGCGCCGGATAGCCCAGCAGAAGGCCCATGGCGAAGCTTGCCGTAATCGACAGGATGACAGCAAAGATCCAGTGAACACCGGCAAGCGTCATGAGTGCGGTGATATAGGCACCGATGCCCATGAAACCTGCCTGTGCGAGGCTCACCTGTCCGGCATAGCCGAGCGTCAGGTTCAGACCCATGGCGGCGATGGAAAAGAGAAGCCACGAGCACAGCGTATAGACGATGTAGTTGCCCTGGCCGATGGGAGCCATAACAAGGGCGGCAATGCCAAGGGCAAGAAGAACGGGGCGAAGGCGGGTCATACGGTTCTCCCTTCCGGGGTGCCGAGCAGGCCCTGCGGGCGCAGCAGGATGATGATGATGAGCAGGATGAGCGGCATGGCCGAGCGATACTGGGCCGAAATGTAAACCGCCGAGAAGTTGTCGATGACACCGATCAGCAGGCCGCCGACGAGCGCGCCGCGGATCTGGTTGAAGCCGCCGACGATGGCCGCGATGAAGGCCACGAGGCCAAGCGTTTCACCGTTCGAGAACTTGGCGAGATAGATCGGCGAGATCAGCACGGAGGCAATGGTGGCGAGCGCCGCGTTGATCAGGAAGGTGTAGAGCACCATGCGCTTGACGTTGACGCCGAGAATTTCAGCGACGCCAGGGTTCTGGGCCGAAGCCTGCATGCAGCGACCGGTACGTGTGCGGCTGAGGAACAGCTGAAGTCCGCCAATGGCCAGCATAGAGACGATCAAGTTGCAGATATCCTGAACCGAAACGCTGGCGCCAGCGATATGATAGACCGTCTGCGGGAAGATGGGCGGGAAGGGCTGTGCCGTCGCGCCATAAAACTCCTTGACGCTTTCCTTCATCAGAAGGCCGAGCGCGATGGTAGCGATCACGAGCGGCAGCGTGCCATGCGGTAGCATTGGCTCGACAATCAACCGCTTGAAGGCGACACCGAGAATGAGAAGCGCCAGGCCAAGGCCGAGGAAAATGGAGAGCCAGAGCGGCAGCCCGAAAACGGTCATGCCGATCAGCACGAAGAACGCGGGCAGCATGACGAATTCGCCCTGCGCGAAATTGATCGTCTGCGATGCCTGCCAGAGCAGGGTAAAACCCACGGCGGCCAGCGCATAGATGGAACCGGCGGCCAAGCCGGAAATCAGAATTTGAAGAAGCTCGGCCATGAGTATGTCCTAAACGGCTGTTGGTCGGCTTAGCGAACGGGGATGGGGAGACCGGCGACGAAATCCGTCACCGGTCCGTTTTTGAAGGATTTGGGGCTCAGTTCGGGGGCAGAATGGCGTCCACGACCTGCTTGCCGTTCTCGACCTTCACGAAGAAGCTCTCGCGCGACATTTCACCCGTGTCATCCCAGCTGACATCCATGAGAACGCCCGGATATTCCGACGCCTTCAGCGTCAGGCCGTGCAGCTTTTCGGCGATCGCCTTGCTATCCGGCTTGCCAGCCAGTTCGGTCACATACTTCAGCGTCCAGGCGCCGATGTAGCCCTTGATGGCGTTGTGATCCGGCGTGTACTTGTACTTGGCCTTGAAGCGCTCAACCATCTCCTTGAGTGCCGGAACATTGGCATCCGGCGTCAGGCCGACGTGACCGGCAGCGCCGTTGGCGGCCTCACCGGCCAGTTCGATCACCTTGTGGCCGACGAGCGTGGTTTCGCCGAGCAGCGGCTTGGAAATGCCCTGCTTGCGGGCTTCGCGCAGGAAGCGGGCGCTTTCTTCCTCGGTGTAGTAGACGAAGAAGGCATCGGCATCGGAGTTCTTGAGCTTCAGAACGTCGGCGGAGAAATCGGCCTGCGCCTGTTCGGACGGCACGTCGACGACGATTTCCAGACCGGCCTTCTTGGCTTCATCGATAAATGCCTGATGACCGCCCTTGCCGAATTCGGTGTTGGCCCAGGCCACGCCCACCTTCTTCACGCCCATCTTGTCGACCATGTACTTCACGAGCTTCGGCACGCCCTTCTGCGAACCGAAGGCGGTGCGGAAGATATAGGGATTGCCCTTAGCCGTGATCGAAGGGGCTTCCGAGCCGGTGAACTGCGGAATGCCATACTGCTTGGCAACCATCATGTTGACGACGGTAGACGAGGAAAAGACGGTGCCCATGATGGCATAGACATTTTCGTCAATGGCCTTCTGAACGAGGGCGCGCGAGACCTGCGGGTCGGTCTGGCTGTCATATTCAAGGATTTCCACCTTTTCCTTGAGAATGCCACCCTGAGCGTTGATTTCTTCAAAGCCCATGTGGACGCCGTCGCGGAAGTTGGTCCCGGCAGCAGCGCCCGGGCCAGACAGTTCGACAATTGAGCCGACCTTGAGGTCAGCGAGTGCAGGCATGGCGCCCAGTGCCAGAACCATGGCGGTTGCAGACAGCAGTTTCTTGATCATTGAAATCCTCCCGATAATGATCGTTTGCATCGTCCTTGGGGTGCGACCCGATGGGGCCGCCCTTCGGAACGCAACCACCGGTCTCCTCACCGGTGGCTGCGAATTGGGTTCAGGCTTTTCCTCCTGATGCACGACGGTTCAAGGTCGCGGCAAATGAGCCTTCAGCTTGAGGCTGACTTCGCTGAGCGGTGCGCCCTCGATGACGGGCCTCATTTGATGATTGACAAAATCATGGCCCTCGCATCCGGGAAATGGACGATGAGGACGAAACGTTGGACTTTTCGTCAGTCAGATTTTTCAGTTCGGCCAGCGCGCGCGAAATCCCGTTGGCGACCGAAGTCACCGGCTGGTCGCCGAAAACCGGTGGAACCTGGTCGGACACCAGATCGGCGGGAATGCGCAGCGGCAAACCACTGACGGATATGCCGTCAAAGCCGGATTGGCGTGCCAGTTCAGCCACGAAATCATCCATCTCGGCGGTGTCGCCCGCCATGGTCAGAACGGTCGCTTGGGTCAAGGGTGCGCGCATCGCGGTCGCCAGCAGGCGGGCCACATCGTCCACATACACAAAGCCGACACGGCCGGAAAACTGGATCGTTGCGGGTTCGCGGCGCACGCTGGCGTCGATCGCAATGGACGGGCCAGCCGCAATGCCGGAGCTGATACCCGGCCCATAGATAATGTAGGGGCGAAGCCCAAGGCTTGGAACACCGTGATCCATAAAGAAGGCCCTTGCGGCACCCTCCACGGCAAGCTTCGTCGCGCCGTAGATGGTCATCGGAAGGGGGTGCGTCGCATCCTGCGGGCCGAAGACGCCTGCGGTGGACAGGTAGGCCACGGGAAGGCGACGGGCCTTTGCCGCCTCGAACACATTGAGGCTGCCGATCAGATTGACACGCGCGCCGAGCGCCGGATCGCGGGCGCAGTCGACGGTCATCAGTCCGGCGAGATGGACAATTCCATCACAGTCTTGCGCTGCTGCTTGAACAGCACTGCTGTCTGTAATGTCGCCGCTAACCACCTCGACCGGAATTCCGGCGGCAATACGTTCGGGGCGCGGCATCAGATCAAAAATGCGTAGCGTATTGCCCTCGGCATGAAGGGCGGCAAGGGTGCGCAGTCCGACAAAGCCGGTGCCGCCTGTGACAAGGATGCGGCTCATGCCCCGGTCTCCTTGCCCGGCTTCAAAATGCAAACCCGTTTTGACCGGCTGACGGTCGTGCGGTTCAGTGCTTGACGGCGCATGCGACCCTCCCGGTCTTGCTGTTGTCCTCAACCTTGATCCAGACCATTGCAAAGAATGGAATGATATTCAAGATTAAACTTTAATTCCGTTTTGATTTTTGCTTGTTATGATCCCGGACACAAATAAGGGAGGGATTCCATGGTTGAAAAAATTGGCGTTGCCGTAATCGGGGCAGGGGCCATTGGCCGCACACACATTGAAACGCTGGCCAAATCCAAGGCTTTGCGCCTCAGTGCACTGGTCGATCCGGCACCGGGCGGCGTGGCGCTTGCCCAGTCGCTCGGGGTGCCTTGCCTGCCTGATGTGGCCGCGCTCACCGCATCCGGTCTGGCTGAAGCCGCTATCGTTGCGACCCCAAACGAGACCCATCTGCCGATCTCTGCCGTACTTCTGGTAGCGGGCATGCCCGTTCTCCTTGAAAAGCCGGTGGCTGAGAGTCTCACCTCGGCGTTGCGTCTGATTGAGGTTGGCGAACGCACCGGCGTGCCGCTTCTGATCGGCCATCACCGCCGCCATAACCCCATCATCCGCGCCGCCCATGCGGCGATCCATGCGGGCCGGATCGGCGATCTGGTGATGGCCAACGTCACCTGTACACTGGCCAAGCCGCCATCCTATTTCGATGCGGCCTGGCGCAGAACGCCGGGGGCCGGAGGGCCGCTTCTCATCAATCTCGTCCACGAGATCGATCTTTTGCGCCACTTCTTCGGCGAAATCGAAAGCGTTCAGGCGATCGCCAGCCATGCGCGCCGGGGCTTCGCCGTGGAAGACAGCGCTGCCGTCGCCCTGACTTTCGTGTGCGGTGGCCTCGCCACGCTTTGCATCTCCGATGCCGCCAATGGTCCCTGGGCCTGGGATCTGTCGGCGGGCGAAAATCCGGTGCGCTTCCCCGCTCACCCCGTTACCGCCCATCATTATGCCGGTAGTCATGCCGGTCTCTCCTTGCCTGACCTGACGCTCTGGGAGCCGGAAGGTGCGCCGGACTGGACCCGAGTGCTCAAGCCCTTGCAGCTTCCCGTGACCCATGCGGACCCCTATGAGCAGCAGCTCGACCATTTCGATACGCTGATCCGAAAGGGTGGAGACCCGCTTGTGTCGGCCCGCGACGCGACGGCCAATCTGATTGTTCTCGATGCCATTCGACTGGCGGCTGAACGCGGCGCGTCGGTTCAGGTGGACCTGTCGCCACTGGCTTAAGAGCTTATCCACGTGGCATGCCCGCCGGGCCCGAAAGGCGACGCTGGGCGGCAATCCGGAACGGGGCATTCATAGCCCCGTATCCGCCGTATGCACCGCGCCGCTCGATGATTTCGAAGAAGAAACCCTCCGCGAAGGTTCTGCTGTAAATCTGGAAATATTCACCACGGTCGTCGCGGTCATAAAGGATGCTCGCGGCGCGCAGCGCATCGGAAAAGGCGGGCTCGAGGCCGAAGCGTGCTTCCAGATCATCATAGTAGTTGCGCGAAATAGGCAGCGCTTCAAAACCGAGTTCGGCCAGCCGGTTGGCGGTTGCAAAAATATCATCCGTCGCAAGGGCGATGTGCTGAATGCTGGTGCCAAACCCTTCGGCGAGAAATTTCCCGGCAAAGGTCTTTCGGCTGTCCGCGCCGTTCATCGTCAGGCGGAAGGTCGGTTCCGGCACACTTTCAATCGCCTGGCTTCGCACCAGTCCGCCGGGATCGACCACGTCGACCATCGGCGTGCGCCGGGTCGAAAAGATTGACGTGTAGAAGAGAAGCCAGGTCAGCATCTCGTCGTAATGGGTGGTTTGCGCCAGATGGTCGATGCGCGTGAGACCGGCCGTTGGTTGCGCCGCCTCTTCTTCGACGGGCACAAATTCCGCGTCCCAGATCGTGGAAAGTTTCGCGCTGTCATCGAGGAAATAGATCACCCCGTTGCCAACACCCTGAATGGCCGGAACGTGGACTTCGCCCGCTTTGCGCGGCTCGGAAAAGGTGGTCGCTCCAAGGGCCGCCGCTCGCTTCAGGGCGTCCATGGCATTGTCGACTTTCATGCCAAAGGCATAGGCATTCGTGCCGTGCACGGAATAGGACGATACCGCAAAACTGTCCCCCGTCTGGTCGGTATTGATGACGATGCGAATGTCGCCCTGTCGATATAGATCGACACTGCGCGTGCGATGTCTGGCGACCCTGTTAAAGCCAAGCGTGCCGAGCAGGCTGGCGAGATTGGCCTTTTCCGCCGGGGCGGTGGTGAATTCGACAAACTCAACGCCATGCGCGGTGATGCGGTCGGGCATATCCGGAACCGCGATGCGAATGTCAGGCTCCTGCCGCTTCACCTGATCCATGATGTAGACGAGCGAGCGGTGGCCGTCTTCGGCCAGCGCCCGGGCATGTCCGCCGCGAAACTGGTCGTTGAAAATCTCCAGCGAAAGCGGCCCCGTATAGCCGGTCGCCGCCACGGCGCGCATGAAATCCACCACCGGCAGGTCGCCTTCTCCCGGCATATTGCGGAAGTGGCGGCTCCAGTAGAGCAGGTCCATGTCGAAAAGCGGCGCGTCGGCGAGTTGCACGATGAAAATCTTGTCGCCGGGAATGGAGCGGATCGAATTCGGGTCGATCTTGCGCGAAAGTGTATGGAAGCTGTCGAGAATGATTCCGACCTGCGTATGGTCGGCGCGTCGCACAATTTCCCATGCATCGCGGTGGTCGTTGACATGGCGACCCCAGGCGAGCGCCTCGTAACCGACACGCACACCGTGTTTGGCCGCCCGCTCGCCCAGTTCATGGAAATCCGCCGCCGCCCGGTCGATGCCACCGAGCGAGACGGGCGAAACGTTGGAGCAGATCAGCATAAGATCGGTGCCAAGCTCACCCATAATGTCGAACTTGCGCTCGGCGCGTTCGAAAGCACGGGTGCGATGCGGCTCCGGCATCCCCTCGAAATCGCGAAATGGCTGGAAGAGCGTGATGTCCAGCCCGTGGTCCCGGGCCATTTTGGCCACTTCGCGCGGAGATGCATCAAAAGTCAGGAAATCGTTTTCGAAAATCTCGACGCCGGAAAAGCCCGCCTTGGCAATGGCAGCGAGCTTGTCCGGGAATTCGCCGCTGATCGAAACGGTCGCAATCGACGTGCGCATCGGAACGCCTAGTCCTTTAGTCGCCGGGGCTGCCATATTGCCTTCCTTTCTGGCCTTATGTACTGCTTGGTTAATAAGATTCCGGCGCGAAGCAGCCGGATGAGCGGGGGGATGCGATGAAAGAGGAAAACGCCACGGCCAAGGAACGACCCGCCAAGGTGGCCAAGCGCGATCCCGAAGGGGTGCGCCGCGATATTCTCACCGTTGCGATGGAGGAATTTTCCCAAAACGGCTTGTCCGGCGCGCGCATTGACGAAATTGCGGCCCGCACGCGCACATCCAAGCGCATGATCTATTACTACTTCGGCGACAAGGAGGGGCTTTACCAGCGCGTTCTGGAAGAGGCCTATGGCAAGGTGCGCGGCGGCGAAAGCGACCTTGAACTGGATGGGCTTGACCCGCAGGCGGCGCTTGAGCGGCTCTGCCGGTTCACCTTCGATCACCATCGCCGCCATCCCGATTTTATCCGTATGGTGATGATCGAGAACATCCACCATGGCCGTCACATGCAGGTTTCCCAGACCATTCGCGGCCTCAATCGCCCGGCCATTGAAGCGCTGGAGGGCGTTTTGAAGCGCGGTCAGGAAAGCGGCGTGTTTCGCACTGGCGTCGATCCGCTGGAACTGCACTGGCAGATCAGCGCGCTGTCCTTCTTCAACGTCTCGAACAGCGCCACCTTCTCCCATATTTTCGGCGGTGAATTGTTCACAGACGACGGGCAAGAGCGGCTTTCGGCCCATGTGGCGGAGATGGTACTGCGCTATGTGCTGCGGCCAGACCATATTCCTACCCGCGTGCAAGACGATTGATGAGATGGCGAAGCGCCATTTCGTAACCCTCGATGCCCAACCCGGCGATCACGCCTTCGGCTCGCGTCGAGACATAGGAATGGTGGCGAAAAACCTCGCGCTTGTGGATGTTTGAGATGTGAACCTCGATCACCGGGGCCTCGAAGGCATTGAGCGCATCCAGAATGGCGACTGAGGTGTGGGTGAAGGCACCGGGATTGATGACGATGCCCGCCGCCTTGCCGCGCGCTTCATGAATCCAGTCGATCAGCTCATATTCCCGGTTGCTCTGCGCAAAGAACAGCTGATGCCCGGCGGCGTCTGTCAGCGCCCGGCAATTGCGTTCCACATCGGCCATGGTCTCGTAGCCGTAAATTTCGGGCTGACGCTGGCCGAGAAGATTAAGGTTCGGGCCATTCAGGACGTAAAACAGGCTCATGATCGGGCCTCTTCAGCGCAAAGTTCATTGAAATGGGCCGTCATGCGCTCGTCATCCGGCTGCTTTCCGCAGAAAAGACGAAATGCTTCGGCGGCTTGATAAACGGTCATGCCGCCGCCTTGCAGCGTTCGGCAACCCTTGTCGCGGGCCGCGGCCAGAAGTTCCGTCACGAGCGGCACGTAAACGATATCGGCCACCCAGTGACGGGACTCCAGCAGGTCGGGCGAAACGGGAATGCCGGGATGCGCGAGCATGCCAACCGGCGTTGCATTGATGAGGCCATCCGCCTTTGGCAGGGATTCCGCAGCATCGGCAACCGCAAAGGCGCGCTGTTGGCCAAAGCGTTCGTTGAGTTCTGCGGCCAGGCGCTCGGCTCGGTCCCTGTCCTGATCGAGAATATCGAGATGGCCGATGCCGAGCTTGAGCGCCGCATGGGCAACGGCAACGCCCGCGCCACCGGCACCCAGAAGCAGGGCACGGTCAAGCCTGGCACCGGGCAGGCCGCGCACGAGATTTTCGGAAAAGCCATACCAGTCGGTGTTGTGGCCGATCCGCTTGCCATCCTTGAACACAATGGTGTTGACCGCGCCCAGCATGCGGGCGTCCTCGGAAAGATCGGTGAGGAAGGGAATAACGGCCTGCTTGAAGGGGTGGGTGATGTTCGTTCCGGCAAAACCACGCGCTTCAAGTTCGTCGAGCAGGTCGCCAAGCGCGCTGTCCGGCAGGTTGCGGGCCGTCGCATCGACCAGTTCATAGACGTAATCGAGACCGTGGGCAGCCCCCTCGCGCATGTGCAGCGGCGGCGATTTGGAGTGCTGGATGGTCCGCCCAATCAGGCCGACGCGATAGGAAGTGTGTTCTGTCATGGATCGGGACCGTTCTCGTTCGGACGGAAAACTGGAGCATGTCCAGCAAAAGTGCGTCAGCGGCTTTGCGTTCGGACTGCGTTAAAACAATGCTCTAAGGGGGCGGGTGAACCCGCCGCCATCTTCAGTGGTGGGCGAGGATTTCGCCGAGGAAGGTACGGGTGCGCTGGTGCTGCGGATTGCTGAAGAAGGTCTCCGGCGGGCCTTCCTCGATGATCTCGCCCGAGGCCATGAAAACCACGCGATCGGCGACCTGCCGGGCAAAGCCCATTTCATGCGTCACGCAGATCATCGTCATGCCGTCACGGGCAAGACCGATCATCGTGTCGAGCACTTCTTTCACCATTTCCGGATCGAGAGCCGATGTCGGCTCGTCGAACAGCATGGCTTTCGGTTCCATGCACAGCGCACGGGCAATCGCCGCGCGCTGCTGCTGTCCACCGGAAAGCTGGGCCGGGTATTTGTCGGCCTGATCGAGGATGCGCACGCGCTCAAGATATTTGCGCGCCGTTGCTTCCGCCTCGGCCTTGGAAACACCCTTCACCCGCATGGGGGCAAGGGTGCAGTTTTCCATGATGGTCTTGTGCGGAAAGAGGTTGAAGCTCTGGAACACCATGCCCACCTCGCGCCGCACCGCATCAATGCTGCGGCTGGAGTCGGAAAGCGTGGTGCCTTCCACCGTGATATTTCCCTCTTGGGTTTCCTCCAGATGGTTGATGCAGCGGATGAGCGTCGATTTTCCCGAACCCGACGGCCCGCAAAGAACGATCTTCTCGCCCTTTTTGACCGTCAGGTTGATGTTTTTGAGTGCATGATAGGCTCCATACCACTTTCCGACCCCTTCGAGGGCGATCAGCGGAACCTGTGCGGCGGCGGATTGCGGCATGGGAGCCTCCGTTTGCTTACTTCACGGTGAAGGGGATGTCGGGCAGAGCGTCCGGGAAGGACGGAACATCGCGCTTCATCCACTTGGCGTAGATTTTGGCGAGCGTGCCATCGGCCTTGATCTTGTCGATGAAGCTGTTGATCGCCTCGTTCCAGTCCTTCTCGCCCGGACGCGTTCCCGCACCGTTATAGAGGGTGACGAGGTCGAACTTGGTCTCGTACTTGTCAGCGGCTGCGGCGTTCAGACGATCACCGTAGAACTGGTTGCCGCCGACGGCTTCCACCTGTCCGGCGATCAGCGCCTGAATGTTGGCGGCGTCATCATCAAAGCGCAGGATATTGGCCTTGGAACCGGCACCGGCCGTAATGGCAGTATCCATGGCGCTCGACTTCGGTACGCCGACGGACATGCCCGTCAGGTCATCGAAACCGGCGATCTTCTTGTCCTTGGGGCCATAGACCGACAGGACGTTGCCGGCATAGGGCTTCGAATACTGGATCGTCTTGGCGCGCTCTGCGGTCATGCCCATGGTGGCAAACAGAACATCGACCTTTCCGGTCACAAGGGCAGGGATGCGGTTGGCAACGGCGAGCGGCGTAAACTCGACCTGAAGGCCCAGATGTTCGGCGAAGGCCTTGCCGATATCGGCATCGAGGCCGTCCTGAACGCCGGTGGAATTCACAAAGCCCCAGGGCGCGTTGTCGCCCTGAATGCCGATCACGACCTTGCCCTTTGCCTTGGCATCGGCAAGCGATGCAGCCGAAGCATCGGCGGGGGTCAGAAACGGAAAGGCGGCGGTGGCTGCCACGAGGGCGAGCAGGGTGCGACGCCCGATCTTGAGGTTGGTTTTCATCTTTTGCTCCTCCTTACAAAGCTGATGAAGTTTGCATTCCAGGTTTTGATGCGGTGCCTGTCCTCAGCGGGATGCGGTGGACAGACGCCTTTCAACGCGGGCGCCCCAAAGCGAAAGCGGCCAGCAGATCAGGAAATAGATGACGCCGACGAGGGCGAAGACGGTGAGCGGGCGAAACGTCTGGTTCGAGACGATCTGTCCGGCGCGTGACAATTCCACAAAGCCGACAATGGCTGCGAGCGACGTGCCCTTGATGAGCTGCACGAGAAAGCCAATCGTGGCCGGAAGCGAAATCTTGAAGGCTTGCGGCAGGATGACGTCCTTCATCATCGAGACGTAATGCAGGCCGAGGGCCTTGGCGGCTTCGGTCTGTCCCTTCGGCACCGCCTGGATGCCGCCGCGCCAGATTTCGCCGAGAAAGGCACTGGCATGCAACGTGAAGGCAATGGCAACAGCCACCCAGGCGTCCACGTTGAAGCCCATCAGCGCCACGCCGTAATAGACGACGAAAAGCTGCATCAGGAGCGGCGTGCCCTGAAAGACGGCGATGTAACCGGTTGTCGTGCGGCGGACGAGATCGTTCTGTGCCGTGCGGGTGAGCGCAACGATGAGGCCGAACAGGCCGCCGCCGATGAAGCCGACCAGTGTGAGCGCGAGGGTCCATTTCAGGCCCTGCATCAGGAAGAAAAGTTCGTTGGGGCCGATGCTTGCCATGGTCTTCTCCTCACTTGACCGGATAGTTGAAAGAAAAGCGGGAGATGAGCGCGAAAATGCCCATCATCAGCGAGGAAATGATCAAGTAGAGGATCGTGATCGAGAAATAGACCTCGAACGAACGGAACGTATCCGCCTCGATCTTCTGCGCGACCGATGTCAACTCATAAGCGGCAATCGAAGTGCAGACCGAGGTCGTCAGGGTCAGCATGACGAACTGGCTGGTGAGCGACGGATAGACGGTGCGAAGCGCCGGCTTCAGGATGATGTGGCGGAAGATCTGCGCCCTGTGCAGTCCAAGTGCAAGCCCCGCCTCCACCTGGCCTTTCGGAATGGCATCAACGCCACCGCGAATGATTTCAATAGCATAGGCTCCGCCATTCAGACCCAAAGCGATGATGGCGGTCACGGTCGGGTTCAGCCGAAGGCCAAGCTGCGGCAGAGCGAAGAAGATAAAGAAGATTTGCACCAGAAAAGGCGTGTTGCGGATCAGTTCGACAAAGCCGATCACCAGCCCGCGCAGGAGGCGAAAGCGCGAGCGCCGCGCGATGACACCCAAGACGCCGATGACCGTCGCCAGCGACATGCCAGCCAGTGAAAGGCCGATCGTCGCAAGGCAGGCGAGCAAAAGCTCGGGCAGTCGTGCGACGACCACCGAGAAATCGAGACTGTAAGACATTGTTCCTCCGGACCCGTTCTGCGGGCCTCGACAGACCTTGCCTTGCGGCTTGCTGCTGAACCGGATGGTTCCCCGGCATGCCCGGCATCTTGCAGGGCACCGCCTTCAGCAATCCGACAGGACCGGCCTGCACACCTCCTCGCGAAATCCAGTGGACTTCGACATCACTCCCTTGGTTCGTCGGGGCTTTGTGGAATGCGTCTCCTCAGTGCATCCGTCCCTCTGACCATGATTGTTTGTACCAGTTAGTTCATTTTAATGTCAAGTCTGTTGGGTGGCGAAAAACAGGCCGGAATGCACATTTTTGATGAAATTCAAAAACCGAAAAACAATGTAAAATCAATATGTAATTAAACGCACGAAGCCCCTTTTGGTTCAACGGCGCTCACCCCGCGAAGAGGCTGCGCGGGGTAATCATATCGCTCGGTAAGAGGGCGTTATTCCCTCTTCAGGTCTTTTCGCCACCCAGTTTTGCAATGCGCGTCGTCAGGGTGAGTGCGGTCTGAAGCGCCACGCCTGTCGCCAGCACCATCTGCGGCAGCATCAGCCATTCCAGCATCCAGGCCGCGCCGGAACGCTCCTGTTCATGAACCAGCGCGTGGTGAAGCCCGGCCAGTTGCGAGGCATTGAAGCGGGCAAGCGTCACCAGAACTTCGGCCGCCACCGGATTCTGCTTGTGCGGCATGGCGGAAGAACCGCCGCCACCTGTCAGGTGGATGGCTGTACCGGATTGCGCCATCAGCGCCACATCTTGACCGAACTTGCCAAGGCTTCCGGTCACGAGCGACAGCAATGCGGCAAACTCGGCCAGTCCGTCGCGCTGGCTGTGCCATTGCGGACGGTCAACGAGGTCAAGCCTGCGGGCAAGAGCGGCCCGGACAGCCGGACCCTTGTCGCCGAATTTCTCGAGCGTTCCCGCCGCGCCGCCAAATTGTATGGCAAAACCCGTCTGCGCGAAGGCAGCGAAACGCTCGGTTGCACGTTCGAGCGGCGCTTTCCAACTGGCGATACGCTCGCTTGCGGTGATCGGGATCGCCGCCTGCATGCGGGTGTAACCCATCATCGGGTTCTGGCCATCGCGCGCTTCGAGGCCGGAAAGGCCCGCGACCACAGTCGCGAGCCGTGCCGTAAGAATGTTCGTGGCCGCCTTCAGGCGCAGCATCAGGCTCGTGTCGATGACATCCTGACTGGTGGCCCCGAAGTGAACCTTTTCCGCCGCCTCTCCGACCGTCCGGCGCAATTGCCGCACAAACTCGGGAATGACCACGCCATCCTTGGAAACGCCCTCAGCCAGAAGCGCCACGTCCGGGGCGAACCCGGCCAGTTGCGCGACGATAGCCTCGGCCAGTTGCGGAGCGATGACGCCGCATTCGGCTTCGGCTTCGGCAAGCGCCGTCTCAAACCGCAGCATGGCAGCAATGTCTGCCTCGGCGGAAAAAAAGGCGGCGATATCCGGGTCTGCGAACAGACCCGAAAGGAAGGGATGGTCGAAGGCGGAAAGGCCCATGATGTCCTCAGATGTCGAAGAACACCGTCTCGCCATCGCCCTGCAGGCGGATGTCGAAACGATAGGTGTTGTCGCCTTCCTTCGTCGCAATCAGCGTCGGAATGCGGTTCTTGTGCTCGATGCGTGCGAGGACCGGATCTTCGCCATTCGCCTGTTCCTCTTCGGGGAAGTACATGCGCGTGTGAAGGCCGATATTGATGCCGCGCGCCACGACCCAGAAGGTGACGTGCGGGGCCATCCAGCGACCGTCCTTGAAGGGCGCTCGACCCGGCTTGATCGTCTCGAAAACGAATTCGCCGGTGTCCATGTCGCCGGGCGAACGTCCCCAGCCGAGGAAATTCGGATCGGCTGCGCCGCGTGTTTCGCTCGGGCTGTTGTAGAAGCCTGCGTCATCGGCCTGCCAGATTTCCACCAGCGCGTCCTTCAGCGGATTGCCGCCGCCGTCATAGACGGTGCCGCGAATGGTGATGCGGGTGCCGCGCGTCTGGTCGTTATAGAGCGCGCCGGAGCCGAGGTCCTTGTCGAAAATGCCATGGATGCCGACGAAGTTCGGCGTGCAGCCAATGTGAACGTAAGGACCTGCCGTCTGCGAGGCGCTTTCCTTGAGGTAGCCAAGTGGTTGAACCATGTCAGTTGCCCTCCGGGCGGTTCTCGAAGAAGGTGGAGCGGCGGCCGCGAAGAACGATATCGAACTTGTAGGCGCGCATATCCATCGGAATGGTGGCCTGCATGTCGAGCGGCGCAATCAGCTGGCGGATGGCGTTTTCGTCGGGGATCGTCTTGACGATCGGGCAACGCCAGATCAGCGGGTCACCCTCGAAATACATCTGCGTGATCAGGCGCTGCTGGAAGCCGTGGCCGAAGATCGAGAAGTGGATGTGGGCGGGGCGCCAGTCGTTGACGCCATTCGGCCACGGATAAGGGCCGGGCTGGATCGTCTTGAACCAGTAATAGCCGTTTTCGTCGGTGATCGTGCGACCCACGCCGCCAAAGTTCGGATCGACCGCCGCAAGGTAGGTTTCCTTCTTGTGACGGTAGCGACCGCCGGCATTGGCCTGCCAGAATTCCACCAGCGCGCCGGGAACGCCCATGCCCCGCTCGTCAAGCACGCGGCCATGCACCAGAATGCGCGGGCCGATGGGCATTTCACCCGGCTTGGCATAGTTGAGGATGAGATCGTTATCGAGCGGGTTCAGCATGCCGTGGCCAAAGACCGGGCCGGTGATCTCGCTCTTGGTGCCTTCCAGCGAAATGAGTGCGCGCTGCGGCGAACGCAGGATCGTGGTCTTGTACCACGGTGCGTAGGCCGGTGGGTGCATGTCGCGGTCACGCGCGAAGAATGGCCCGGTTTCGGGCGGTCGGTTGCTCATTTCGTCTCCTCCTTCAACGAAGTATTGGCGTTGCGTTCAGCAAGCGCAAGCTTGGCGATTTTGAACGCGTGATTGGCAGCCGGAACCCCGGCATAAATCGCCACATGCATCAGCGCCTCACGGATGTCCTCCTCCGTCGCGCCGGTATTGGCGGTGGCGCGCACATGCATCGCCACTTCCTCGTCCTGTCCCAGCGCGGCCAGAAGCGCGATGGTCACCATGGAGCGCTCCCGCTTGGTCCAGTGTGTGCCGGACCAGACGGTTCCCCAGGCCGCTTCGGTAATCAGCGTCTGGAAAGGCTGGTCGAAGGCTGTGGCATTGGCGCTGGCGCGGTCCACATGGGCGTCCCCCAGCACGCAACGGCGGGTTTCCATCCCTTTTAGGTAGCGCTCGGAGGGCTTTTGGGTCTCGGTCATATACTCAGTGCTCCGGCAGGGATGAAAGGAAGGCGACAACTGTTTGGGCGTAGGCGACGGGCTGCTCAACGCAAGGAATGTGGCCGCAGGCGGCGATTTCGGCAAAACGGCTGCCGGGGATGAGCGCCGCCAGAGATTTCACGAGGTCCGGCGGCGTCGAGCCGTCCTGATCGCCGACCACGCAAAGGGTCGGAACACGGATGCGTGTCGTTGTCTCGGTGTAGTCAGCATCGCGAATGGCCGCGCAGGTTCCACAATAGCCATCGACCGGCTGTCGGGCGAGCATTACACGGCAACCGGCATAAAGCGCATTGTCATCCGTACGGAAAGCGGGCGTGAACCAGCGCTCCGTGATGGGGTCGATCATGCCGGAAAGGCCGTTTGCGCTGATGGTTCCAATACGGGCGTTCCACATATCGGGCGTGCCGATCTTGTGCGCCGTATTGGAAAGAACGAGTCCGTGCACCCGGTGCGCATGGCGGGCACAGAGGTCTTGCGCAATCAACCCACCCACGGAAAGCCCCCAGATGACAGCTTTTTCAACGCCAAGATGGTCGAGCAGCGCGATGAGATCATCCGCATGGGTTTCGATCGAGTATGGCGTTTCACCCATGCCGGAAAGGCCGTGGCCACGCTTGTCGTGCAGCACATAGGCGTAGGCGTTGCCCAGTTCCGCCATCACCGCATCCCAGATGCGGAAATCCGTGCCCAGCGAGTTCACGAAGGCGATGACGGGCTTGCCCGTTCCCAGTCCTTCGGCGCGGTAATGGATCGCGGCATCGCCAACGGTCAGAAAATGCATGGTGGTCTCCTCTTGCCAAGGATATTGCATCGAGGCTTTGGTTAAGTAAAATGACATTTAGTGCGATATAAATAACCGGTGAGTTATGGTTCTGCCCATCGATCCGCGGATCAAGTTCCGCCATCTGCAAGCCTTCATGGAAGTTGCGCGCCAGAAAAGCG
Organism: Pseudomonadota bacterium; assembly: GCA_020161975.1. Taxonomy (GTDB): domain Bacteria; phylum Pseudomonadota; class Alphaproteobacteria; order Rhizobiales; family Beijerinckiaceae; genus JAIUNP01. Next base: position 73,990 of record JAIUNP010000001.1, read on the forward strand.
TGAACCGGGCGGCAGAGCTTCTGCATATCAGCCAGCCCGCGGTGACGAAGACAATCCGCGAACTGGAAGACATCCTCGCTGTTGCGTTGCTTGAGCGCGATGGCCGCGGTATCCGCCTCACAAGCCATGGAGAGGTCTTCATGCGCTATGCCGGCGCGACGCTGACAGCGCTGCGCCAAGCCGTTGATTCCGTTGCCAAGGAAAGCGCCCGCACCGGGCCGCCAGTGCGTGTCGGAGCCTTGCCGACGGTGTCCGCCCGCATTATGCCACACGCCATTTCGCGCTTTCTGGCCGAGGGCACGGGCAGCCCCGTTAAGGTCGTGACGGGGGAAAATGCCGTTCTTCTCGAACAGTTGCGGATGGGCGATCTTGATCTCGTCGTCGGGCGTCTGGCGGCCCCTGAGAAAATGACCGGCCTTTCATTTGAGCACCTCTATTCAGAGCGTGTGTTGTTGACTGTGAGGGCCGGGCATCCGCTTTTGGAACCGGGCATCAACGTGTTCGAACGGCTGGGTGAGTTCCCGGTGCTGATGCCGACGCGCAATTCGGTGATCCGCCCGATCGTTGAGCAGTTCCTGATTGCCCACGGCATTCCCGCGCCGGTTACGCAGATCGAAACGGTTTCCGATGCCTTCGGGCGTGCCTTCCTGCGCATGAGTGATGCGGTTTGGATTATTTCCGAGGGCGTTGTGGCCGGAGATATCGCCGATGGCAGGCTGGTCGCCTTGCCGATCGCGACGCAGGAGACGCGCGGACCGGTGGGGCTGACGGTGCGCGCCGACTCGGTGCCATCACTGCCCTTGACGCTGCTGACACAGGCGATTCGGGCTGAGGCGGAGGCGGTTGCTTGCGGATAGAGGCGATATCCATATACTCCCCCAAGTATATTGACATACCCCATGGAGTATCATTAAGTTCGACCGTGAAGAGGAAACCATGCCCCATTCTCCGGAAGACAAGAAGCGTGCACAGGTCCGCCTGAGACGGATCAAGGGCCAGGCCGAGGCGCTGGAACGCGCCGTGGCGGCGGGTACCGAGTGCAGCCTGCTTTTGCAGCAGATTGCCGCCCTTCGCGGGGCCGTGGGCGGATTGATGGCCGAAGTGCTGGAAATCCATCTGCGCGAAACGCTGGGAAGCCGGGCCGGGCAGGTCATTCCTCACGATGAAATCGACGGTGATCTGGATGCCGTCATGAAAATTCTGCGCACCTATCTGAAATAGGGCTGCAGCCAAAACCCGAGGAGACAGAACCATGAAAAGTCGCGCCGCCGTTGCATGGGAAGCGAACAAGCCGCTCACCATCGAGACCATCGAGATCGGCGGCCCGAAGGCCGGTGAGGTTCTGGTGGAAATCATGGCGACAGGTGTCTGCCATACCGATGCCTACACGCTGTCGGGCCTTGATTCCGAAGGCAAGTTTCCGGCAATCCTCGGCCATGAAGGGGCCGGCATCGTGCGCGAAGTGGGTGCGAGCGTCACCTCCGTGAAGCCGGGCGATCATGTGATCCCGCTCTACACGCCGGAATGCCGTGGCTGCAAAACCTGTCTTTCGCAGCGCTCCAACCTGTGCACCGCCATTCGCGGCACGCAAGGGCTGGGTTTGATGCCCGACAAGACGACGCGCTTTACCTGCGATGGCGGCGACGTGTTCCACTATATGGGCTGCTCCACCTTCTCGAACTTCACGGTTCTTCCGGAAATCGCCGTCGCCAAGGTGCGCGAGGACGCCCCCTTCGACAAGATCTGCTACATCGGTTGCGGCGTAACGACCGGCATCGGCGCTGTGGTTTACACGGGCAAGGTCTGGCCGGGCGCCAATGTCGTGGTGTTCGGTCTGGGCGGCATCGGCCTCAACGTCATTCAGGGTGCCCGCATGGTCGGCGCCGACAAGATCATCGGTGTGGACCTCAACCCCTCCAAGGTCGAGATGGCGAAGAAGTTCGGCATGACGCATTTCGTCAACCCGAATGAAGTGGGCCACGACAAGGTGGTGGAAGCGATTGTCGACATCACCGGCGGCGGCGCGGATTTCTCCTTCGAATGCATCGGCAATGTTCACACCATGCGCCAGTCGCTGGAATGCTGCCATCGCGGCTGGGGGGAATCGATCATCATCGGCGTCGCCCCCTCGGGTCAGGAAATCTCCACCCGTCCGTTCCAGTTGGTGACGGGCCGCGTCTGGAAGGGCTCGGCCTTCGGCGGCGCGCGTGGCCGCACCGACGTGCCGAAGATTGTCGACTGGTACATGGAAGGCAAGATCGATATCGACAGCCTCATCACCCACACCATGCCGCTTGACGAGATCAACACCGCCTTCGACCTGATGCATGAAGGCAAGTCGATCCGTTCGGTCGTGGTTTATTGAGGCCCGTCATGACACTGGAAACGATTTCCACCGCCAAGGCCCATGGCGGCATTCAGGGCGTCTATCGTCACCTGTCGACTGAAACGAAGACGCCGATGACCTTCGCCGTCTTCGTGCCGCCGCATGCCGAAGGCGAAAAGCTGCCGGTGCTCTGGTATCTCTCAGGTCTCACCTGCACCCATGCCAATTGCATGGACAAGGGTGAGTACCGCCAGCTTGCCGCCGAGTTGGGCTTGATCATCGTTCTGCCGGATACCTCGCCGCGTGGCGAGGATGTGGCCGATGAAAAGGAGAACTGGCAGTTCGGCTCCGGCGCGGGCTTTTACGTCGATGCGACGCAAGCGCCCTATGCGGATCATTACCGCATGTATTCCTATGTCACGCAGGAACTGCCGGCGATCATCGCCGCGCATTTTCCGGCGGATATGAGCCGTCAGGGCATTACCGGCCATTCCATGGGCGGGCACGGCGCGCTCACCATCGCGCTCAACAATCCCGAAACCTATAAGAGCGCCTCGGCGTTTGCGCCGATCGTCAACCCGTCGGTGGCGGGCTGGTCGAAACCGGCCTTCGAGAAGTATCTGGGAACCGACGCGGCCGCATGGCGGCGCTATGATGCGGTGGCGCTGATCGAAGACGGCAAGCGTTTTCCCGAACTGCTGGTCGATCAGGGCACGGCCGACAGCTTCCTTGCGACCGGCCTCATGCCGGAGCGTCTGGTGGACGCCGCGAAGAAGGCGGGCCAGCCGCTCGTTCTCAATATGCGCGACGGCTATGACCACTCCTACAACTTCATCTCCACCTTCATGGATGATCACCTGCGCTGGCATGGTGAACGCCTGATCTGAGGAAGGGTTCAACAGGCCTCGCTACGACCGATCTGCCATCTCTCTTGCGCGACCTTTCGGCTATTTCACCATCGATGCCCTGATGTTGGGGGCCATGCATTACGTATCATACAAACGCAGAACCGACCGGGATCGTCTCCCGGTCGGTCTTGTTCACGGGGCTTGTGCCTTCACATGCCGAGCAGGCGTGGCAGGAATAGCGTGATCTCCGGCACATAGGTGATGATGCCGAGGAAGACGAGGGCCGTGAGCAGCCAGGGAGTGGCGGCCTTGGTCACGGCCGTCAGCCCGAGTTTTGATATCGCCGATCCGACATAGAGGTTGAGACCCACCGGCGGCGTGCACAGGCCGATTTCCATATTGACGACCAGCATGATGCCAAAATGGACGGGATCGACGCCGAGTTTGGCTGCGACCGGATAGAGGATCGGGGCCATGATCAGGACGATGGCCGAGGGTTCCATCACCATGCCGATGAACAGCAGGATGAAGTTGACCATCAGCAGGAAGCCGATCTTGCCGAGGCCGAGATTGACGATCCAGTCCGAAAGTTGCTGCGGAATCTGCTCCGAGGTCATGATGAAGGCAAACATGACGGCATTGGTGATGATGTAGAGCAGCATCGCCGACATGGCCGCAGAACTGAGCAGCACCTTCGGTACGTCGCGCAGCGTGATGTCCCGATAGACCCAGACCGCGACGATAAAGGCATAGACGGCACTGACTGCAGCCGCTTCTGTCGGCGTGAAGATCCCGCCATAGATACCGCCCATGATGATGACGATGAGCATCAACCCCCAGATGCTTTCGCGCAGGGCCTTCCAGCGTTCGCCCCATGTGGCGCGCTGCATACGCGGATAGCCATTCTTCCAGGCGCGATAGAAGGTTGTGGCGCCGAGCATGGTTGCCAGCATCAGGCCGGGTATGACGCCTGCCATGAACAGCGTGCCGATGGACGCGGACATGACGGGCAAATTATCGGGACCTGTGACCACCATGCCCGATGTTGCCACCGCATACATGACCATGACAATGGACGGCGGAATGAGAATGCCGAGACCGCCGGCGGTCACAACCGTGCCGACACCGAACTGCGCCGGATAGCCCTGCCGCACCATGGCGGGGATCAAGATCGATCCGACGGCCATCACGGTTGCCGGGCTCGAGCCGGAGATGGCGGCAAACAGCGCGCAGGAAAGGACCGCCGCAAGACCCATGCCGCCATACCAGTGCCCGACCATGGTCGTGGCGAAGCGGATCATGCGCCGTGCAACACCGCCATGGGTGAGGAAGTTGCCGGCGAGAATGAAGAAGGGGATCGCCATGATCTCGAACTTCTCGATGCCGGTAAAGAGCTTCAGCGCGATGGAATCGAGCGGGATCGTGGTGAAGCCGAACAGGAAGGTAAAGACGGTCAGGCCAAGCGAGATCGATACCGGCATGCCCGTCAGGAGCAGCACTGCCAGAATAGTGAAAATAATCAGAGGGGTCATCCGTGGGCTCCCTTGGCAAGGTCGTCGGCTTCTTCTTCAAGACCGTCCACTGAACCGTGATCGTGATGGGCGATGAAACCCGTCTTCAGGTAGAGATAGAGGGCCTGGATGAAGCGAAAGCACATCAGGGTGGAACCGAGCGGCACGGCCAGATAGACGATCCACATCGGCATTTCGAGGTCCGCGGAGACCTGCTTGCCGAGCCAGATGTGGTAGACGAAATCGGCGCCGATCCAGGCCACAATGGCAGTAAAGAGGATGCCGCCTGACATGGCGATGATCGTGACGACGTTGCGGGTGCGGCCGGTGAGCTTTTCGACAAGAATATCCACGCCCACATGCACGCCGGCGCGCACACCATAGGCGGCGCCGAATTTGGCCATCCATACAAAGAGATAGATACAGGCCTCTTGCGCCCAGGTCAGCTGAACGGCGTTGATTGCCTTGAAGGCCGAACGTGCTGCTGATTGCAGCCAGGGCAGATCGTTGGCACGGCCAACGGCAACGAGATCGGCGGCAAAGCCGATCGAAAAACGGTGGACGACCGCAGCGAAGATCAATGCGACCGCAAGCGCGATCAGCACGGAAATCAGGATTTCTTCGAGACGGTCGAGGATGCGCAACAACATGGCGGACCTCACTGAACCATCGGCCCGGAAAACCTATCGGGATTTTCGCGGAAAGCCGGATGAATGAATTCGGAAACAAGGGCTGGGCTTCGTGTGTCTATTGACGCACGGGGCGTGCCGCCCTGGCCGGGTCTGGATGCGCCGATCAACGGCGCATCCGCTTTTGGGTGTCAGAACCGGAAGATCAGTTTGAGCCGAGCGCGGCGTGGGCCTTGGCGATCAGATCAGCACCAATGCGCGATGCCATTTCTTCCTGCACGGGGCGCAGAGCTTTGATCCATGCCTTGCGTTCGTCATCGCTCAGTTCGTAGAAGGTCGTCTTGCCGGCGGCCTTCATCGCTGCGATGGCTGCTTCGTTTTCCTGCTTGGCGATGGAGTTGGCGTAAGCCGTCGATTCGGCCATGGCCTTTTCAAGCTGCTCGCGCACGTCCGGCGAAAGCTGTTCCCAGAAGGTCTTGTTCACGATCACCGCATAGCCGAGATAGCCGTGATTGGAGAGCGTGGCGTGCTTCTGCACTTCATGCATCTTCTGGGTATACATGTTCGACGGCGGGTTTTCCGTACCGTCGACAACGCCGGTCTGCAGCGCCTGATAGACTTCGGAGAAGGCCATGACCTGCGGAACGGCGCCAAGCGCCTTCATTTCGGCTTCCAGGATCTTCGACGACTGGATGCGCATCTTCAGGCCAAGGAAGTCGTCCGGCGTATGCAACTGCGAATTGGCCGACATGATCTTGAAGCCGTTGTCCCAATAGGCAAGGCCCTTGATGCCTTTGGCTTCAAGCATCGAAAGCAGCGACTTGCCCACCGGGCCATCGGTGATCTTGCGCAGGTCGTCGTAGCTCGTCATCAGGTAGGGCAGGTCAAAAAGCTCGAACTGCTGCACGCCGAGCGGACCGAACTTTGCCAGCGAGGGGGCGAGCATCTGAACCGCGCCGAGCTGGAGAGCTTCAAGCTCCTCCTTGTCCTTGTAGAGCTGAGAGTTCGGGTAGACCTCGACCTTGACGGCGCCCTTGGTGTAGGCTTCGGCCAGTTCCTTGAACTTGGTCGCACCCTTGCCCTTCGGTGTATCGGGCGCGACGACGTGGCTGAACTTGATGACCAGAGGCTCAGCGAGGGCGGGCATTGCGACGGAGAGCGCGATGGCTGCGGCCCCTGCGAGCCGGGTGAAGTTACGACGGGTGAACATGATTATTTCTCCTCCATTTTCGTCGCCCCTCCAGGCGATCGCCATTTTGTTGCCATTTTCTGACCCGCCACGCTATTGTGGAAACCCGCAATAGCGGCGTCGGTCGAAAAGGTGCTGAACGAAGGCCGCAACAGGGCGGAGCGGACAGGGGCATCGTGACGAAGTCAAGCAACGAGGAAAAGTGGCGCGGCAGCGGCGGTGGCGATCCCTGGGAACAGGCACAGGCTTCTGGCGCATGGCAGCGTATTGACCTGCTGTCGCTCGTGCCGCTGGTGGCGATTGCGGCGCTGGCGATCGGCGTGGCCGCGCTTGCCTGGTTCGTCGAGCGCAGCGAAGTAGAGCGTGCGCGCGTCAAGATCGCAACCGATGCGCTCTGGGTGGAACAGACGCTGCGCTTCCAGCTCTCCATTCACGAGGATCTTCTGGTGCGTCTGGCGCTGGAGGGCGTGGAAGGGGTACCGCAGGCCATGTTCGAGGCCCGCGCCCGCCTGCATATCGCGACCAATCCCGAGGTCCAGTCCCTGACTTTTTATGATGCGGCGGGCAAGGTTCTCCAGGCGGTGCCCGACCGCGTCGTGCCTGACGATCCCGAGCTTGCGGCTCTTATGAAGGGTCGGGCTGCACATGCAACGCGCCCGGTCTATGGCAATGTGAGCGCCAACGGCCTTGTGACTATCGGCATGCCGCTTGCCGGGGCCGGGGGGCTGGTCATGGCGACGATATCGATCCCCATCCTGCTGGAGCGCCATATCCCCTGGTGGATTGCCGAGCAGTATGGCGTCAAGGTCATCGATGCCGGCGGCGAAACCATCGCGGCGCGCCAGAGACTGGAGACGAGGGCTGGCAATGCCCGGCATGTCATCGCGTTCGATCCGCCGCTTCGTGGGACCCTGTTGCAGATTTCGGCCTATGATGCGCGGGGCGGGTTTCATTCCACCCTGCTGTTCGGGGCAATCATGGCGCTGGCGGCCTTCTCCGTTGTGGCGCTGGCCGTGCTTTTCCTCAGCACCCGGCGGCGGCGCGATGCCGAATTGCGTCTGCGAGGCGAGACCGCCTTCCGTCGCTCGATGGAGGAGAGCCTGACGGTCGGCTTGCGCGCAAAGGACCACGATGGCCGAATTCTTTACGTCAACGCCGCTTTTTGCAATCTCGTCGGTCTGGGAGCCAACGAAATCGTCGGACGCGCCCCCCCTATGCCCTATTGGGACCCATCCCGTATGGGCGAGGTCGAGGAGCGGCAAAGGCAGCTTAAGGCCAGCGGCGCGGTCAGTCAGAGTTTCGAGACCCGCTTTCGCCATCGCGATGGCCATGAGATCGACGTGCAGGTGTTTGAGGCTCCGCTGATTGATGCTGGCGGCGTGCATCGCGGCTGGATGGGGTCTGTCATCGATATCACGGAAAGCCGCAAGGCGGCCAAGCGCGCCCGTACACAGGACGAGACCATTGCTCGCACGGGCCGGCTGGTGGCGCTGGGCGAAATGGCCTCAACGCTTGCCCACGAACTGAACCAGCCGCTCTCGGCCATCGCATCCTATGCCGCGGGCCTGCTCAACCTTACCGCCAAACCAGACATGGATACGGTCCTTGTGCGCCTGGGAGCAGAAAAACTGTCTCAGCAGGCGGCCCGGGCCGGGCTCGTCATCCAGCGCGTGCAGGATATGGCGCGCAAGCGCGAGCCGCGTTTTTCGCAGACGCATCTGGAGGATGTCATCGCCGGCACGATCTCCCTTCTCTCGGCCGACGCCCGCGAGCATCATGTGCAATTGACGGCCGAGATCGAGCCGACGCCACCCGTTGCCGCCGACCACATTCTCCTCGAACAGTTGCTGATCAACCTGACCCGCAACGGGATGGAAGCGATGGGCGAACACCGGACTGGCGACCTGTTGCGGATCCGGCTTCGTCCACGCGAGACCAGCGCCATTATCGAGGTGGTTGACCAGGGCGGCGGCATTGCCCCCGAGGTCGAGGATCGCCTCTATGATGCCTTCGCGAGCACCAAACCGCAGGGCCTTGGCATGGGGCTGAAGATCTGCCGCTCCATCGTGGAATTGCACGGCGGACAGCTTGGCTTTCGCCCGGGCGAAGGCGGTGGCACGGTGTTCACCGTCAGCCTGCCCTATACCCATCATGAAATGTCGGCAGGCGAGGGGGGACGCATGGTATGATTGGAACCATCCATATCATCGATGACGAGGACGTCATCCGCGATGCCCTGTCCTTTCTGCTGGCATCGCGCGGATTGTCGACGCGGGGATGGGACAGCGGCGAGGCATTCCTGGATGCCCTGCCGCTGAGCGACTGCGCCTGCATTATTCTGGATGTGCGCATGGGCGGGCTGTCCGGACCCGAGGTTTTCGATCGCCTGCAACTGGCGGGCGTGCGGGTGCCGGTGATCTTCCTGACGGGCCATGCCGATGTGCCCGTCGCGGTGCGCGCGCTCAAGGCCGGAGCCTTTGACTTCATCGAGAAACCGTTCAACGACAACCAGATCGTCGATCTGGCGCTGACGGCCATCGCGGCCCATGCACAAGATCAGGCCGCCGCGGCGGCACGCCAGAGTGTGGCGGACCGCAAAGCGACCCTCTCGCAGCGAGAAAAGGAAGTCATGGCTCTGATGGTGACGGGTGCGCTCAACAAGCAGATCGCCGATGCGCTGGGGATTGCGCTGCGCACGGTCGAGGTCCATCGCGGCCGGGTTCTTGCCAAGATGGGCGTTCGTAATGCCATCGAATTGACCAAGCTGATTGCCGACGGGCAGAACTGACAATCAAAGGCAAGGGGACCCAGCCGCCTTTGCTGTCGGGAAAACCTGCCTTCTAAAACAATGAGATGGTGGCCCAGTTGACGAGACAGATCAGGCTTGGTGCCTGCCTTCTCGGTGATGTCGAACGGCCATTGCGCTGCTGCTGCAGGATGCCCTTGCCGCCATCGATTGCGTTGTCGAGGAAGCCTTGGAGCGTCACTCACCTATCGTGACGGGCGATACATCCCTGTCTGAGCCGACCTTGCTGCCTTGGACAAAGGCTTCCAGCGTCATCGTGTCGAGGATTTCAGCCATGGCATCGCGCACCGTGCTCATCGAGCGGCGAACCGGGCAGGCTTCCGGGTCCGCGCAATCGTCACACGCCTCAAAAGCGGTGCGGCTGGCGCAGCGAATGGGGGCCAGCGGTCCATCAAGCGTGCGCACAATCTGCCCGATGAAGATTTCGCTGGCGGGTTTGGAAAGCGCGTAGCCACCCGACGGCCCCTTCTTCGAACGCAGAAAGCCGCCATTGCGCAGTTCCAGAAGGATCGTGTCCAGAAACTTCTTGGGGATGTTGTTGCGCGTCGCAATCTCGGTCACGAAGGCGGTTTCACCGGGGGCAAGCGTCGCCAGATCAGCAATGGCCTTCAGACCGTACTTTCCCTTTTTTGTCAGCATGACGCCCCGCCACTCGAATTGCCTGCATGTCGCTGTGCCATTGAATAGGTGCGGGGTGGCAGGCTGGCAAGGGTTTCGCCATCTCTGGGCAAGCGCGGCGCTCATTTTTGGCGCGTGGAGAGACTGTTTTCGGATGGTGCCCGTCACCGCCTCGCGGGAGGCGAGGCGGTGATTCTTTCGTGGCCCGTCAGACGGCGGCTTCGTGGGATGGCTTCTCCCACAGGTTGATGCCGCCTTCCACCGCGTAACGGTCGATTTCGGCCAGTTCCTCCGCCGTGAAGGTGAGGTTCTTCAGCGCGCCGACATTTTCGATGATCTGCTTGGTCGAGCTGGCGCCGATCAGCGCCGAGGTGACGCGAGGATCGCGCAGCACCCAGGCAATGGCGAGCTGTGCCAGCGACTGGCCCCGGCGGGCGGCAATCTCGTTGAGCGCCCGGGCGCGCGCGATGTTTTCTTCCTTCAGATGCTCGGGGCGAAGCGCCCCGCCACCGGGACGGTTGACGCGGGCATCGTCCGGCACGCCGTTCAGATACTTGTTGGTCAAAAGCCCCTGCGCCAGCGGCGTAAAAGCAATCACCCCCGCGCCCACATCGTCGCTTGCCTTCAACAGGTCCTTTTCCACCCAGCGGTTGAAGAGGTTGTAAGACGGCTGATTGATGAGAAGCGGAACTTTGCGCTCTTCCAGAAGGCGGGCCATTTCGCGGGTCTTGTTGCCGGAATAGGAAGAAATGCCGACGTAAAGCGCCTTGCCCTGCCGGACGGCAGACGCCAGCGCATCGGCGGTTTCTTCGAGCGGCGTGTCCGCATCATAGCGGTGTGAATAGAAGATATCGACGTAATCGAGGTTGAGGCGCTTCAGGCTCTGGTCGAGGCTGGAGAGCAGCGCCTTGCGCGAGCCACCACCGCGACCGTAAGGGCCGGGCCACATATCCCAGCCCGCCTTGGTGGAGATGATCAGCTCGTCGCGGTAGGCGGCGAGATCCTCTTTCAGCACGCGGCCGAAATTGATTTCCGCCGAGCCGGGCGGCGGGCCGTAATTATTGGCAAGGTCGAAATGGGTAATGCCCAGATCAAAGGCCTTGAAGAGAATGGAACGCTGCGCATCGAGCGTCGTCGTATCACCGAAATTGTGCCACAGGCCAAAGGAGATGGCGGGCAGCTTCAGGCCGCTTCGGCCAACGCGGCGAAACAGGGCGCAATCATAACGGTCAGGGGCGGGCGTATAGGTCATGTCATACCTCATGGGAAACCGGCAGCGGGGGGCGCATCCGGCAAACAGGCTGGACCGGCAATCTGGCAGAGCAGGCTCGCGAGCGCCGGTCGCTGGCAATCCAAACAATATGGGGCGAAGCGTTGAAATTTCCACTGACCGCCGCGTGCAGGGCATGATGTTTCGCGCCATCCCGCCCCATGAAATAGCCGGGCAAGATGCAGCGCAACAGGCGCGCGGGCGCCCGTGATCAAGACGGTTCTTGCGCCCCCAGCTATGCCCGAATTCCTTGCTCTATCCGGTCGGCATCGTGTCATTTTGCCGGGGTGTGTTTCAATCAAGGCCATCGCCGTCTTCCGCCACGAAAAAAGCCCGGAGAAACGGGTGTTTCTGCCGGGCGATAGTGCCAGGGGACTGGCGGGGAAAATGGGTTGGTCAGGAGCGCGGGCGCGTCTTTTCCGGGTCGTAATGCGACAGCGGCACGATGACGGCGGGAATACGCTTCTGCTGGCCGTCAAGCTTGCCCACCTCGATTTCCGTGCCCACGGCGGCATGGGTCACGTCGACACGCGCCAGCGCGATGTTCTTGCCGAGGAACGGCGAGTGGGTGGAAGACGTGACGACGCCGATCTGGGCGCGGCCGATATGCAGGCAATCGCCATGGCCAACCGTCTCGTTGGCGGCAATGTCGAGGCCGACGAATTTCCAGCGCGGATGTTCCTTGCGTTTCAAAAGCGCCTCGCGACCGATGAAGTCGTCCTGCTTGGATTTCAGCGGCACGGTAAAGCCGATGCCCGCCTCGAACGGGTCCGTCTGGTCGTCGAAATCGTAACCGGCAAAGATCAGCCCCGCTTCGATGCGCAGCATGTCGAGCGCCTGAAGGCCCATGGGCTTCAGGCCATGCGGTTCGCCCGCCTCGTAAACGGCCTTGAACACCGCCGGAGCATCCTTCGGATGGCAGAAGATTTCATAGCCAAGCTCGCCGGTATAGCCCGTGCGCGAGATGACGACCGGCACGCCTTCAAAGCCGCCGATGCGACCGATGGTGAAGCGGAACCAACCCAGTTCTTCAACGGTTGGCTGGCGCGGAGCGGTCCAGAATAGGTCTTTCAGGATGTCGCGGCTCTTCGGCCCCTGCACGGCGATATTGTGCAGCTGGTCGGTGGAGGAGCGAACCCAGGCGTGAAAACCCTTTTCTTCCGCCACCTTGCGCAACCACACGCCGGAATAGTCGTCGCCGCCGATCCAGCGGAAATTATGGTCGCCAAGGCGAAACAGCGTGCCGTCATCCACCATGCCGCCGTGCTCGTAGCACATGGCCGAATAGACGACCTGACCCGTGGTCAGCTTGCGCATGTCACGCGTCAGGCAATATTGCATCAGCGCTTCGGAATCCGGCCCGGTGATTTCGAATTTGCGCAGCGGCGAAAGGTCGATCACGGCAGCCGCCTCGCGGCACGCCCAATATTCCTCGATCGGCCCGCTGGTGGCAAAGCGGTTGGCCAGCCAGTAGCCGCGATATTCGGTGAAATCGCGCGTCATCGGGGCAAGGCTGGAGTGGAAGGCGGTTTCCCGCGTCAGTTCGGCGTCAGCATCTGGGGTCATGCGATAGGCTACAGCTCTCGTGAACGTCTTTTCAGCGGAATAGGTGCGCACATGGATGTCCGTCGGGTCCCATCCATTGGCGGCGTCGATGTCATCGGGGCAGGACGACGAGACACAGACAATGTCCGTCAGCGCCTTCATCAGCACATAATCGCCCGGCCGTGACCACGGCTCGTCGAGGTAAAGCTGGTTATGATGATCGACATGGGTGTTGTAGAAGAAGTTCAGCGCCTCCCAACCCTTGCGCGGCTTGATGCCGTAGGGGTCGAGTTCGCCGTTGAAATTATCCGTGCAGTTGATGTGGCCCGGATAACCCATGTCGTCATAATAGCGCGCGTTGCAGGCGGTCGCGAAGGCGTCGTGACGGCCCACCGTATCCTGCACGATCTCGACCAGCGGCTCGAAATCCCGGTCAAAGGCCTTGGAGGGCAGGCCGGGCGTCGGGTAGCTGCGCCCGAGCAGCGTGCGCGTGACGGTGGAATCGAGCGCCAGTTCCAGCCCCTTGTCCAGCTTGCGGGCCGAAAAGGCCTGAAAGTCGGTGCACTGGCGGCCCTGAACATCAAGGATCTGGATATATTCACCGGCGCGCACAAAGTAGGCCTTGGCGGTCGCGGCACGAATGCGCATGTCCTGCAGCGGGTCGGCCAGCGGCTCCGGCAGCAGGCTTTCATAGCTGCGCTCGATCTTGGTCCGGCGCACGCGCACTTCGATTTCGGTGAGCGTGGCCTGCTCGTCCGGCGTCATGCTGTTGCCGGGGGCGGCGATGATCAAAAGACCATCGGCCTGAACCGTAAATTCCGCCGTCTCACCCGGGCGTGACTGGCCGCCAAACAGGCGAAGAGCGCGGACGGTTGCCAGATCACCACCGCGCCGGGCAATGGCCAGACGCACGCGGGCCGCACTTTCATCACGGGCGGCCAGAATGGCCTTCAACCCATCGGCGGACGAGGTGAAGGATGTGCCAAGACCATGATCGGAAAAGCGGCCATCCGGCGAAAGGAAGGTCAGCTCACAGGCCTGCATGCCTTCGCTGTCCTTCAGCGTCACATGATCGCCAGCCGCCACAGGAATGGTCAGTGATCCGCCGCCACGCACCTTGTAGCGCTGAACATTGGCGGGCAAAGCCGGGCGGCTCGGATAACGCAGAATACTGCCGGGAACGGGTCGCGCCAGAAGCGCAGACGTCTCTCGATCCTGCATGTCGCCTCCTCTCGGCTATGATGCTCTTTTTCGTGAGCCATACTGGCAAAGCGGTTGCGCTTTGTAAAGAAAAACTTGCCTAAGGTGAAAATAAATTTACTTAAAATAGTTGTGAAGAGGGCCGCTCAACATCGTTTCGCCCATCAAAAAGCCCCCCGACCGTGAAGCCGGGAGGCCAGAATAGCACCGGGTGGGAACTCAGTGCTTCTTCTTGGTGTAATTGTAGCAGGCATTTTCATGCCGGATCATGCTGACCAGCGTGTAGGCACCGGCCAGAACGCCGAGCGCGCAGATGATCATCAGCGTGGCGGGCTTGTCGGCCAGCGTGAAATAGGCTTCCACGCCTTCCCAGGTGGTGATCGGAGCAGTGTTCATCGTGTTCTCCTTGAAAACGTGGCTTATTCGGCAGGCGAAACGTGCGGTTCAGGCTGGGCGAAGGCCGGAATATGCGATTCCGGATAGGCAAGAGCCGGAACTTCCGTCTTGTCGAGACCGACCAGTTCGGCATCCGGGCTGGCGCGCAGCAGGCCGACCATCTTCAGCGCGAAGGAGAAGACGTAACCGGGGATGAAGCCGAGCAGCACGAAGACGATGGCCGAGGCAACCTGACCCATCAGGGAGACGGCAGGACCTTCGATGTTCGGATAACCGGCGGCCAGAACACCCATCGAGACGAGGCCCCAGATGCCGGTGAAACCATGCACGGCAACCGCGCCCACGGCATCATCGATCTTGAACTTGCGGATGATGATGTCGTTGACCTTCGGAATGACGCAACCGGCCAGGAACGAGTTGATGAAGGTTAGTCCCGGATAGTAGACATCAAGGCCCGAGCCGGAGGCAATGACGCCAACGAGCGCGCCGGACATCATCCAGAACGGATCGCGGGTCACGAGGTAGGTGCCGATCATGCCACCCGCCACGCCGAGAAGCGTGTTGAAGGCGAAGGCCGAAAGGTTGGTCGGCGTGTTATAGATCGTCGTCCAGCCGTCAGCCGTGTAGATGATGCAGCCGCCGAGGAAGCCGAAGAAGCCCATGACGATGAGCATCAGGCCGATCAGCGACATCGGCATGGAATGGCCGGTGATTTCGTTGATCGAGCCATCGGCATTGTAGCGACCGATGCGCGGGCCGAGGTTGATCAGAACGCCGAGCGTGAAGAAGCCGGCAACCGTGTGCACGCAACCGGCAGCCGCCGTATCGTGCAGGCCGAACTTGGTCGTCAGCCAGCCCTGCGGATGCCAGCCCCAGGCCGCACCGAGGTTCCACACCACCGAGCCGAGAATGACGGCGAGAATGGTGAAGCCGGAAATACGGATACGCTCGATGGCCGAACCGGACATGATCGAGGCCGTCGTGGCGGCAAAGAGCGTGAAGGCTGCATAGAACACACCCGAGGCGTGGTCGGAGACGTTCGGACCCATATTGGCAGACCACGGAAGGCCAGCGGATGCGGCTTCCGAAATGGTGAGGCCGGTCGGGAAAGCGAGATAAATCCACCAGCCGACATAATAAAAGGTGGGAACGATGAAAGCGAAGGCAAGGATATTCTTGATGCCCGAGGCCAGCGCATTCTTGGAACGCGACGCACCCATTTCATAGGCCAGGAAGCCAGCGTGAATGGCCACCATCAGCGCGGTGCACCACCAGTAAAAGATTTCGGAGTTCAGCGTGTTGGCCATGGCAAGCGACTTTTCCAGCGCTTCTATCTTGGCCGCCACATCCGTGGTCGTTTCATTCATGGCGAGAGTTCCCCAATTTTTTGGTTGGCTCCTCGCAGCATTTCCGCCCAGATATTTTCTTGTCGGGAAAATTATGTGACCCCGAATGAAGTTACAGGCGGTTTTTGAAATTTCATAGCGACGATTTGTCACATCACGCGTTCGTGATTGTGGTATGATCAATTGTGTCCGGTCTGGGCTTAACGCATTGAAATAAAAAGCCCTTCGCAACGAAGCCGTAGGCGAAGGGCGTCATATTGCGCTCTGATGCGTTCCGCAGAGCGGCCTTAGCGGCGGCTGCGCGCTTTTTCCGGATAACAGATGATCGACAGGAAGCGGGCGGGCAGCTTGGTCAGCACTTCCGGGCCGTGCGGTGCATCGGCATCGAAGAACAGGCTGTCGCCCGGCTCCATCGGGTAAAGCTTGTCGCCGTGGCGATACTGCACTTCGCCTTCGAGCATATAGAGGAATTCGAGACCTTCATGCTGGAAGGTCGGGAACACGTCCGAGCCGGTCGAAAGCGTGATCAGGTAGGGCTCCACCACCACGCCTGCGGTGTTGTTGCCGATATGGCCGAGCAGATTGTACTGGTGGCCAGCGCGCGTGCCGCGGCGTTCCAGTTCAATGCCTTCGCCTGCCTTGACGAAAACGGCGTCGTGCTGTTCCTCAAAACGGCGGAAGAAGGCCGTCACCGGCACGCCCAACGCCTGCGCCAGCGATTGCAGCGTGGTGAGAGACGGCGAGGTATTGCCGTTTTCGATCTTGGACAGCATGCCCAGCGAAATGCCGGTGGCCGAGGCAAGGTCTGCGCCGGTAATGCCGAGCTTCTTGCGCAGGGTGCGCACTTCATGGCCGATGGCGCGTTCAAGATTGTTGTCGCGAGCATCGTCGCGCACCGCATGCGGATTCTGGAACGGCAACACTTCGCCCGGCGCAGTCGATTTTGTCATTAAGGCGTCTCCTCAGGCTGTCATCCAAGAAAGCTGTTGTCCGTCGATTTTTCAAGCGGGTTGCCGCGTTTTTGTTCAATTTGCAATCATTTTTCCCGCGCTGGTTCAGCCTTTTGGAAGAATTCGCGCAGAATTGGCGAATTTCAAGCGGCAATGTGCATTCAGGGAAAAATAATTTAATGAGAGGCGGTCTGGTGTTATCTGCGGAAAACGCCGGAGAAGCCACCGGCAATCAGCATGGCCGTGGCTGTGGCGGCCAGATAGGGGCTGGTGCCTGCGGGCACGATGAGGTAGCGCGGCGTCCATTGCGGATCGAACTTGGCCTTGAAATTGTAAAGGCCTTTGAAGCCGTAGAAGCGATTGCCGTGCTCGGAGACGAAGCGCCCGAAGCGATCCCAAAGGCTTGCCCGTTTCAGGCCCGCAAGCGGTGCCATGCCAAGATTGAGCCGCGCATGGCCGCGCGCTTTCAGATCCTCGATGAGGCGCACGATGAGGAAATCCATCACGCCGCGATGCGCACCGGGCAAAAAGCGCATCAGATCGACAAAGACCGAGCGGCTTTGTTCGGCGGTTGGCAGCGTTGCAAAAGCGACGATATGGCCATCCATGCGCGCCACAGCGACCGGGAAGCTCGCCACATAGGCCGGATCGAAAGCGCCCAGCGAAAAGCGCTTTTCGCGCGTGCCGCCATGGGCAAGCCAGGCGTCTGAAATGGCCCGGATCTCCGCCATGATGCCGGGAATGCCCTCGGGGCTCACGAGTTCGTAGGTGAGGCCGTCGCGGGTGGCGCGGTTGATGGCGCGGCGCAGATTGGCCCACTCGCCCCCCTTCATGTCGAAGGTCGCAAGATCAATCTCGGCCAGTTCGCCCAGTTTCACAGCGCGCATACCGCGCATGCCATCGATCGACAGCAGGGCCTCGGAGGCCTGATAGAACACCGGAATGCAGTTGCGTTTGCGTGCCATCTGGCGAAAAGCCCGCACCAGCCCCGGCCAGCTTTCGCGCGGGCCAACGGGATCGAAAAGGGCCACAAGCTTGCCGCCCTGGCGCGCATACATCAGGAACGCCTCGCCATCTTCGGCCCAGAGAATGCGCTTGTCGCCAAGGCGCACGAGTTGCGCGTCGGCCTGCCCGCTCCGGTCGATCACGGCGGTCGCCGCGGCAATCTCGTGAGGATGGGCCGCCCGGTCGAGCGGTGCGCGATCAAGGGAGAGCGGAATTCCGGCAAAAAGCCCGATTTGCCGCTGACGCGCGCTCAAAACCGCAAGGGCGAGGGAGGCAAGTGCCAGCTCGTCAAAAAAGGCTTCGTGAAACAGGCTGAAACTGGCGGCGCTGAGGAAAAGGCCTGCCATGGTGCGCAGGCGCGCAGGCTTTTGCTCGCTGCGGGAGCCATGGGCGTCGAGAAACGAACCGGCCTCAACGGGGGAAAGCCCCGCCTTGAACCACCGGCGAACCGCCATCTCGAGCATGTATTCTCCCTTGTTGCCGCTGCCAACGGGCACTGTCTATCCGCCCGGCGCGTCGATATGATGACGCGACTGACACCTGTCAACCGAACCCGCGGATGTCTTTGCCCGAAAAACCTTACGCTGGCCTTGCCGCTTTGCTTAAAATTACGCCGAAAGGGCTTTGCGAACATTGTCCGGGGCAGGGCAGGCCGAAAGTCTGGCCCGGAATCGGTCGATCAGCCAGCGTCCGGCCGGTCCGGGCGGGCTGGCCATGCGGTGAATGGCGTTGATCGCATATTCGCCGCTCTGATAGGCATCGAGCGGCAGAACCACCAATCGCCCGGCCTTGATATCGCGGGCAACCAGCGGGGCGGGAAGGCCGCCCCAGCCCAACCCGCCAAGTGTCAGCATGTGCTTGGTGTGCAGGTCGCCAACCCGCCAGATATGATAGGACAGGACGTTGAAGTCGCGGCCCTTGGTCAGGCCCGAGGCATCGGTCACGACCAGTTGCACCTCTTCGCGCACATCGGCCAGCGTCAGCGGGCGATCCAGTTTGGCGAGCGGATGATCGGCGGCGGCCACCGGCACCATGAAGGAATGGCCGATCTTTTCGACACTCAACTCGTCGCTGCGGTTGGCGAGCGTTCCTCCGACGCCGATATCGGCCTTGCCGCTCAGCACCATATCCATGACCATGCCAAGCTCGCCGATGGACAGGTTGAGCGATACGGTCGGGAACGCCGCCCGAAAGCTCTTCAGTTCCGTCACCACGATGTCGTTCGGCACCATGACTGACAGGGCAAGCGACACCTCGCCCTCCAGTCCCTGACGGATGGATTTCGCCCGGGAGCGCAACACGTCGAGATCGGCAATCAGGCGGCGCGTATCGGAAAGAAGGGCGCGGCCTGCTTCGGTCAGGTCGGGCTGGCGCGCCGTGCCACGCGAAAAGAGCGTGACTTCAAGCTGGGCCTCCAGATTGGCAATCGCGTAGCTGATGACGGATTGCGCCCGGTTGAGCCGCCGCGCTGCGGCTGAAAAACTTCCCGTTTCGGCAACGGCGAGAAAAACCTGCAACTGGTCGAGCGTGGGTTGGGCTTCCATGGGTATATCCAAAAAATCGATAACTGCCCTCGATATTATCACAGTTTTATCGATGGGTCTTGCGGTTTAGGAAACCTACCAAGCAGTGATCCACCGCTGCAGCCCCCATCAGTCAGTCAGTCAGGAAATTCCCTCATGTCCTCGATCCTTCTCGTCACGTCCAGCCCGCGCGGTGCTGAATCTATCTCCTCCAAGGTCGCAACCGATCTGGCAACGGCGCTGGCCGCTGGCGGCCCGGTCACGCTGCGCGACCTCGGCTCCAACCCGGTGGCCCATCTCGATGGCGTCAGCACCTCGGCCATCCGCAAGGCCCCGGCTGACCGCACGGCGGACGAAGCCGCTGCCGCCGACATCTCCGACAAGCTGGTCGCCGAACTCTTTGCCGCCGACACGATCGTTCTCGCCACCGGCCTCATCAACTTCGGCCTCTATTCCACGCTGAAGAGCTGGGTCGATAACATCGCCCGCGCCGGCGTGACCTTCCGT
The DNA here is from genome assembly GCA_020161975.1 of Pseudomonadota bacterium. GTDB lineage: Bacteria > Pseudomonadota > Alphaproteobacteria > Rhizobiales > Beijerinckiaceae > JAIUNP01. The sequence goes on from JAIUNP010000001.1 coordinate 93,659, forward strand.
TACACGGAAGCCGGTCCGGAAGGCCTCGTGAAGGGCAAGAAGGTTTACATCGTGCTGGCTTCGGGTGGCGTTTATTCCGACGGCCCGTTTGCCGCCGCCAACCATGCCGTTCCCTACCTCAAGACGGTTCTCGGGTTCATCGGCATCACTGATATCGAAACCATCTATGTCGAGGGTCTGGCCTACGGTCCGGAAGCCGCTGAAAAGTCGCTGGCCGCTGCCGCTGCCCGCGTGGCTGAACTGGCCAAGGCTGCCTGATTTCGCAGGCACAGCAGAAACGAAAAGGCCCGGTGCGAACCGGGCCTTTGAGGTGGATGATAAACCTTTCCTCCCCACTTCCGTCATCCTCGGGCCTGACCCGAGGATCCATGATATCAATGATTTATGGATGGTCGGGTCAAGCCCGACCATGACGAAAAGAGAGGTTTCTGACCTTTGTCATCGCCATCAAGGCCCGGTGCGAACCGGGCCTTTTTGCGTTCAAAGAAGCGAAATCACATAGTCCGCGACAAGTTTCAGCGACAGAAGAAGCAGGGCGATCTGGATCAGGCGGAAGAACAGCCATTCCGGAATAATGCCGGTCAGCCGTCGTCCGGCGACCGTGCCGAGGATCGAGACCGGAACGAGCCAGAGCATCAGTGTCGTGTCGATCTGCGAGAACTGGCCGAGCTGCCAATAGGGAATGAGTTTCACCGCATTGACGATGGCAAAGAGCACCGTGGTCGTTCCGGCAAAGGTCAGCTTGTCCAGTTGCTGCGGCAGCACATACATCTGGAAGGGCGGCGCGCCGGTGTGCGACACGAAGCTGGTAAAGCCGGTAATCGCCCCCCAGAACAGGCCGCGCGGCACATCCGCTTCCTTCTTCTGCGTGCGAAAACGCCCGCCAAACCAGGCATTCAGCACAAAGAGCAAGCCCACCATGCCGACGATGAAGCCGATGAAGGCGGATGAAAGCGAGGCGGAAAAATACCAGCCGATGCCAACGCCGATGATCGATGCGGGGGTGAGGATGGCGAGATTGCGCCGCGAGAAATGGCGGCGATAGAGATAAAGCCCCACCATGTCACTGGCGACAAAGACCGGCAGAAGCAGGGCCGCTGCCGTGACCGGCGACATCACAAGCGCCAGAAGCGGCACAGCTGCCGCACCCACCGAGGGCAGTCCGCCCTTCGAAAGGCCAACCATGAAGGCGGCAATAATGGCAAGGGCGAGGATGGCGGGCGTGTGATCAAGCATCGTGAAGCTCTAGCAGGGATCAGGCGGCTTCGAAATCGTCAATGACGGGCGCCTGCGTCTAATTGCGCATTGGCCTTGTGCGCTGCAGTTGCGAATATGGCAACGGTGCGCCTTGGGAGGAGGAGGATCAACGCGCGCTGCCCCTTACCCTGAATTCACGGATTGTCCTTTGCCAAAAATCGAAACGTTTCTTGAAACCGTTCATCCTTATGATGGTCTGCCCAAGGCCGTGTTTGCCGATGTCGTGACCCGTCTGCTGCGCTATGACCTCCCGGCGGGCAGCACGATCTTCCATGCGGGTGAGCGGCTGGCGGGCCTCTATATGATCGAAAAGGGCAGGGTGGAAATCCGCAGCCCTTCGGGCGAGGTGATTTCGCAGCTTTCGCGCCGCGATCATTTTGGCGAGCGCGGCCTTTCCGCCGAAGGCAATGCCTTCAGCGATGCCGTGGTGCTCGAAGATGCCGTGCTCTATCTGCTGCCGGCCGAAAACTTCTACCGGCTGATCGAGGACGAGCCGGTCTTTGCCCGCTTCTTCTCCCGTCGCGGCACGCTTGCCACCCCCGCGCGCCCGGCTGATATGAGCACGCGCAAGGTGGCCGACCTCATGTCGAAGCCGCCGGTGATCTGCGCGCCCGATGATACGGTGCGCCGTGCTGCCGAAATCATCCGTGATCGCAAGGTCTCCTGCCTTGGCGTGGTGGATGGCGAACGTTTCGTCGGGATTGTGACGGTGCGCGATCTCGCCGCCCGCGTCGTGGCCGCCGGGCTGGACCCGGAAAAGACCACCGCCGCCGCCATCATGACCCGCGACCCGGTGGGCTTGAGCGAAAATGACCTCGGCTCCGACGTGCTGCACCTGATGATGGAGCGCGGCATTGGCCATCTGCCGGTGGTCGATGGCACGCGCCTTGTCGGCATGATCACCCAGACGGACTTGACCCGTTTTCAGGCGGTGACGTCGGCGCTTCTGATCCGCGATATAGCCGCTGCGAAGGAGATTTCGGCGCTGAAGGCGGCAACGGCGGCCATCCCCAATTTGCTCGTGCAACTGATTGGCGGCCATAACCCGCACGAGGTGGTGACCCGCCTCATCACCGATATTGCCGATGCCGTGACGCGCCGCCTGATTGCCTTTGCCGAGGAAAAGCTCGGGGCTCCGCCGGTGCCCTATCTCTGGCTTGCCTGCGGTTCGCAGGGACGGCAGGAACAGACCGGCACCAGCGATCAGGACAATTGCCTGATCCTCGACAACAGCTATGACGCAGCCCTGCATGGGGCGTGGTTCGAGGGGTTGGCCCGCTTCGTCTGCGATGGTCTCAACGAATGCGGCTATGTCTATTGCCCCGGCGATATGATGGCCACCAATCCGCGCTGGCGTCAGCCGGCCAGCGTCTGGCGGCAATATTTCATCGACTGGATCATGAAGCCCGATCCGACGGCGCAAATGCTGGCGAGCGTGATGTTTGATCTGCGTCCGATTTTCGGGGCGGAAGCGCTGTTTCGCGAGGTGCAGGCCGAAACGCTGGGCCTTGCCGCCAACAGCCCGTTCTTCGTCGCGCACATGGTCGGCAATTCGCTGAAGCACGCGCCACCGCTGGGTCTGTTGCGCGGCTTTGCGACGCTGAAAAGCGGCGAGCATCGCCACCAGATCGATATGAAGATGAACGGCGTCGTGCCGGTGGTCGATCTCGCCCGCGTCTACGCGCTCCTGAAACAGTTGACGCCTGCCAACACCCGCGCCCGCCTGCTGGCGGCGGCCGAGGCGGAACTGATTACCGAGTCCGAAGCGCGCGATCTGATCGCGGCTTACGATCTCATCGCCGAAGACCGCCTGCGCAATCAGGCCGCACAGGTGAAGGCGGGCCACCGCCCCGATAATTATCTGTCCCCCTATGATATGGGCGAATTCGAGCGTTCGCAGCTTCGCGATGCCTTTGTGGTGGTGCGCACCATGCAGGCCGGTCTCGCCCATCGCGGCGCACTGCCGATATGACGTGAGAGGAACAACCGCCCCATGAAAATGAGCCTTCGTCTTCGCATCCAGCTTTTCTTTGCTGCGATCATCGCCGGCGTGATCGGCATGACGGCGGTCGGCCTTGTGCTGGCGAAGGCTGAAATCGCCGACCCGGCGGCGTTTTCAGCGCTCGTTCAGGGGGCGATCATCGCCATCATCGGCGTGTCCGGGCTCGTCGGGCTGATTGCCTTCCTCTTTGACCGCAACGTGGCCAAGCCCATCGAGGCGATTGCCTCCGCCATGCGGGCACGGGTTCACGCCGATGTGGCGCGCGAGATCAACCCGCTCGAAGGTCGCTATCTGGGCGACCTGACGGCAGCCGTGCGCGTCACCACCTCGACGCTTTCCACCGAACGCAATGCGCTCGCCGAAAGCATCGCCCGCGAAACCACTCGCCTTTCCGGCGACAAGAACCGTCTGGAACATCTGCTGGCCGATGTGCCGCCCGCCGTTCTGCTCTGCACGGGGCGTCACCGGCTGGTGTTCTACAACGGTCAGACGCAGCGCCTTCTGGCCGATGCCGAAACGCCGGTCTGTCTTGACCGCAGCCTGTTCGACTATCTCGATGATGGCCCGGTGCGCGCCGCTCATCGCCAGCTGATGGAAACCGGCTCGCCGGAGGCGGTGGTGGAGTTTGTCTGCACCACGCCCACGGGCGCGCGTCGTCTGGCCGGGCGTATGCGCCTTGCCGCCGAAAATGGCGGGGCCGAAGGCGCTTACGTCATGACGCTGCGCGATGTGACGCTGGAACTTTCCGCCTTCGCCCGCCGTGATGCGCTGCTTGAAGAAACCTTCGAGCGCATGCGCGAAGCCGTGGACGACATGAAGGCGGCGGAACCGGACGCCCTGCCGGGCGAACTGAAGCGGCTTTCCCATGAACTGGGCATGCTGGAAGACAAGTTCGAGGCGCAGAAGAGCGAGGCGGATTTCACCTTCTCCATGCGTTTGAAGCCGGGTGAGGTGATGCCCGCCGGTGTGTCCGATCCACTGCACTCGGTGGTCTATGATTTTGATCTGCTGGCCCGTTCGCAGCCCGATGCCATCACCCGTGCGCGGCTTGACGCGCTGTCCTATGTGGTCTTCGATACGGAAACGACGGGTCTTTTGCCGGATCAGGGCGATGAACTGGTGCAGATTGCCGCCGTGCGCATCGTTGCGGGCAAGCGGGTGAAAAGCGAGGTCTTTGAGACGCTCGTCAATCCGGGCCGCCCCATTCCTCCGGCCTCGACCGCTTTCCATGGCGTGACGGATGCCATGGTGGAAAAGGCGCCGCGCATACTGGAAGCCGTGGAACGGTTCCACCGCTTTGCCGAAGGCTCGGTACTGGTGGCGCACAACGCGCCTTTCGATATGGAATTCCTCTATCGACGTGAACGCCAGATCGGCAAAACCTTTGCCAATCCGGTGCTGGATACGGTTTCGCTCTCGGCTGTCGTTTTTGGTGAGTGGGAGGATCATTCGCTCGACGCGCTGACGGATCGCCTCGGCGTGGAACTGCCGGAGAACCTCCGCCATACGGCGCTCGGCGATGCGGTGGCGACCGCCGATACCTTCCTCAAGCTCAAGACCATTCTGGAAGGTAAGGGGCTGGAGCGCTTCGAAGATGTGCTGAGCGAGGCCCGCCGCCACGGCAAACTGGTCAAGGACCTGAATAGCCGCGTGGCGGTGTGAAACTGAAACGCTCCCACTGCTGGATTGATATCACACTCATGAAATGATATCATTGCCATCATGATAGGAGTTTGATGTCAATGGCGTCGATTACCATCCGCAACATTCCAGACGAGGTGCATCGCGCCCTTCGCGTTCGGGCTGCCCGGCACGGTCGGAGCGCCGAGGCCGAAATCCGGCTTATCCTGGAGCAGGCCGCCAAGCCGGAAGACCGGCTGAAACTGGGCACCCTGTTGACATCCATTGCCCGTGAGGCAGGCGGATTGACCGCGCAAGAGGCCGAAACCTTCGACCAGCTTCGTGACAAGGCCCCCGTCGAACCGATGAGTTTCGAGTGATTATCATCGACACCAACGTGATCTCGGAACTCTGGAAGGTCGAGCCTGAACCGGCAGTTTTGGCTTGGATGGACGAGCAGGCCGTCGAAACGCTCTATCTTTCCGCTGTCACCGTTGCCGAACTGCGATACGGTATAGCCGCCATGGCAGAAGGAAAACGTCGGGCGCTCTTCATGGCGCGGCTGGAAAATGATGTGCTGCCGGTTTTCAACGGGCGGGTGTTGCCGTTCGATCTTGAAACGTCGCGAGCCTATGCGGAATTGATGGCGAGAGCAAAGGTCGTTGGCAAGGCCATAGCCATGGCGGATGGTTTCATTGCCGCGACGGCAATCACCCACGGCTTCATCGTAGCAACTCGCGATACCAGCCCTTTTTTGGCGGCAGGTGCCAAAGTCTTCAATCCCTGGATCTCCACCTGAACCGAGCGTCACCCTCGCGCTTACCCTCGTTTGCGGTTATCTTTTGCCAAATCACGCGATGAGAGCGTGAGGCAAAACGCAAAAGGCAGACCGCATGAGTGCTGAAACCGCCGCCCACGCCGCAAGCCACGGTGTTGATATCCTGCCCGTTGTGGTGCTTCTGGGGGCTGCGGTGGTCGCTGTGCCACTCTTCAAGCGGCTGGGGCTTGGCTCCGTGCTTGGCTATCTGGCGGCGGGCCTTGCCATCGGCCCCTTTGGCCTGAAATTCATCGATGATGCCCAGTCCATTCTGCATGTCGCTGAACTCGGCGTCGTCATGTTCCTGTTCATCATTGGCCTTGAAATGCAGCCCTCGCGGTTATGGTCCATGCGCGGGGAAATTTTTGGCCTCGGTCTGGCGCAGGCCGGCGCCTGTGCGGCGCTTCTGACGCTGGTCGGTCTGGCGCTTGGCTATCCCGTGGCGCAAAGCTTCGTGGCAGGCGCGGGCTTCGTGCTGACCTCCACCGCGATTGTGATGCAGATGCTCGAAGAGCGCCATGCGCTCGGAACCCCGAACGGGCGGCGTATTATTTCCATCCTTCTGTTTGAGGATCTGGCGATTGTGCCGCTTCTGGCGCTTGTCGCCTTTCTCGCCCCCGGCGGCGCGGAAACGACGCTGGCCGACCGTCTGACGGGTGTCGCCATCGGTCTTGGCTCCATTCTGGCGCTGGTTCTGGCCGGGCGCTATCTGCTCGACCCGATGTTTCGCCTGCTCGGCAAGGCGCGCGCTCGTGAGGTGATGACGGCGGCCGCTCTCTTTGTGGTACTCGGAGCAGCCCTTGCCATGCAAAAAGGCGGGCTATCCATGGCCATGGGAGCCTTTCTGGCGGGTGTTCTGCTCTCGGAATCCTCCTTCCGTCACCAGTTGGAAGCCGATGTGGAACCGTTTCGCGGCATTCTGCTCGGCCTCTTTTTCCTCGGCGTCGGCATGTCGCTCAATCTATCTGTGATCGCTGATAACTGGCAGCTGATCGCCGTGGCCGTGATCGCTTACATGATCCTGAAAATCGCGGCGATCTACGTCATCGCCCGGCTGTTCAATGCGCCGCATCGCGAGGCGGTGGAGCGCGCGGTGTTGATGGCGCAGGGCGGGGAATTCGCCTTCGTGCTTTATGCGGCGGCCAGCGCGGCGGGGATTATCGACGGGGAGGGGCATGCCATGCTGACGGCGACGATCATCGTCTCCATGGCGCTGACGCCGCTTCTCGTCATGGCGCATGACCGTCTGATGCCGCGTCAGGCCGTTTCCATGGATGGCGTCGAGGTGGTCGATCACGAGCGTGCCTCGGTGCTTCTCATCGGCTTCGGGCGTGTCGGCCAGATCGTCAGCCAGCCTTTGCTTGGGCGGGCCTGCTCCATCACCATCATCGAGACCGATACGGATGGGATTCGCGATGCCAAGGAGTTCGGCTTCAAGGTGCATTATGGTGATGGATCGCGGCTCGACATCCTGCATGCGGCGGGGGCAGGCGAGGCGCGTGTCGTCATAGTGGCCGTGGATGACAAAGAAGCCTCGCTCAAGATCGTGGAACTGATGAAGGCCGAATTCCCGCTGGTGCCGGTCATTGCGCGCGCCTTTGATCGGGCGCACGCGCTGGAACTGACCCATGCGGGGGTGGACTTCCAGCTGCGTGAGACGTTTGAAACCTCGCTGGTTCTGGCGGAAAAAGCGCTGGAACTGATGGATGTGGACGAAGAGGAACGCGCCGCCACCATGGCCGACATTCGCCGCCGCGACAGCGAACGCTTTGCCAATGAACTGGCGGGCGGTCTGGATGCGGGCAGGCCTCTGATCTATGGCAATGCCCCGCGTCGGGCCTCCGATCAGCCGCTTCCGGACGATGCCGAGGGCGTGCCCTCAGTGCAGACGCCACACTAGAACATCGCCTGACGAGGGTTCACCCCTGGAAATATTCTGGCAGTTCAGTCGCGGGTCGTGAGGCAGCGGCGAACGCTGTCGCGCCAACCGGCAATCGCGGCCTCCCGCGTGTCCGCATCCATGCCCGGCTCAAACCGCTGGTCGCGCTGCCAGTGCTTCGCAAAGTCCTCGCGCGCGGGCCAGATCCCGGCACGCGAGGCGGCAAGCCAGGCGGCGCCAAGGATTGTGGTTTCCAGGAAGACCGGACGGTCGACGGGCGCGGACAGAATGTCGGCCAGCCGCTGCATCGTCCAGTCGGAGGCGACCATGCCGCCATCGACGCGAAGAACCGTCTGGCCGTTGTCGCCAGCCCAGTCATGGCGCATGGCTTCAAGGAGGTCGAAGGTCTGGTATGCGACGCTTTCGAGGGCCGCGCGGGCAAATTCAGCCGGTCCGGTTCCCCGCGTCAGGCCGAAGATCGCGCCGCGTGCTTCTGTGTCCCACCAGGGTGCGCCAAGGCCGGTAAAGGCCGGCACCAGATAGACACGCTGGTTGGGGTCGGCCTCTTCGGCCAGCGCACTGACATCCGACGCGACGCGGATGAAGCCCAGCTCGTCGCGAAGCCATTGCACTGCCGCCCCGGCAATGAAGATCGAGCCTTCCAGCGCGTAGGTCGTTTCACCATCCATGCGATAGGCGATGGTCGTCAGCAGCCGGTTGGTGGAGGTCACACGGTCTGGGCCCGTATTCAAAAGGGCAAAGCAACCCGTGCCATAGGTGGATTTCATCATGCCGGGCGCAAAGCAGGCATTGCCGATCATCGCGGCCTGCTGGTCGCCTGCCACGCCGAGGATCGGGATGGCCGCGCCAAACAGCGCCTCGTCGGTGACGCCGAAATCGGCGGCGCAGTCCAGAACCTGCGGCAGCATGATGCGCGGAATATCGAGGATCGACAGCAACGCGTCGTCCCAGTCATTGGTTCCGATATTGTAGATAAGCGTACGCGAGGCGTTGGTGGCGTCGGTGACATGGCGTTTGCCACCCGTCAGTCGCCAGATGAGGAAACTGTCGATGGTGCCGAAGAGAACCTCGCCCTTTTCGGCGCGCGCCCGCAAGCCGTCGACGTTCTGCAGCATCCAGGCAAGCTTGGTGCCGGAGAAATAGGGATCGAGCCGAAGCCCGGTCTTTTCGGTGAAGAGCGGTTCCAGTCCCCTCTGTTTCAGGCTGTCGCAGAGCTGCGCGCCGCGTCGGTCCTGCCAGACAACGGCGCGGTAGAGCGCTTCACCCGTTACCGCGTCCCAGACGACGGTCGTTTCCCGCTGGTTGGTGATGCCGATAGCGGAAATGCCGGTTGCGGGAATGCCCGCATCGGCCAGCGCCAGCCGGATTGTCTCCAGAACGCTCTGCCAGATGTCTTCGGCATTGTGTTCGACCCAGCCCGATACCGGGAAATACTGCGGAAACTCGCGCTGCCCCCGTCCGACAACCTGCATGCTGCGGTCGAAGACTATGGACCGGGTGGACGTCGTTCCCTGATCTATCGCCAGAATGTAACCGCTCATCAACCGAACTCCCTCACATCATGGTGGAAGCCGGAGCAGCAGGGGGCATCGGTGAAGATACCCGCCAAAGCGCCGCCCCGGCTGTTGTCGTCTTACATCTTACTTCTGCCAGCTCTTGACCAGCTCGTCATAATTGACGGTGATCGGCTTTTCCTTCTCGTTGGCAATCTTCAGCTGCGGCGCAAGGTTGCCCTTCGAAGTGGCATCCTTGTTCCAGTATGCGAGGTCGTGCTCCTCGGCGAGCTTCGGACCGGCATCACCCTGCACGCCAGCCTTCTCGATGCGGGCCAGAACCTTTTCCTGGGCTTCGCAAAGCGAATCCATGGCCGCCTGGGCCGTCTTGGCGCCGGACGATGCATCACCGATGGCCTGCCACCACAGTTGGGCAAGCTTCGGATAGTCCGGAACGTTGGTGCCGGTCGGCGACCACTGGACGCGGGCGGGCGAACGGTAAAACTCAATCAGGCCGCCGAGCTTTGCAGCGCGATCCGTGAAGCTCTTGTGGTGGATCGTGGAGTCACGAATGAAGGTGAGACCCACGTGGCTCTTCTTCACGTCAACCGTCTTCGAGGTGACGAACTGGGCATAGAGCCAGGCCGCCTTGGCGTTCTTGTCCGGCGTCGAGGTCATCAGCGTCCAGGAACCCACATCCTGATAGCCGAGCTTCATGCCGTCCTTCCAGTAAACGCCGTGCGGTGAGGGTGCCACGCGCCACTTCGGCGAGCCATCCTCGTTGACGACCGGCAAGCCGGGCTTGGCCATATCGGCGGTGAAGGCGGTGTACCAGAAGATCTGCTGGGCGATATTGCCCTGTGACGGAACCGGGCCGCTTTCGGAGAAGGTCATGCCCTGAGCTTCCGGCGGGGCATACTTCTTCAGCCATTCGAGATACTTCTCGATGGAGTAGACGGAGGCCGGGCCGTTAGTATCGCCGCCGCGCGCCACGCAAGAACCGACCGGCTGCGACTTGTCGTTGACCTTGATGCCCCATTCGTCGACGGGCAGGCCGTTCGGCAGGCCCTTGTCACCATTGCCCGCCATGGAAAGCCAGGCGTCGGTAAAGCGCCAGCCGAGCGACGGGTCCTTCTTGCCGTAGTCCATATGGCCGAAGACCTTCTTGCCGGCGACATCGCGACCGGTGAAGAATTCGGCAATGTCTTCATAGGCCGACCAGTTGACCGGAACGCCCAGGTCATAACCATACTTGGCCTTGAAATCGGCCTTGTTCTTTTCGTCGTTGAACCAGTCGTAACGGAACCAGTAAAGGTTGGCGAACTGCTGGTCGGGCAGCTGGTAGAGCTTCTTGTCCGGAGCCGTGGTGAAGGATGCGCCGATGAAGTCCTTCAGGTCGAGGTTCGGGTTGGTAACGTCCTTGCCTTCATTGGCCATGAAATCGGTCAGGTTGCGGACCTGCTTGTAGCGCCAATGCGTGCCGATGAGATCGCTGTCGTTGACCCAGCCGTCATAAAGGTTCTGGCCGGTCTGCATCTGGGTCTGGATCTTTTCGACGACGTCACCTTCCTGGATGAGGTCGTGCGTCACCTTGATGCCGGTGATGGCGGTAAAGGCCGGGGCCAGAACCTTGGCTTCATATTCATGCGTGGTCAGCGATTCGGAGACCACCTTGATCTCCATGCCCGAAAACGGCTTTGCCGCATCGACGAACCATTGCAGTTCCTTTTCCTGCTCGGCACGCGAAAGCGACGAAAGATCGCCGATTTCCTTGTCGAGGAACTGCTTCGCCTCGTCCATCCCGGCAAAGGCAGTGCCGGCCATTGCCAGCAGCACTGCTGCCGTCGTTGTCAGTAGATTCCGTCGCATGATAGTCCTCCCAAAGGTTGCGAACGTATGAGGTATTCAAGGGGCACATCTACTCCGCGCCCCCCTTGTTCTGTCCTAAACGAAGCGGAAAACGCCGATGGCGTAGACCAACGAAAGGACGAGAGCCCACCACAGGCCGGGGCCAACCAGCCCCAGCCATGCGAGATGAATGAAGGCGCTGCCCAGCAGCGAGATGAACAGGCGATCGCCACGGGTCGTTTCGAAACGCAGGATGCCGTGGCGCGGCGCGCCGCCCGGCGAGACATATTCCCAAAGGCCCATGCCGAGGATCAGCAGCGCGATGGTGGCGAAGAAGGCAGCCGTCTGCCAGGTCCACGCCATCCAGGAAAAATCAGGCAGATAAGACATGGATCAAACCCTCCCGAGGGCGAAGCCCTTGGCGATGTAGTTGCGGACAAACCAGATGACGAGTGCGCCGGGGATCAGCGTCAGAACACCGGCGGCGGCGAGCAGGCCCCAATCCATGCCGGCGGCGGAAACCGTGCGCGTCATGGTGGCGGCAATCGGCTTGGCGTCGGTGGTGGTCAGCGTGCGGGCAATCAGAAGCTCCACCCACGAGAACATGAAGCAGAAGAAGCAGGCGACCCCGATGCCGGAGGCAATCAGCGGCATGAAGATCTTCACGAAGAATTTCGGGAAGGAGTAGCCGTCAATATAGGCGGTCTCGTCAATTTCCTTCGGCACACCCGACATGAAGCCTTCGAGAATCCACACGGCCAGCGGCACGTTGAACAGGCAGTGCGCCAGCGCCACCGCGATATGCGTGTCGATCAGGCCGAAGGCCGAATAGAGCTGGAAGAAGGGCAGGGCGAAGACGGCGGGCGGTGCCATGCGGTTGGTCAAAAGCCAGAAGAACAGGTGCTTGTCGCCGAGGAAGCGGTAACGCGAGAAGGCATAAGCCGCGGGCAGGGCGACAGCGACCGAGATCACCATGTTCAACACCACGTAGATGATGGAGTTGATGTAGCCCGAATACCACGACGCATCGGTGAAGATCGTGCGGTAGTTCTCAAGGGTCGGCTCATGCGGGAAAAGCGTCATGGACGAGATGATTTCGGCATTCGTCTTGAAGCTCATGTTGATGAGCCAGTAGATCGGCACCATCAGCAGCGTGATGTAGACGACCGGGACGATCCAGTTGAAGCGCTGTTCGCCATGATGGCTGCGGGCCCGCGCGACCGGGGTGGGGGTGGATGCATTCATGGCTCAGGTCTCCGCGTCGTGGCTGGTCATGACGGTGTAGAACACCCAGGACAGAAGAAGGACGATCAGGAAGTAGATCAGCGACATGGCGGCGGCGGGACCGAGGTCGAACTGGCCAAGCGCCATTTTCACGAGATCGATGGACAGGAAGGTGGTCGAGTTGCCGGGGCCGCCGCCGGTGACGACGAAAGGCTCGGTGTAGATCATGAAGCTGTCCATGAAGCGCAGCAGGAAGGCGATCAGAAGCACACGCTTCATCTTGGGCAACTGGATGTAGCGGAACACGGCAAAGCGCGAGGCGCCATCAATGCGGGCCGCCTGAAAATAGGCGTCGGGAATGGACACGAGGCTGGCGTAGCACAAAAGCACGACAAGGCTCGTCCAGTGCCAGACATCGATGACGATCACCGTCAGCCAGGCGTCAAAGGGATCGTTGACATAGTTGTAATCGAGGCCGATGGCATTGGCGGCATAGCCGAGAAGACCGATGTCGGAGCGCGCGAAGACCTGCCAGATGGTGCCCACGACGTTCCACGGAACAAGAAGCGGCAAGGCCATCGTGACGAGGCAGAACGGCACGCCAAGGCCGGATTTCGGCATTTTCAGCGCGATGAATATGCCGAGCGGAATCTCGACGGCCAGCACGATTGCCGAAAACAGAAGGTTGCGCCCAAGCGCATTCCAGAAGCGGTCGGAGGTCAGAATTTCTTCAAACCATTGTGTTCCGGCCCAGAAGAACTGGTTGTTGCCGAACGTGTCCTGAACCGAATAGTTCACCACCGTCATCAGCGGAATGATGGCCGAGAACGCCACCAGCACGAGAACAGGCAGAACCAGAAACCACGCTTTGTTGTTCCATGTCTTGTCCATGGTCAGGCCTCCATCTTCACGCGCCAGGAATCGGCAAAGATGCCGATGGCGGAGGGATCAAGGCGAATGCCCGCTTCCGCCGGGATTTCATCGTCTTCGGGAACGACAATGGCGATGCGCTGCCCGGCAAAACGGGCGCGTACGATTTTCTGGCGGCCGATATCCTCGACCTTCTCGATGGAAACCGGCAGGCCACCGCGCTCCAGCTTCACAAATTCCGGGCGAATGCCGAGTTCGACGGAGCCGGAACCGGTAAGTTTCGGCGCACCGGCCAGCGGCACGGCCATGTCGCCGATCCTCGCGGTCGCCCCCTCGACGGTGACCGGCATGACATTCATGCCCGGCGAACCGATGAAATAACCCACGAAGGTATGGCTTGGTCTTTCGAAGAGTTCGGCGGGGGTGCCGATCTGCACGATCTGGCCGTCATACATGACGACGACCTTGTCGGCGAAGGTCAGCGCTTCGGTCTGGTCATGGGTCACATAGACCATGGTGAAACCCGACTGGCGGTGCAGCCGCTTCAACTGTGAGCGCAGCACCCATTTCATATGCGGGTCGATGACCGTCAGCGGTTCGTCGAACAGGATGGCGCTGACATCGGAACGCACCAGCCCGCGCGCCAGCGAGATTTTCTGCTTCTGGTCGGCGGTCAGTCCGCGCGCCAGGCGTCCGGCCACTTCGCCTAGACCGGTCATTTCGAGGATTTCGTTGACGCGCCGCTCGACGTCGCGCTCCGGCACATTCCGGTTGCGCAAGGGAAAGGCCAGGTTATCGCGCACCGTCATGGTGTCGTAGACGACGGGAAACTGGAAGACCTGGGCAATGTTGCGGTCTTCGGTGGCGAGATCCGTGGCATCGGTGCCATCGAAGAAGATGCGCCCCTCGGAGGGGCGGATCAGCCCGGAAATGATGTTCAGCAGCGTGGTCTTGCCGCAGCCGGATGGACCAAGCAGCGCATAGGCGCCGCCATCTTCCCATTCGTGATGCACTTCCTTCAGGGCATATTCATTGGCCGCGCGCGCTTTCTCGCTGTAGGCGTGGCGGATGTGATCGAGCATGATGCGTGCCATGTCTTCCTCCTCAAGCTCCGCCCATCGGCGGCGTGGAGATGGCCCGGCCTGCACCGTCAAAGGCCATCAGGTGCCGTGTATCGAGATAAAGGTCGATCTCCAGATCCGGCTCGATGTTGTGAATGCCATGCGCCAGCATCACCCAGCGCTGGCCCGCGTAATCGATGTGGACGAAGCTTTCCGAACCGGCGATTTCCGAAATGGTGGTTCGGGCTTTCAGGTACCGCCGCATCTCGCCTGCCGGTTCCGGGAAAAGATGATGCGGCTGGAAGCCGATGGTCACCGGCCCGTCCGGCACGCCGGCAAGATGCGCGGGCACATTGACCACGGTCATCTGCCCGTGCTGGAAACGCCCGTCGGCTTTGACCACTTCCAGCGTGTTGAGCGGCGGATCGGCGAAGGTCCGCGCCGTGGTCAGGTCAACCGGGTAACGGTAGATGTCGATGGTCCTGCCGAATTGCGTGATCCGCCCTTCGCTCAAGGTCGCGGTATTGCCGCCGAGCAACAGGGCTTCGGAGGGTTCCGTGGTCGCATAGACGAAAATCGCCCCGGATTCGGAAAAGATACGCGGCAGTTCCTCGCGCAGTTCCTCGCGCAGCTTGTAGTCGAGATTGGCCAGCGGTTCGTCCAGCAGAACCAGATTGGCATTCTTGACGATGGCGCGGGCCAGAGCGGTGCGCTGCTGCTGGCCGCCGGAGAGACTGAGCGGGGTGCGTTCCAGATAGGGCGTCAGCTTCAGGAGATCGGCGGCCTTGCGGACCTCGCGGTCGACGGTGGCCGCATCCTTGCCGGTAATCCGCATGGGCGAGGCGATGTTCTCATAGACGGTCATTGCCGGATAATTGATGAACTGCTGATAGACCATGGCGACGTTGCGCTTCTGCACAGGCGCGCCGGTCACATCCTCGCCCTCGAAAAGAATCCGCCCCTGGCTTGGCTTATCAAGGCCCGCCATCAGTCGCATCAGCGATGTTTTACCCGAAAGCGTCGGCCCCAGCAGCACATTCAGGCTGCCACGCTTCAGCGTCAGGTTTGTCGGGTGAACGTGATACACGCCCCCCACCGTCTTTGCGACGTTTTGCAATTCGAGCATTCTCGGGCCTCCTCCACCCTCGAAATCAATTTGTCAGCCAGCCTTGAGACGACTGCTCAATCCCTCCAGATAGTCCGCCAGTTCCGCCGCTTCCTCCGGCGACAGGAAAAGCCCCTGTTTGGTGCGCCGCCAAAGGATATCCTCGGCAGAGCCAGCCCATTCCCGCTCGATGAGCCAGCGGACTTCAATCTCGTAAAGCGTACCGCCAAAGTGGCGGCCGAGAGCCTGTTCGTCGCGGGCATCCGCCAGCATGCGGACCGCATCCCTGCCATAGGCGCGCAACAACCTTTCGGCGTGTCTATCGCTGAGGAACGGATAACGCGAACGCAGACGCGCCAGTTCCTCGTCAAATGCCTGGGGGGCGAAATCGCCGCCGGGCAGGTGCGTTCCTGCCGTCCAGGGCGCGCCTTTGACGCCAATCGCCTCGCCGATCTTTTCCAGCGCATGCTCGGCCAGCCGCCGGTAGGTCGTCAGCTTGCCGCCGAAGACATTGAGCAGCGGCGCGACCGAGGCATTGCCTTCGGCAACCAGCACGTAATCACGCGTCGCTTCCTGCGCCTTCGAGGCTCCGTCATCAAAGAGCGGGCGCACACCGGAATAGGTCCATACGATGTCTTCAGGCCGCACCGGCTCGGCAAAATAATCGCTCGCCGCCGCGCACAGATAATCGATCTCGGTGGGCGTGATGGCAACCGAGCGCGGATCGCTGGTGTAGTCCCGGTCCGTCGTGCCGATCAGGGTGAAATCACCCTCATAGGGAATGGCGAACATGATACGCCCATCCGGATTCTGGAAGAAATAGGCGCGCTCGTCATTGAACTTGCGGCGCACGACGATATGGCTGCCCTGAACCAGACGCACGTTATGGACATTGTTGCGGCCAAGCACTCCGGCCAGAACGCCATCCACCCAGGGACCGGCGGCGTTGATCAACATGCGGGCGCAGTAAACCGTGATGACGCCTGCGCCATTGCGCGTTTCGATATGCCAGACGTCGCCATCCCGATGAACGGAAACGACCTGTGTGCGGTTGAGAATGAGCGCGCCGCGATCTGCCGCGTCACGGGCATTGAGGACCACGAGGCGGGCATCATCCACCCAGCCATCGGAATATTCGAAGGCCTTGGCAAAGAGGGGCTTGAGCGGACGCCCGGCCGGGTCCTGGCGAAGATCGAGGGTACGGGTCGTCGGCAGGAGCTTTCGCCCGCCCAGATGGTCGTAAATGAAAAGGCCAAGCCGCACGAGCCAGGCCGGACGCACGCCACCCCTCTGGAAGGGCAGGACAAAGCGCATCGGCCAGATGATGTGCGGTGCCATGGCCCAAAGCACTTCGCGCTCCATCAGCGCTTCGCGAACAAGGCGAAACTCGTAATGCTCCAGATAGCGCAAGCCACCATGAATGAGTTTTGTCGACATGGACGACGTGCCGGACGCCAGATCGCGCATCTCGGCCAGCGCAACGGAATAACCGCGACCCACAGCGTCGCGGGCAATGCCGCAACCGTTAATGCCGCCGCCAATCACAAACAGATCGAAAATCTTGTCGTCTGGCATGGTGCCTCCCCGCACGGTAACCGACGCGCATTCGCTCTCTTTTGAAAGCTGACGACATATGATGTGAATGCAAAACGAATGTCAATCGAAGAAATACGCACCTTTTCATTTTCAACTTTCAGGCGTTGGTCTCAATCAGGCGCACGTCGTTCTCAAGGCAGACATTGCGAATTCGCTCGCTCGGACAGCGGTCCGTAATGAAGGTGTGAACCTGTGAAATATGCCCGATCTTGACCGGCGCGGTGCGTTCGAATTTCGAAGAATCCGAAACCAGAATTACATGGCGGGCGTTGGACATGATGGCCTGGGCGACTTTCACTTCGCGGAAGTCGAAGTCGAGAAGAACGCCATCCTCATCGATGGCCGAAACGCCGATCACGGCGAAATCCACCTTGAACTGACGGATGAAATCGACGGCGGCCTCGCCGACAATCCCGCCGTCGGAATGGCGCACCACACCGCCGGCAATCACCACCTCAATGCCGGGTGAAAGTCTCAAGCGATTGGCAACATTGACATTATTGGTAATCACCATCAAGCCGCGATGTTCAAGAAGCGCTTCGCCAACCGCTTCAGTCGTGGTGCCGATGTTGATGAAGAGAGAGGAGTTGTCGGGAATAATGCCCGCAGCGGTTCGGCCAATGGCCTGCTTCTCGGCGGCGGCAATCGCCCGACGCGCCTCATACTGCACATTCTCGTTACCGGTCGGGAAAACGGCCCCGCCATGCACACGGGTGAGCGCGCGTGAATCGCACAGATCATTGAGATCCTTGCGGATCGTCTGCGGGGTGACGGAAAAGCGCGCCGCCAGTTCGTCGACGGTCACGCGACCATTGGCCTTGGCAATCGCCAGAATATCGTCCTGTCGGGGCGTTAGCAGCATTCCATCCTCCTTTTTTCTTTCGTTTATTCGAAAACGAAAGAAAAATCCATGGAAACCAAGCTTGTTCGCGTCGGTGTGCAGGCGGCTTTGGTAATCTCCCGCGTCGCTGTGGCAACTTGCTCCGGCCAGACGCTTGAGATATTTAGAATGATTTTAAAATCCAAAGGGTGCGGGCGTTGACGAGCTTCGACTACACGCGATCGGCACCGTAAACTTAACGGACATCTGTAAAAATCTCGCCCGTCGGTTTTGCTTATGCAGCTCACGGGCGTGCGATTTCATTCCACATCTGTATGGCGGCGCCTCGCATTTCGCGATGATGGTCTGATGAGATCTCGTGGCGTGGAATGTGAAAAAGGTTAGCAACAGGGTCATGAATTGAAACGAAATGAACCGCGCCGGGTTTGCCGGAGGCTCCAACTTTTGAGAAAGTGGAGCCATCATGAGCAAGACAACGAACAAGTTTTCACCTGAAGTCCGCAACCGTGCCATCCGTATGGTGCTTGACCACGAGGCCGAGCATCCATCACGCTGGGCTGCCGTTTCATCAATCGCGGCCAAGATCGGCTGCTCACCAGCCACGCTGCATGAGTGGGTCAAGAAGACCGAGGTCGATAGCAGCAAGAAAGCAGGCCTGCCGAGCGATGTCGCCGAGAAGATGAAGGCTCTTGAGCGGGAGAACCGCGAGCTTCGTCAGGCCAACGAGATTCTGCGCAAGGCGTCTGCATATTTCGCGATGGCGGAGCTCGACCGCCCATTGAAACGATGATTTCTTTCATCGACGAATACCGAGCGGTGTTCGGGGTCGAGCCGATTTGCAGGTTACTGCCGATTGCCCCGTCCACTTATTACGAGAACATAGCCAAGCGCCAGGACGTGGATCGGCTGTCGATTCGCGCCCGCCGTGATGTCGTTCTGAAGGTCGAGATACGCCGTGTTTTCGACGCAAACTTCCAAGTTTACGGCGTGCGCAAGATCTGGCGGCAATTGCAAAGAGAGGGCTTTGACGTTGCCCGCTGCACCGTTGCCAGGCTTATGAAGGCCATGGGGATTGAGGGCATCATCCGAGGCAAGCCAATCAAAACGACGTTCCCGGACAAATCAGCGCCCAGCCCGCTCGACCGCGTAAACCGCCAGTTTGTCCGCCATCAACGCCTATGAGACAGAACTGGTTTAATTGAGAAGAGAGGATTTTCGGCTCATCGTAGCTCATTCAAAGGAAGCGAAGATGAGACAGAAAACCGGGCCGCAGACATCGTCGGCCGAGAAGACGATCAAGGATATTCGCCGCGCGACGCGCAAGCTGCATTCGTCGGAGGAGAAAATTCGCATTGTGCTGGAAGGTCTGC
>JAIUNP010000118.1 GCA_020161975.1 Pseudomonadota bacterium
AGGCCTACCTCGCCGACGTCATCGCTCGCATCGTCGCCGGCCATCCCCAGAGCCAGCTCGACGAGCTCTTGCCCTGGGCCTACGCGCCTGCGCCGCTCAAGGCCGTGGCCTGAGAACAGCGGTTACGCCTGCTTTGGGGACAGTGTCAAAGCGCTGACGATCCAGCAGGCAGACGGTAAGCCGGACGGCGCAGTCCTGACAGAACTTGCTGCCTTTCTGGAAAGCAACATCGGTTCGGTTGATGATCTTATAGTTGACCTTGGTGCAGGCCAGTTGCGACATTTGATCGCCATCCTGAACCGTCAGCAGTTTGCCCTCGCCTTCGAAGGGCAGTTCACAATCGCTGCCTATCCGATCGTCAATGCCGATCCCGCCGCGCTACTGACCCTGCCCGAGAACATCGATCTGCTTCGCCCTTTCAAGCCGCAATGGTTCGTCGCAAAGAACCTCGAAGGGGTTCCTTTGGCTTGGCTCAAGACGAAGCTGCGGCAGAGATTGCTCGACGAGGGCGCTGTTGAATTTCAGATCCCCGTCATTGGCGAGGATGCCATGGCCGCGTTTCGCAAGTCGCAAATGACCATGGCCAGGTTCATCGACAGGAGTTCTGGCCAGCTCTGGCAACACAGGGGCGAAATTGCCACGCTGCGAGATCGTGCCGGCGAAGAGTTTCGGCGCATCGGCGTTTTCGGCGAGAGGGAGGATTGATCCCCATGGCTGGAGATAAGAATTATGACGTGGATCTCTGGGACGACTACCGGCGCATCGTCCGAGAGCACCGGCTGTCTAGCGACCATCCTGTCTCGGCGCTGGTTGCATCCTTCATCGAGTTGTTGGGCCGTGATCGTGCGTCGTTGCCCAAACTGCGTGAGTCTCTGACTGCGGAAATGCGGCGTTCTCAGGATGTGATGGAGCGCAAACAGGATACCGTCCTGCACAAGCTTGTCGAAATCGAACGCGGGATCGAACGGCCACATGGCAACCGTCGTCGGGCAATGGCCATGATGCTCGGAGTGCTGGCGCTCGCCACCTTCGTCACTTCCACCACCACAGCGCTAATTGGCTACCAGCTCCTGACTGCCAAGAGCATGTGCATCGTCACGGACATTCAATCAACGACGGATGGTCGCAGGGGCGGACTCTGTGCCTGGAAATAACAAGAAGACTACGCGCTGTTTGACATTCGAATTTCAAACGCAACCGGAGAGGCTAGAACCGGCCAGCCTCTCCGGCCGTGTTTCCAATTTGTCGGTTCGGACGCAGTGTTGAGCAGGCGATTGCAAAAAGTCCGAATATGGACTATATGTGGATGTGAGTTCTAATATGATGCTGGAGGCTTCCATGCGTGCTGCCGCACCATCCGCGCCGACATTCGACCGTCGCAAGCTCTCCGGTCCGGCGCTACGCACCTTTTTCCGCATCGCCGATGCCTGGAAACTTTCCGCTGACGAGCAGATGACCTTGCTCGGCACAACCACGCGCTCGACCTTTTTCGGTTGGAAGAAAAGTGCTGAGGCGGTTCTTCCGAAGGACACGCTGGAGCGGATTTCCTACATCCTCGGCATCTGGAAGGCGCTGCAAATTCTGTTGCCGAACGAGGCTTCAGCGGATGCCTGGGTAAAGCGGCCAAATGACGCGCCCTTGTTTGGCGGACGCTCGGCGCTGGAGTGTATGCTCTCGGGGCAGGTCGCCGACCTTTTTCTTGTGCGGCAATATCTCGATGCCCAGCGCGGCGGCATCGCGTGATCGATTTGCCGAAGCGCACGCGCATTCGCTGGAAACCTTGCTTTCGCATCATCCCCAGCCGCTTTCCGCCGATCCAGTTGTTCGAGCGTGTCACCGATGCGAACGACCTGGAGGCCATCATTGCGCTGGAATCCATGACCAACCCGCGCCTGCGCGATGAGGTTGGCGAAATCCGGCTTGTCCCTCCGGAGGAGCGGATCAGCGGCCCCGGCACAAGCGTTATCATGGCGGCCTTCACCCACCTCAATCCCGAGGGGAGCAGGTTCACCGACGGCAGTTTCGGGGTGTTCTATGCAGCCGGCGACCTCGACACCGCTATCGCGGAAACTGTTTATCACGCCGAACGTTTCATGCGACGGACGCATGAAGCCCCGCTGGAACTCGACCGGCGGGTCTATCTCGTCGATCTCGATGCGGTTTTATCTGATATCCGGGGAGAACAAGCCAGCCGACCGCTGGTCTATGACAGTGGAAATTACGCCGTCGGCCAACATCTCGCCGCAACCTTGCGTGCATCAGGGTCGAACGGCGTCGCCTATTCGAGCGTAAGGAAGGCTGGCGGCGACTGCGCCGCGATATTTCGCCCCAAATGCCTCGCCAACTGTCGCCAGGAACGCCATCTCTGCTACGTCTGGGACGGGGCAAGAGTGAGCCAGATTTACGAGAAAAGAACGGTGTGACAAGGCTCTGAAAAATTGAGGGGAGGCCCACCCAAAACCCTTGCCTAAAAAGTTCATGGCAGCGCCATCATCGGCTGCCAGCTGGCTACCCGACCACCACCTTCAGGTATCATGACCGACAAGTCCGGCAAGGACCTTAAAACGGAATGTCATCGTCCATCCAGGTTGCTTTACGCTCCGATTCTATCGGCTTCGGTGGAGACGGAGGTTGCCGCGCAATGTGTTTTGCCAACAGGAAGTTGTGAAAAGCGGCGGCAAGCTGAATGGCAAGCTCGCCATAGACTGGCGATACCTCGATCACATCCGAACCTTGGCCGTGACCAGCAAGCTTGTTCCGCAGAAAGGGCAAAGCCATAAGAACCGTCTGCCGGAAGCCGTCATGAATTTCTTTGGGTAGATCTGCGATATATTCCTGCGAAACAAGGGCCTTGGTCAACGCGTCGGCATTGACATGGGCTTGCCCAGTCAGCACCTTCAAGACGCTCTCGAAGCTCTTGCAGGCATCCCCGATCGCGTCCTTCACCTCGCCGCTGGCAAGCTTCCGTTGAGCCTGAGCATATTCATCGGCCGCCCCAGCGAAGTTATTCGCCGATAGCACCTCATGCGCCGTCACGGAGAGCCGTACCCCGACAAAGTCGGCGTCAAGCATAAAGAACTCGCCGTCGGTGAAGCGCCATGGGCAGCAATGGAGCTCAAGGAGGGAGTTTAGCTTCTGCCTGAAGGGCTCCTGGTCAGCGGCCGTCATATGAGAGAATGTGAGTTCGATCGCGTCGAATACGAGTGGGCCTACTCCGTTCGTCACCAGCCAACGGATTTGCTGTCCGGCCTGAAGCTCCTTTGAAGCAGCTAAATCTGGAAGCTGCGTCCAGCCATGCTCCGTCAGAAGATCGCTTTCACCCTCGTCCAAGGCCGTGGTCTGGTCACGCCAACTGTCGTTAGGATCGCGTTGCACGTAGAGTGGAGAGTTGAACTTGTTGAGCTGCGCTAGAGCCTGCGACCTCAGCCTTGAAGGCAGGTCAACACCGAACACACGGTTCTCAAGGGCGCGCATGTAGCGGAGGCTGAAGATCAAGCGCGCCGCCATCGCTTAAATCCCCCCGAAGAACTCGGGCACCACCTCAACCTCTTCGACGAGGCGCACGTTCACGCCGAGCTTCAGGTCCTTGAGCAGACCGCAGAGCGCTTCGCCGTCGACAAGATCGATAGCAGGCGCGCCGTCGCGGGTGGCTTCCTTGCGGGCGTCCGCCGTGAACACGCCTGTTGTCATTATGAGGCCTTTGTCGGCGCGCCCCACCATCGCGCCCCGGAAGTCGCGAACTACGGACGGCCCGACGCTGTCTTTCCAGCGTTTGGACTGGAAAAGGACATGGAAGGAAACTAGGTTCACCCTCAGCACGCCGATGCCGTCGATGCCGCCATCGCCAGCACGGCCTGTGACCTCCACGCGAACGAAGCCGCTCTCCCGCAAGATACGCTGGCACAGCCGCTCGAAGGCATCCGCCTTCATGGCCTTGAGGACGGCAAGAAGTTGATCTGTCCATTCGATCACGTCTTCGGTGTCCCCGTCGATCGCGACCGTCTGCGCTGCTTTTCGGCGCTCATAGCGCAGGCCGCGCACGGTCTTCTTGACCGTGGTGATGTCGGCGGAGGTGACCTTTTCCCCCTTATCCGTCAGCGTCCAGATGCCGCGCTCTGAATTGTTGATGGCGCCATAGGACTTCAGGTAGGAGCGCGCCCAGTGCAAGCGGTAGCGCAGTTCCGTGTTTGGCCCTTCTCCGTGAGGTAAGTCACGCGCCTCGGGCATGATCTTGAGGTTGTCCGCCACCCAGTCATGCAATTCCTCGTTCGATGCCGAGCCGCCCAAGGCTTGCAGTGCGCGAAGCACCGGGATCATGAGCTCATCAAACTTGGGGATGGAAATCGGAGTCCTCATGAAATTCAATCCAGTGGGTCGATGCTATGAACATGGGTAATGCGGTAGGCGTGCGGTTTGCCGCGTACCTTTTCGACATTGACGTCAACGACGAAAGCCTTCCTGAGCGGATTATCATCGTTTCGGATTTCGGCCTTGATCCGCTGGGCAGCGAGGTCTGACGCATAGACAAGCTTCAGTGGTTTCTCGCTGATGCTTTCGATGACACCCTTTTCTCCCGCCGCCTTTCCCGCCTTTGCTTCGTCCAAACTTGCTTGGTGCAGGGTCATGATAACCTGTCGGTAGTCCGTCTGTTCGAGCGTTTTTCGCTCCACCTGCTCGGCTTCGATGTTTGATTGAACAACGCGAGCCTCTTGCGTTCGGATTGCAAATTCGCTGCGAACCTCTTCGCCCGATCCGTCGCGTCGAAGGTAACGCGCTTTCAAGTCCAGAGAGCCTGAAGTGTCCTTCGCCACAGCAGCAACCACACGGTGGAAGCTCTGCAATTCCTTCGTTGAGGCATCGGGGTTTCGCCCGCCGGGCACCAGCCAGGGGCCGATCTTTTCCCGGATCATGTCGACATAGTCGATGATTGTCGTCAGCCGCTCCATATCGCTGATGATGGGTGCCAGCACCGCGATAAGATCCACGATGATCGAACCGGACCGCACCGTCTTGATGACAAGCTTGGTTTCTGTTTCGTCCCTATTGGGGTGGGCGCGTTCGTACTCACGACGGAATTGCGCTTCGAATGCCTGAAGGCTCGCGGTGAAATCTTGCAATTCGACAGGATCATGCGTGTCAATCCTGATGGTCAAAACGGCATCTGCTTCGCCGATGGGCGCCAGAACGTTGCTCATTCGCCCTAACTTCCCTCGATTGCGGCGCGCACCGGGTTTGCTATCCAGAGGCGAGAGCAGAGCCGGATGTTTGCCTGGATCATGTCGCCTTCTTTCGGCAGCCCAACCTCACCCCACATTGTATCGGGCACAAACAGGTCGATATCGACGTCCTCATCCGTTTCGTCGCCGATCCGCGCAATGGTGACACGGACACGCCAGACCTTCTGGGCCAGCACCTCCAGTTCGTAGGGGTTGATCCGCTTCACTGGCCCAAGGATGGAATAGAGGCTCGCAGGCACATCTTTCATGGGCATGAAGATCGCCGCACCCTCGAAGTTCAACGGCATTTTGGAGCCATCGTCCTTGATGCGGTCCACGACTTCAATCGGCGGCGGCGTGCCGATTTTGATACTGTAGGGCACGCCGTA
Organism: Pseudomonadota bacterium; assembly: GCA_020161975.1. Taxonomy (GTDB): domain Bacteria; phylum Pseudomonadota; class Alphaproteobacteria; order Rhizobiales; family Beijerinckiaceae; genus JAIUNP01. The sequence goes on from JAIUNP010000118.1 coordinate 5,606, forward strand.
GAGCACCACGTCATGGTCACTGTCTTCACCGTGCCACTGTCGATCGGAGAGGAAAGCCGGTTCATATAGGCTGACGGCAATAGTGTCGTTCAGCGTGCCATGGAGAATACCCTGGCTGCGGTTCTCAGATATGGAAATCGCGTCAAGCTGGAAGCGATGCTGTACGCCGTCGCTGAAGTAGATGGACGCTCCGTCGAGCGTGTTGCGGCCGTCAACTTCGACGATGAATGTCAGCAAGCCGCTCCGCATCGTGAATGCATCAGAGATGAGCGCACCTTTCGGCTCGCCCTCCGGCGGCGGCTGGATTGCGGGCGTCACGCGCCCGCCGAAACCCGGATGAATGCCGCCTTGTGTGGTCGCCCGCTCTACCAGTTGAAGCGCCGCATCCCGGTCCTTGATGCCGAACAGCTCGATCATGTTGAAGAAGTCGAACTGTTCCGGCTCGACAGTCACGATCTTCGCAAAGCTTCCCTTTGGTTTATTCGGCATCAGGATTTTGCCTTCCGCTTGTCAGCTTTGGCCTTCTTGTCGAGCTTGCGCACAACCTCATGGCGCGGGTCGGCTTTCCCGCTCTTGGTCCTCGTTGCCTCCTTGCGCTCGCGGGCCGCATCACGGGAGAGGCCGAGCTGTTCGTAGGTCTGAGCATCGCCGGCGCACGCGCGATAGTTGGCGTCGAGCGCCGGTCCCATCATCAGGATCGCGGCGATGCGCCGGACCATCTCGGAGACGTAGAGCGCTTCGTCCAGCTTCAGCGGACGGCCAAGGACGGATTGCTCGCGATAGCTGAGCCACTTCTTGATGACCTGATAGCCGCCAAGGGAATAATCCCACACCTTTTCGGGGATGTTCGCCCAATAGGTTTCGCCGTTGAGATGCACGTCCAGCGTCTTGCCGCCGATCAGCCCAAGCAGCACATCCAGCGTCATGCCTTGGTCGACGGCTTCCGTGTCCAGCGCGGCGCGTTCCTCGGGTGTATAGTCGCGAAGCTTCGTCAGGCCGCGACCGGGCATGACGATGGTTCCGCTGGCGTTGTTCTGCGTAGAGCCCCAACCGGCAGTCAGGGCGAGGTCAGCGGCGTCGATGGGTTTGCCGCCCTGTTTTGCGGGCGTTCCCATCATCAACAAGCCGGGCCGCAAGGTTCCGGTCGAAATGCCGGGGGCGGGTGTTTCAGGGTTGAGATAAAGGCCCAACCTCTCACCGAGTTCGGCTGACGCCCGAAGCATGTCGGCATTGCCTGGAATGGGCAAGCGAGGCCAATCCATGCGAAGCGCGCCTTCGTTCTCTTCACGAAAGACCGGTGCATGAAGGTTCGCAACAGCGTGATGGAAGGCGCGTTCCGCTGAGAGACCGCGTTCCGTTATGAATTTCACAATTGGCGCGGCGACGTTCAGCACGTCTTCGGATGTCGACACTTGCAGCTTCAGCGGGAAATTTGTTGATCCACGATCAAGCAGATCAAGGCATGCCATCGATTGAAAGAGTTGCGCCGACTGCCATTCGCTACGAGATTTCTGCTGTGCCGACAGGGTCAGGTTTCCGCCTGTCATATGCGGCCAGTAATCGGTTCGTTTCTCATCCAACAGCTTCGTGTCAGGCTCCCAGTAGAGCCAACGCACATCGAAGGGGCGATAGGCGTAGCGGACGATGTTTTCGGGCTTTGGGCCGCGCTTCAGCAAATCTGCCCGCGTCTTGGTCGGATCGAAACGATCCGACTTCGCCATCACTTGCGGAAAGCGGGCACGGATGTCTTCATTCGAGATGGCGGGGTTGAAATAGTCCGCGATGCGGGCAGCCAATGGCTCCCGGTCGATATCGACCAGAAAGTCATCCCGGCTTGTCTTCACGCCGGGGAACGACGCAGGGAACAGGTCAGGCAAGGCGATCCACCTAAAATAGTCGTCACGCACAACGATGTGCGCATAAGGCAGCCCCAGCTCGAAGACCGGCATGACCTTGCTGTAGATTGCCGTTGGTTCCGCGTCGGAGCTGTCGGCAAGGTCCTGCCTTTTGTTCACGCCCCATAAGTCGCGATATTCCACCGTTTCGCTGGGGGCGTGTGCCGTCTTGCGGATGAGCGTTGTGACCGCCGTTCCCTTGCGGATGCCTTCGCGGTTGTGCTCCGTCGAGAAGATGGAGGGATCGGGCAGGCCATCGGGAGTGATCTTGCCCGTCTCGCGGCTGTCACCGTTCAGGTTGTCGATGCGGATGCAGTCGAAGGCCTCAAGGTAGCGCTCGCGCATCGCCGGATGCGACAGGCCGTCCAGCCATTCTGAGTTCGTGATGAAGCAGACGACGCCTTCACCAGCATCATCCCAACTCACCTCTTCGGTGAACATGTCCTTCTTGGTGACGGTTCGCTTCTGCACAATGCGCCGCTCGGCCATGCGGAAGAACCGTACATAGAGATCGTTCAACCCCTGGCCCTCGGGCCTGCGCACTTTTTTGGGCTGCTTGTAGGCGTTGGTCAGCGCCCGCTCTTCCGGGCTGGGGGTGACGCCTGCGAAGCCGTTATAGGGCGGGTTGCCGATGACCACGAGGATCGGCGCATCCTGCTTCACCTTGTCGGCGGCCTCGCGCTCCTGCGCCAGTTCCGGGAAGGGCAGCGGCTTCGAAACATGGGGCTCCCATCCCGTGAGAGCGTTGGTGAGATAGATGCCCGCACGCTCGGTGGTCGTGTCCAGCGTCGCGCCCATGTCCTTCAGCGCAAGGCCCATTTGAAGATGCGCGACCACGAAAGGCGCGGGCATGATCTCGAAGCCGAAGACGCGCTTCAGTGCCGCCTCCTTCAGCTTCTGCCCTTGCAGCGCCCCCAAACCCTTCGAAGCGAGCCGTTCGTTGATGCGCCGGATGACGGAAGCGAGGAACGCGCCTGTGCCGCAGCAGGGATCGAGCACAATCACCCGTTCCGAGGCGAGACCATCGGCAATGCCTAGATCATCGCGCAACGCCTTATCGACGCGCGCCACCATGTAGTCGACGACTTCGACCGGGGTATACCAGACGCCAAGCTCCTTTCTAAGCTCAGGGTCGAAGGCTTCAAGGAAGGGCTCATAAAAGAACTGCACGGCGTCCGCGTCGTTGAAGCGCCGGAAGAACTCGATTGTGTCCACGCGGTTGAGCGTGGCGGCGGTCCAGTCCAACACTTCGACGAGCCCGAGAGGCTGCAAGTGCTTGGGGCTGGCGAGCTGCTGGAACAGTTCCCGGATGAACGGCACGGTGAGATGCCAGATGGCAGTGCGCCAGTCGAATTTCGGCGAGGATCGCGGCGTCTCTCGCGCCCACAGCACCCATGCCGAGAACACGCCGTAGAAGAGCGTCTGCACCAATGTGGAACGGAAGAAGTGATCGCCCTTCGCCGCTTCGAAGCGCACTCCCAACGCCTCTTCCAGCGAGGCGCGGACATTGGCGAGCGCGGGCAGGTCTCCGGCCTCTTCCACGCGCTGCAAGGCGTCTCGGGCATAGGAGGCGAGGAACCACGCGACATCCTTCGGCTCACGCAATGCGACCGATTGCGTCAGCGCACGCTTGAGGTATTCGCCGAACGCTCGGCCAACATGCTCGGCTGACTTCCGGGGCGTCGCAACCATTTCCCAGAAGGTCTTGGCGTCCGGCGATAGCCGGAACCTTTCGAGCTTGGTCGCTTTGCCGTCCGGTCCTTCGCCGATGATGAGGAAGTCGCGGATGTTGGAGACGATGACGAGGCGATATGCACCGAAATACTTGCTGACCTGATCGCTCGCGGCGGTGAGCCACGTCTCGTCGGCCACGCCCTTCATCTCGATCACGCCGCGTTCCGGCATTTGCCCTTTGCGCGGCTCACCCTTCTGAACCTGATTGGCCGCGAACAGGCCAAAATCGGGATGCCCCGCGCCGGTGTTCCCAAGATCGGAAAGGCAGATGACCTTCGGCTTCAGGTCTTGCCCGAGGGCGTTCAACAGTTCGGCCAGCGCCGGATAGTATGAGCGCTCCTTCGTGCCGGCGCCCAGGCGGTGAACATCCCGTACAGCGGCAAAGAAATTTTCGACAATGGAAATCAGCGTGTCTGCCACTCATGCCCCGAATTTAACTAAAAACCCGAAGCTAACTTGTGGGAGTCGCAGCAGAAAGTCTAGCGACGGCGGCCTCACCAGTATTAGCTGTGATCTCGATATCCAGGTTCCGAGCCGGCGAACGATCCCGACAGCATCACTGAATCATCAGTCCGACTTGAAAGCGCAAGCGCCGTTTCCATGAAAGTGGCAGCGAAGTAGTCTAACGACCGTGGCCCAAGAAGTGTAAAATTGGCAACCGCATATGTTGTTTTCATGATTTGTTCTTGACTCTTCAGTTTTTTGCGCAATCCTGATGATATGAAAGTGTGGTCCGGGTCAGGTAGATCGGTTTGGCAACCGTGAAACTTGGCTATCAAACGGACTTGCATGGCGGCCATGACTGAACTGGACGTACAAGTTCGGGGATGGTGGACTGGAATTCGCGACGCAAGAGATAGGTCGCGCGTGATAGCCACAAGTCTTCCTCGAAACGGTGCTTTCCGACGCCTGGTTCAGCATCAAGCGCGTCGCGGACCCGAAGGCCCCGATGTCCGGCGGCGGCCAGCTCTCCCAGATCCTGGACTTCCAGTCGACGAAGGTGGTCGACGACACCACGCTCAAGCTGGTCCTCAACACGCCGTACGCGCTGCTCGACGCGCTCCTCGCGGAGTACACCGTCGGCATCATCCCGACCGACTTCGACATCAAGAACCCGGTCGGCACGGGCCCCTTCGCCTACAAGTCCTTCGACCCGGGCAAGACCAGCACGTTCACCAAGTACGCCGACTACTGGGGCGACGCGGCGTTCGTCGACGAGCTGCAGATCCAGGACTTCGCCGACGATAGCGCCAAGGTCAACGCCCTGCAGGCCGGTCAGA
>JAIUNP010000119.1 GCA_020161975.1 Pseudomonadota bacterium
ACTGGGGATGCCTTCGACCGCCGCGAACAGGATCAGAAAAATGAAGGGCGCCCAGTGCCAGACATCGACCAATATCACCGACAGCAGGGCAAAGCGGCTGTCTCCGAGCCAGTTGACAGGATCAAGCCCCAGCGCGCCAAGCGCCTGGTTGATGACGCCGAACTCGTAATTGTAGATCAGCCGCCACATTGATCCGATCGCCACCGGCGGCACCAGAATCGGCAGGATGATCAGCGTGCGCAGAAGGCCTTTGCCGCGCGTGACGCGGGCGGCAAGCAGCGCCAGCCACAGGCCGATCACCATGACCAGCGCAACCGACACGATAACGAAAATGAACGTGTTGATGATGGCGGGTCTGAGCAGGGGATCAGCCGCAAATTGCCGGAAATTGGCCAGCGGATCAAAGCTCATGTGTTCAGCGCCACCTTCAAAGCGGAAGGTGGAGAGGCTCATCACCAGAAGATTGAGCATCGGATAGACGGACAGCACAACGAAGACGAAGACTGCTGGCAGCAGGCTCCAATAGGCGAAGGTGCGGTCAAAAAAGCTCTCTTGACGATGGTTCATACGTAGGCCCCCCCGATCCATCCGGAAGGCCTTCCGCCGAACAGGCGAAAGGCCAACGGCAAGGCGCGCGCCTCACTCCGGCAGGGGCGGCAACTTGCCGGTCTTGCGACCGGAGCGGGCGAAGATCGCTTCAACCTCCCCGGCGGCCGTATTCAGGGCCTTTCCGGGCGACATCTCGCCGAGCAGTGCCTGATTGAGGCGCAGCCCCAAAACCTGCTCGACCGCCGCGCCCTCGTTATAGCCAAGCGGCGAGGCTGCGGTGGCGACGCTTTGCAGATACGGCGCCATCCAGTTGAACTGCGGCTTTTTGGCAAGGTCCGAGGTCAGCGTGTCAGACCGGACCGGGATGCCTCCCGCCTCCGCATAGGCACGTTGGGCCTGCGGCGTGACGAACCACTTCAGGAAAGCGATCGCAGCCTTTTGCTGTTCGGGTGCGATATTCTTCGGAATGGTCAGATCCCAGTTTCCGATGGAGGCCACGCCCGGCTTGCCCGGAACCGCCGAGGGAATCGGTGCTGCCCCGACCTTGCCCACGACGGTGGACTTGTTCTTGTCCTCGAAATTCGACCAGGCGGCGATCACGACCTGAACGGCGGCAGCCTTGCCCGCCGACATGGACTGGATCACGTCGGCCTGCCCGACAGAGGCATGATTGGCCGGCCCGCAGGTCTTATGCAGATCGATGAACTGCTTCAGGGCCGCCAGCATTTCCGGTGAATTGACCGTGACCGTGAAGTCACCATTCAAGGGGTCCTTCACAAAGTCCGTCTGGCCATGGCCGTGCATGAAGGGCATGAAATCATAGCGGATCGGATTGCCGCGCTCGCCGCGCGTGACGAAGCCATAGAGTTGCGGCGGCTTCTGAAGTTTCAGGCAGGCGGCCTTCACATCATCATAGGATTTGGGAGCCGCCAGCCCCGCTCCGTCATACAAATCCTTGCGGTACGCGAGGATGTGGACGTTGCAGTTCGGTGGCACCCCCATCAGGACGCCGCCCTCCGGCGTGCGCCAGCGCTTTTCAGCGTTCCAGTAATGGTTGTTGCCGCAGGCCAGGACCTCTTTGGGGAGAACGAATGTCGGATCGACATCCTTGATCGGTCGCAAGAAGCCACCCTCATAGAATTCGATGGTCCAGAAGCCGTCGATATTGAGGATGTCATAGGGGCTGGTCTGGCCGCGCACGGCATTGCGCGCTTTTTCAAGCACGCCGTTGTAGGGCGTCACATCCAGCTTGACGACATTTCCGGTCTGCTTGGTATACAGTTCCACCGCCGACTGGAACCCCGCATACCATGGCGAGGCGTTGATCAGGATCGTGATCGGCGGTTGTTTGCCGACGTCTGCAAAGCTCTGTGCCTTTGCCGGAGCCATCGGCGCACTGCTGAGGCAACCTGCCAGGAGCAGCGCTCCGAGCCATCTGCATGATGAGATACCCATCCGAAGTCTCCCTGTGGCTGTTGTTGTCCTACGCCGATGCTAGGTGTTTGATCCATGCCCTAAAAATGAATTTTGACACCCTTTGGCATTCCTATAAGCTATGGCAACACCGGGTTGACGTGCCGCCACACACGCATTCGCGCGATCACCGCCTGGAACCGGAGCCCTTGATGGATCGTAAAGTCCGCGCCTTTCTGGCCATTGTCGAGGAGGGCACCTTGACGGCTGCCGCAAACCGGATCGGCCTTGCGCAACCCTCGCTGACGAAATTCCTGCAACGGCTGGAAACCGAAATGGGGGCGCGGCTGTTCGAGCGGAAAATCCGCGGCATGGAACTGACATCCTTCGGAAAGGCCTTCCTCGTCCATGCCCGCCGCATCGAGGCGGAATACAAATTCGCGACCGAAGAGATCGCGGCGATGCAGTATGGCGGCTTGCCTGTGCTGCGCATCGGCGCCGGCGCGCTCTTTCACATGCTGCATGTGCCCTATGCACTGACCCAGCTCGTGCGCGAGTTCCCCGGAACACGCATCGATGTCGTCGCGAATGTGAACAAGACGACCGTGCCCATGCTTCAGCGCGGTGAGCTTGATGTCGTCTGCGGCGAGATCGAGCCGAGTGCTGTGTCATATGGTATTGAGTCTGAGGTGCTTCTGACTGCCGACCTTGGCGTCATCATGCGCGCCAACCATCCCCAGGCGGAAACGCCGATGATGTTCGAGGCTCTGTCTGCCTATCCGTTCATCGTTTTCCAGCACGACGAACCGGCCCAGGCCGAACTGTCCCGGCTACTCGGTGCCCGGCGGCTCAACTATCGTATTGCCGTTTCCACCTCGTCCTTTGCCACGGGCCTGAGGCTGGTGCGGGCCACCGATTATCTGATGATCGCGCCGATGCAGTTGAAGTCGGTGATCGCGGAAACCGGGCTGATCGTACGGGCGCCGGAAGAACCCATCCGGAGCTTCCGGTCCGGGATCATGATGCGCACATCCTCGCGCGCCATCCCGATCGTGACGCGGCTGACCGAGTTGCTGAAGCAGTCCATCGCTGCGGTTGCAGTCTGAGGCATTCCTGTAATCTATCGAACCGGCGCGTTGAAATCATTTTACAGAAGAGGCCGGAACATCCGAGGCTAGCCCCGGTCACGGGAGCATTTGCCATGAAAGTTGTCTTTCTTCTGTTTGATTCCCTTAATCGCCATTTGCTCGGCCCCTATGGCGGCACCCGCATCCCGACACCGAATTTTGATCGGCTGGCCAGGCGCTCCGTCACCTTCGACAAGCATTATGTCGGATCTCTGCCCTGTATGCCGGCGCGCCGCGACATCCATACAGGCCGTCTGAGCTTTCTGCACCGCTCATGGGGTCCGCTGGAACCGTTCGACAATTCCTTTGCCGAAATTCTGTGGGGTCATGACGTCTACAGTCATCTGATCACCGATCACGCCCATTATTTCGAGGACGGCGGCGCGACCTATCACACCCGCTACGATTCCTGGGAATTCATTCGTGGGCAGGAGGGGGACCCGTGGAAGGCGATGGTGCAGCCGCACTGGGAGCGCCTGCGCGAACTCTACCATGAGCGGCAATTCGGCACGGGCCAGCGCGATTATTTCCGTAACTATATGGTGAACCGGGAATACATCCGTGAGGAAAAGGACTTCCCCTCCGTCAAGTGCTTTGCCAGCGCGATGGAGTTTCTCGACACAAACCGGGACGCGGACAACTGGATCCTGCACCTCGAAACCTTCGACCCGCACGAGCCGTTCTTCGCGCCCGAGCGCTTCAGGACCCAGTTCAAGACCGGCTGGAACGGGCCAATCCGCGACTGGCCGCGCTATGGTCGCGTCGATGAACTGCCCGAGGAATGCGAGGAGCTGCGCGCCAATTACTACGCTGTCGTCGCGCTCTGTGATTTCCTGCTCGGCCAGCTGCTCGACTATTTCGACCAGCACGATCTCTGGAAGGATACCGCGCTGGTCCTGACCACCGATCACGGCTTCCTGCTTGGTGAGCACGACTTCTGGGCCAAGAACCGGATGAACATGTACGAGGAAATCGTCCACATCCCGATGTTCATCCACACGCCGGGCCTGAAAACAGCCGGCACGCGCCGCGCGGCCCTGACGCAGACCATCGATCTTGCCCCGACCTTCCTCGATCTCTTCGGCGTCACCCCGCCGGCTGAGATGCAGGGCAAGTCCCTGTTGCCGGTGCTCGAAAAGGATCAACCGCTGCGATCCGCAGCGGTGTTCGGCTACTTCGGCGGTGCGATCAACGCCACGGATGGCCGCTACACCTACCATCGTTACCCGGAAAATCCGACCGCTCAGGAGGTCTATCAGTATACCCTCATGCCTACCCACATCTGGGATCGTTTCAGCGTCGAGGAGTTGCAGAACATCGCGCTCGCTCCGCCCTTTCCCTTCACCAAGGGTGTGCAGACCATGAAAATCCCGATGATCAACACCTCGCCCATGTTCAATAACTACGGACCGGGTAGTCTGATCGAGCGCGAAACGCGGTTGTTTGATCTTGCAACGGACCCGGGACAGGAAAATCCCCTCGTCGATGCAGCCGCAGAACAGCGTATGATCGAGCTGATGACCGGGCTGATGCGCGAGAACAACGCCCCGCCGGAAGCGTTTGCGCGGGTGCGACTATAGGCATTCCAGCTGCGCACCGGAGGCCCATCCGCTTCGGTCGGCCGCTCTCCGGTCAGGTCGGCGTGGAATTTGCGGATCGTGCAGTCCAACGCGCACGAGGACAAGGGCCACGCAGTCCGTGGCCTGTCGGTCGTTTTGGCGGGCTGTTGTTGTCTCAGCCTTCAAGTCCACCAAGATGGGCCTGCATGTACAACGCTTCGCCGAGCTTGTTGACCAGTTCGAGTTGCGTTTCCAGAAAATCGATATGGCCTTCCTCGTCCGCCATCAGCGCCTCGAACAGGTCCTTGGACGGATAGTCCTTGACGCTCTGGCAATAGGTGGCTGCTTCCTGATAGAGCGCGCGCGCGCCAACTTCGGCAGCAAGATCGGCCTCGATCACTTCCTTGACATTCTGACCAATCTGCAAGGGATCGAGCACCTGCATGTTCGGGTGTCCCTCAAGGAAGAGGATCCGGTCAACGAACCGATCAGCGTGGTGCATCTCCTCAATTGACTCTTCTTTCCACTTCTTGCCGAGCGCCTTGAGACCCCAGTTGTCAAGGAGGCGATAATGCAACCAGTATTGGCTGATCGCGGTCAATTCGCTCCGCAAGCCCTTGTTGAGATAGTCCAGGACCTTTTTGTCACCCTTCATTGTAAATCCCTTTCCGACACTGGCGTTCCAGGCCGCCAACGACATGCCAGCGTCCAGTGTTCACTATTCAGCGGCAATTGCAAACGGGGGTAACGCGGCAACCTTCGATTGACCCAAACGGTTATCTCCGGCAACTGCTTCATGCTGCCCCGGACAGGTTGTGCAGCCCACTGCACAGGCGGACAAGCGCGCTTCGGCCAGAATGGCGCGAATGGTCACCAGGCAGCGGCCGCAATCGGGCGCGCAACCGAGACAGCGATAGGTCTGCGCCGGTGTGCGTGGCGCATGAGTTGCCTCAGCTGCGCAAGCGTCGAGAATCTGCTGCTTGGTGAGGACGTTGCAGGAGCAGACGATCATGCCTCGCCCTCGACGCGCACGAGCCGCACCACGACATCAACCCCCACGATGCGATACCCTGGCGGAGGATCGGGCATGTTCGACAGGGAGACTGAAACATCGGGGACATCAATCACCGTTCCGTCGTCCTCGACCAGAAAGTGATGATGATCCCCGACATTCGTATCGTAAATCGCGCGATCGCCGAAGACCGCAACCTTCCGCAAGAGCCCTGCATCACTGAACTGGTTCAAGGTGTTGTAGATGGTCGCCAGCGACAGGTGGGACCGCGCCGCTTGCGATTCCTGGTAGAGCACTTCCGCCGATACGTGCCTGTCCTTGCCCGAAAACAACAGCGAGCCGAGCAACATCCTCTGCCGTGTTGGCCGCAGTCCAACGCGACGCAGCATATCCTTGAGCCGCGCGACAGGACAGGTCTCCACGACCGAATGAGCCGCGAATTCGGAAGCTCGATGCAGCAACGAGGGAAGAATTTCGCGGGAGTCCATCACAGCCTCCAGTTTAGAACGATTGTAAAAAGCAAGCGATTTCAAATATTTACAAAAAAAGACTAAATAAGTCAACAAATGACCGCAGTGAAATCTGTATGCCGGCGAGGGGGCTGCAAATCGGGACGGCGTTTGTGGTCGCACCGGACCTGCAACAGGCTGCCCTGGCCGATGTGGGTGCAGCGGCCGTAGAAGCCACTGCTGGCTGGAGAACGCGCCGGGAAAGATGGTTCCGGCATAGGCGAAGGCATTGGTCCTCTCGGCGATCAGCCTGTCCCAGTGCAGAACGGAAATCGTGCGCCTTCACAACGGCCAGATGACGGTCTGCACATTACCGCACAGGAAGGGCTTCTCTTGATAAAGGTCCAGGCGCAGTGCCGGCGGTGAGCAGATCAGCCAACGTCGCCCCCTCCAGCGGCTGAAAAAAACCGCGATGCGCCTTGAACAACAGGCGGGAGATGGCCGCATCCGAGGGCGATTGCGCGAAAAAGCCGACCGGACAATCAGTCGGCTCGAAGGCACGCACGATCTCGCCGATGTCGATCGCAGCAGGCTGGCGGGCAAGACGCACACCGCCACTTCGTCCGCGCTGCGTTTCCAAAAGCCCTGCCAGTGCCAGCGCGTGGATCGTCTTCTGGATGTTCATGATGGTAATGCCGGTGCTCTCCGGCAAATCGACAGCCCGTGTGCGGTCCGGCCAGAGGCGCGCCAGCTCCAGCATCAGCCGGATGGCGTCAATGGTTCTTTGATTTAGCCACATATCAACCCTAAGGCTAGCTGCACTGTGGCATGTCTTCAAGCGACGCGCGTCCATGCAGGCTGCGCGAGTGTCGAGCAATCAGGCCTCGCATCGACTGCCATGCCAGGCCACGCGTCGCGCCCTCAGGAGCAATATACCGTTGCGCTGTCACGGACTTCATATCTGTGCCCCTGAGCGAAACAGTTTCGCCGGGTTATCGACAAGCACCGTCTGGCGATCTCGCGCCGACGTCACCCAGTCAGCGAGTTTACCCAGCATGTCTGAATAACTCTGATGTTCCTCATGCTGTGTGTGCGGCCAGTCGCTGCCCCAGACGATCCGGTCGATGCCCACCGTTTTCAGGATGATCTCCGCGCAGACATTTGCGGCGCCCGCCGTCAATCGATAGGGCGCGGAAAACTTGAACCATAGCCGGTCCGTCTGGCACGCCGCGCGCATCAGCGTTTCAAATCCGCCGCTGGGATGGCCGGGCGCAGTGCGGCCGAAGTGATCGATCACGACAGGTCCGGGCGGGTTTGCGAGAAAGGCCGCCATCCCGGCCCATTGCGCCCCCTCGGCCTGAATTTGCAGCACCATCCCGAGCGCCGCGAGGTGACCCGCCAGTTCACGGTGCGCAGCGGCGAAGTCCGGCACGGCCTTGCCGATACAGTTGAACCGCACACCGAGGACACCCTGGCGCCGAAGCGCCTTGAGCCCGTTTACGCCAATGTCGGGTTCAACCACGGCAATACCGCAAAAAGCGGCTGGATTGGAGGCAATCGCGTCCAAAATATAGCTGTTGTCCGTTCCCAGAAAGCTCGGCTGGACCAGGACTGCGCGCGTGATGCCGACGCGAGCCATCTTGTCCAGCAGTTGCGCGGGCAAGGCATCATAAGCCGGTGCGTAGCGGCGGTCGGACGCCAGCGCGCTATCGTGCCCGAAGATGTGCACATGCGTGTCGACCCAGCCCGTATTCTCCACGTCCTGTTCCTGTTCCGACGCCATGTTGCATTATCCAATAGAGTTATATAAGACTGGTGTTATAAGTCTATTGAAGGCCACAGCGCAATCCGGCTGCAAGCGACACAGGGAGAGAATTTGCCATGACCAGACATTTCGGACAGTTGATAGGCGCCGCGGTTTTTCTGGCAACAGTGGGGGCGGCTGTGGCGCAGGATTTCCCGACCAAGCCCATAACGCTGGTCGTGACCTACCCGCCGGGAGGAGGCGCGGACATCATGGCGCGTCTGATCGCGCCGAAACTGGGCGAGGCGCTGGGGCAGTCCATCGTGGTTGAAAACAAGCCGGGCGCGGCAGGTCAGGTCGGCGCGGCTTTCGTCGCCAATGCCAAGCCTGACGGCTACACTGTCATGATCGACGCCGCATCCTTTGTCATCAACCAGGGTCTTTATCCCAAGCTGCCCTATGACGCAGAAAAGGCATTCCGCCCCATCGGTGTGGTGGCCGCCTTTCCGCATGTGGTGGTGGTGACACCCGGTTTTGAGGCCAATTCCGCTCCCGACCTCGTTGCCATGGCCAAGGCAAAGCCCGGCGCGATCAACTATGCTTCCTCGGGCACAGGCTCGGCGCAACATCTGGCAGGCGCGGCCTTTATCCAGCAGACAAAGGTCAACATGACGCATGTTCCCTACAAAGGCGGTGGACCGGCCATGAATGATGTGATGGGCGGGCATATTCCGGTGTTTTTTGCCAATGTCGCCTCCGGCCTGTCCCATATCAAGGGTGGCAAGCTCAGGGCTCTGGCGGTTGCATCCGACAAGCGGATCGCCGCCCTTCCCGATGTGCCGGCGCTCGGCGAACTTGGGATCGGCGGGGGCGCGGTCTTTGAATGGAACGGCATGTTCGTACCGGCCGGCACGCCGGATGCAGTGGTTGGCAAGCTGACCGATGCGCTGGACAAGGCCTTGCAGGCGCCCGAAATTAAGCAGCGGATCACCGATCTTGGCGGCGAGATCATCGGCGGTGGTGCTGCGGGCGCGGCCACCTTCATAGCCGGGCAGAAAGCCGTGACCGGCAAGCTGATCCGTGATGGCAACATCACGCCGGACTGATTGGGAGACGCAAGACGATGGCCCGCCAGATTCTTGGCGCCGATACTGTGATGCACGCCGCCCCGCCACTGGAGGGCGACGTGCATTTGCCGCTGTACCGGCGTCTTTACGAGACGTTCGCCCGTCGGATTGCGGCCGGTGACTGGAAGCCGGGCGATGGGTTACCCGCTGAAACCGGCCTTGCCAAAATCTATCGGATTGCGCCGGGCACGGTGCGCAGAGCGCTTGATGACCTTGCGCTTAACGGCCTTGTCGAGCGCAGGCATGGTCTCGGCACCTTTGTCCGGCGACCGAATTTCGACAATGCCATGCTTCGGTTCTTCCGGTTTCGCGACAAGGATGGCAACGCGTTTTTGCCGGAAAGTCGCATCGTCTCACGCAAGCTTGTGTCGACGCCCCCCAAGGTCGCACGGCAACTTGGCCTGACCGATCCTTTGGTCATAAAGATGGTGCGTCACCGCCTGTGGGATGGCGTGCCGCGGTTGGTCGAGGATATCTTTCTGCCTCAGGATCGATTCAAGCCGCTCCTGTCTGTATCCGAGGAAATGATCGGCCCGCTGCTCTATCCAGCCTATGAGCAGCTTTGCGGACAGGTTGTCTTTGCGATTGAGGAAGACATCTCGATTGCGGACGTGACAGTCGATGACGCAGCAGATCTCGGGCTGCAAACGGGCGATCTCACCGTCAGTGTCGAACGCATCGCGCGGAATGCGACCGCCACGCCCATCGAGTGGCGCATCTCGCGCGGGGAAGCGCGGCGCTTCCGGTATCAGTTGACATCGGGCCAGGGCGATTGAGCTCCGCTGGACCTGTCAGATGGTTCAAGATCGTCTATGATCCCGCTATGACGTCTGAACGTGACGGGGCGCTGTCGCCCGCCGCGGTCAATCAGCCGTCCAACACGCAAACCAGGGGCAATCAGAACGTTCGTGGCAATTCAGGATGGGGTGAGCGCACCCCCGACCATTCTTGTTTTCATTGATGCCGATGCCTGCCCCGTGAAGGCCGAAGTTTACAAGGTCGCAGGTCGGCATGGCATCAAGACGATTGTGGTCTCCAACAGCTTCATGCAGCTTCCGCGTGATCCGCTCATCACGCGCGTGGTCGTGAGCGCGGGGCTGGATATCGCCGACAATTACATTGCCGAACGCGCCCGGCGTGGCGTGATCGTGATCACCGCAGATATTCCGCTTGCGGCGCGCTGCATCAAGGCCGGCGCGGATGTCATCGCGCCCAATGGCCGTGCGCATTCCGAGCAATCGATCGGACTGGCGCTGGCAACCCGAAACCTGATGGACGATCTACGGTCTGCCGGACAGATCACCGGCGGTCCTCGCCCCTTTGCGCCGAAGGATCGCTCGAACTTCCTTTCCGCGCTCGATCTGGCGATCGTCCGGCTGAAGCGGGCAGGCCTTGAACCGGAACGCTGACGCGATCTTGTGTTGAAGTCGCAACCGCCGCCCGCACTCGGCCTCGGCAACAGGGTGCCTGCAGGGTTCGCCGCCCA
>JAIUNP010000120.1 GCA_020161975.1 Pseudomonadota bacterium
GGGGCGAGCCTTCGTGTTCACGCTCTATGACGCCGGCGAAATCTGGAAGCTGGAGTTGCCCGCAGGGGCGGAACCGAAGCTGACCAAGCTGACCGGCATCGGCAAACTGCCCTATGACGCCAATGTCACCGGCGACGGGCGGCATTATTTTGCCGGTCTCTTCGGCGAGGATGGCGTCGTCCATGTCGATCTCTGGGCCGAGCCGCTGAAGGCCGAGCGGGTGCTGCCCGGATACGGCAAGGGCGAAGCACCGCTGCCGGTCTACAAGATGCCGCATTACGAAGGGTGGGGCGCAACCCAGAACAGGCTGTTCCTGCCTGCAATCGGGCGCGACGAACTCCTGGTAATCGGTCTCGACACCCTGAAGGAGATCGGTCGGATCAAGACCCACGGCCAGCCGGTCTTCGCCGTGGCCCGGCCCGACGGGCGGCACGTCTGGGTCAACTACGCACATCCGAAAAACGATGTCGTCGAGGTGGTGGACAGCCAGAGCCTCGATGTCGTCAAGACCCTGAAACCCGGGCCTGCCGTGCTGCATCTCGAATTCACCCCGCGCGGGCATGAAGTCTGGGTCTCGGTGCGCGACAGCGATACGGTGATCATCTACGATACCCGGACCTTTGCCGAAATGGCCCGCCTGCCGGCGCAGAAGCCATCGGGCATCTTCTTTGCCGCCCGCGCCCACATGATCGGCAAATAGCATGGCGGTGGTCCTGCCCTTTGCCGACACGGACCGGGCCACGCGGGCACTGGTCGATCATTTCCAGCGTGGCTTTCCGTTGCTGTCGCGCCCGTTTCGGGAGATCGGCGTCCAGCTTGGACTTGCCGAGGCGGATGTGCTGGGCCGGATTGACACGCTCAGCCGGTCGGGCGCGGTCAGCCGCGTCGGCGCGATCGTCCGGCCCCATGCGGCGGGGTATTCGACACTGGCCGCTGTCGCGGCATTGCCCGAGGATATCGAAGCCGTCGCTGACACAATCAATGCCTTTGCCGGCGTGAACCACAATTACGAGCGCGAACACGCCTATAACCTCTGGTTCGTGGTGACAGGGCGCGACAGGCCTGCGGTCGAAACGGTGCTGGCCGGCATCGAACATGCGACCGGCCTGCCGGTCCTCAACCTGCCGCTTGAAAAATCCTACCACATCGACCTCGGCTTCTCGCTGTTCGGGGAGAGCGCGACCAAACCCGTGTCGCGGCCGCTGACGGGCAGGGCGGATGATGAAGATCGACGCCTGCTCGGCGCCTTGGAACGGGGCCTGCCGCTCGTTCCCCGGCCATTTGCCGGAATTGCGGAAGCGCTTGGCCTGACTGAAGGGGCGGTCATTGCCCGGCTCGACTCGCTGCTCGCGCGGGGCATCGTGACGCGCTTCGGCGTCATCGTCCGGCATCGCGCCTTCGGCTATGCGGCCAACGCCATGGCGGTGTGGGACATTGCCGAGGCTGCCGTCGATGCGGTGGCCGAAGGTTTTGCCGCAACACCGGGCGTGACGCTCTGTTACCGCCGCCCGCGCCGCCTGCCGGCCTGGCGCTACAACCTCTTCACGATGGTTCATGGCCGGGATCGGGCCAGCGCGCTTTCAGTGATCGCCGGACTCGAACGGGCCGGCGGCAGCGCTGTCGCAGCGCGGGATGTCCTGTTTTCCCTGCGCTGCTTCAAGCAGCGCGGGGCCGTGTTCTCGGCGGACAGGGAGGCGGCGGAATGATCACGCTGACGGCGACCGACCGGATCATCATCAACGGCTTGCAGGGCGGCTTTCCGCTTAGCGAACGGCCCTATGCGGATGCAGCAGACATGCTGGGCATCAGCGAAGGCGAATTGATCGAGCGCCTCGCGGCGCTGGTTGCGGCGGGCGCGGTCTCGCGGTTCGGTCCCCTGTGGAATTCGGAGGAAATGGGCGGCGCCGTCTGCCTTGCCGCCATGGCGGTGCCGGCGGAGCGTTTCGAGGCCGTGGCCGAACAGGTCAACCGACATCCCGAAATCGCGCATAACTACGAGCGCGGGCACGAACTCAACATGTGGTTCGTGATCTCTTCGCTCGATCCTGAACGCATCACGTCCACTGCGGCGGCCATCGAGGCGGAAACCGGCCTCAAGGTCTGGCTGATGCCGAAGGAAGAGGAGTTCTTCGTCGGCTTCCGGGTGGAGGTCTGATGCTGCTGCCAACCGATCACGCCCTGATCAAGGCAACCGAAGCCGGCCTGCCGCTTTCGCCGGACCCCTATGGCGAACTTGCGCGCAGGCTCGGGTGCAGCCGTGCCGAGGTGCTCGGGCGCCTTGCCGGCCTCATCGAAACCGGCGCCATCCGCCGCATCGGCGTCATCCCGAACCACTATGCGCTGGGCGTTACCGCCAATGGCATGAGCGTGTGGGACATTGCAGACGAGGCCGTGGCCGAGATCGGACCGAGGATCGGCGCGCTGGCGGCGGTGTCGCATTGCTATCGGCGCCCGCGCCATCTGCCGCACTGGCGCTACAACGTCTTTGCCATGGTGCATGGCGTGAGCAGCGACGAGGTTATCGGCAAGGTCGCGGAGATCGCCCGGCTGATCGGGCCCGCGGCGCGCGCCCATGAGGTCCTGTTCTCGAAACGCATTCTGAAAAAGACCGGGCTGCGCCTTGCGGCCCGGCCCGCTGCCTGAGGGGAGGTCAGCATGTTCCGCCTGTCGCATTATCTGCGCATGGTCATGAAACCCGGGCAGCCGGCCCGCGCCCATGGCCCGAAGGGCAGCGCGCCGCCGGTGCGCATGACGGGGCCGGTGGTGATCTGGAACCTGATCCGGCGCTGCAACCTGACGTGTATGCACTGCTACTCGATCTCGGGTGATGTCGATTTTCCCGGTGAACTGACGACCGGGCAGGTCATGACCACCCTTGATGATCTGAAGGCGTTCGGCGTGCCGGTTCTGATCCTTTCGGGCGGGGAACCGCTGCTCCGCCGCGACATCTTCGAGATTTCCCGCCGTGCCAGGGATCTTGGCTTCTTTCTCTGCCTTTCCACCAACGGCACCCTGGTCGAACCGTGGATGGCCGACAGGATCGCTGCGGCCGACTATGATTACGTCGGCATCTCCATCGACGGTCTGAAGGAAACGCACGATGCGGTCCGCCGCAAGGCCGGCGCCTTCGATCAGTCGATCGAGGCCCTGCGCCTGCTGCGCGACCGCAAGGTGAAGGTGGGTTTGCGCTTCACCATGACGCAGGCCAACGAGCACCATCTCGAACCCCTGATCGACCTGTGCGAGGCGGAGAACTTCCCGAAATTCTATCTGTCGCATCTCGTCTACGCCGGTCGCGGCAACAAGAATCGCGGGCAGGATTCCGAATGGGCCTCGACGCGGCGGGCCATGGACGTGCTGATCGACCGCGCGGCGCGCGCCATCGAGGACGGGCGCGAGCTCGAGATCGTCACCGGGAACAACGATGCCGATGCCGTCTATCTTCTGCACTGGGTCGAGGCGCATTACCCGCGCGAGGCCGAACGGCTCCGGTCCGCGCTGGTGCGCTGGGGCGGCAACGCCTCGGGGGTCAATGTCGCCAATATCGACAATCTCGGCCAGGTTCATCCCGATACGATGTGGTGGCACCATACGCTGGGCAATGTGAAGGAGCGGGCATTCTCCGACATCTGGACGGACCTGTCCGATCCGGTCTTCGCCGGCCTGAAACAGCGCCCGCGCCCCGTCACAGGCCGCTGCGGGGCCTGCGCCCATCTTGCCATCTGCGGAGGCAACACGCGCATCCGTGCGCTGAAGGTGACGGGCGATCCCTGGGCGGAAGATCCCGGCTGCTATCTGACCGATGCGGAGATCGGCCTTGATGGGCCCGCCCCGCGCGTCACCGTTACCCCCTTCCGTGGAGTTCGCCATGAAGCCGTCATTTAGGCTGGCCGCCGCAGTCCTGCTGCTCGCCGGCGCCGTTCACGCGGCAGAACCCGAACAGCTTTACCAGACGCACTGCGCGTCCTGTCACGGCACCGGCCGCCTCGGGGCCATCGGCCCGGCGTTGCTGCCGGAGAACATGGGGCGCCTGCGCGGCGGTGCGGTGGCCAAAGTCATCGCCGAGGGGCGCGTTGCAACCCAGATGCCGGCCTTCGGCCAGACCCTCGCCAGGGAAGAAATCGAGGCGCTGACCGCGCATATCGCAAAGCCGCTGCCGGTCATGCCTGTCTGGGGGGCGGCGGAAATCACGGCAAGCCGGGTCATCGAGCGGGAGGCTCCCCCGCTCGCCAAGCCTGTTTTCACCGCCGATCCGATGAACCTCTTCGTCGTGGTCGAAATCGGCGATCATCACGCCACCATTCTCGATGGCGACAGGCTGGAACCGCTGACGCGCTTTCCCACCCGCTTTGCCCTGCATGGCGGGCCGAAGTTCTCGCCGGATGGCCGCTTTGTCTATTTCATGTCGCGCGATGGCTGGGTGGAGAAATACGACATCTGGAGCCTTCAGAAGATCGGCGAGATCCGCGCGGGCATCAACGCGCGCAACATCGCCCTGTCGGCGGATGGCCGAACCATCGCGGTCGCCAACTACCTGCCCAACTCACTCGTGCTCCTGAATGCGGCCGACCTGTCGCTGATCCGGACGCTTGATGCCGTGGATGCAACCGGCAAGACCTCGCGCGTCTCGGCGGTCTATCAGGCGCGCCCGCGAAATTCCTTCGTGGTGGCGCTGAAGGACGTGCCGGAAATCTGGGAAATCCCGACCAAGGGCGGCGATTTCCCGCTGCGCCGGATCAAGACCGACGAACCTCTCGATGATTTCTTCTTCGACCCCTCCTACGCCCATGTCTTCGGTTCAGCCCGCGAGGGATCGGCCTCGAAGGTCTACGATCTCAACCGGGGCGAGCAGATTGCCGCACTCACCTTGCCAGGGTTGCCACATCTCGGCTCGGGCATTACCTTCAAGCATGAGGGCCGCCCGGTGATGGCAACGCCCCATCTGAAATCCGGCCTCGTGTCAATCATTGCCACCGACAGCTGGACGACGGTGAAGACCGTTGAAACACCCGGTCCGGGCTTTTTCATGCGAAGCCACGAAAACACGCCCTTTGCCTGGACGGATTCCATGATGTCAAAAGCCAGGGACACGATGTCCATCCTCGACAAACGCAGCTTGCAGATTGTCCGCTCGATCACCCCGAGCCCCGGCAAAACGGCGGCCCATGTCGAGTTCGACAAGGACGGCAGGAAAGTGCTGGTCTCGATCTGGGAGGACCCCGGCGAACTGATTGTCTACGATGCCGCGACCTTCGCCGAGATCAAGCGGCTGCCGATGCGCAAGCCTTCCGGCAAATACAACGTCTACAACAAGATCACCTTTTCCGAAGGCACAAGCCACTGAGGAGGCCACTATGAGCCACCCGAAGTTTCCGCTGGGCGTTGATCTGATGGACGATGATCACACCCGCATCGAGGAGATGCTGGCACGGTCTGAAGGCCTTGCCGATGCTGAGCTGCCGGGCCATCTGGCTGCATGCCGGGCCGAAATTGCGGAGCATTTCGCCCGGGAAGAGGCATTGTTGCGGGACCACGCCGTTCCGGTTCTGGCCTGCCATATCGCCCAGCACAACCGTCTGGTGGCGGACATTGACGCGACCATCGCTGCAACCGGGGGAAACATCCCGTCCCTGCGCGCGTATCTTGCACATGACCTGCCGAACCTGATCATGTCGCATATCGCCAGTGTCGACCAGATATCGGCCCGCTTCCTCGCCGGAGAGCTGCCCGCCGAGATAGTGGCCAACCTGCGCCTTCCCGAAGAGACCGCGCCATGACCGCCGGAGCTTCCCCGGGTGCGGGGAATGCCGCAAACCGGCGGATCATCAAGGCCGCCCTGTGGCTGGTTGGCCTGCTCAGCATTCCCGTCATTGCCCTGATTCTGTTGCAGGCCGGCGTCCTTTTTGCCTGCTCAAGCCATGTGACAGCCAGCGGTGTGCTGGCAGGGCACGTCGAGTGGCGGATCACGAAAATGCAATGCAGGAACGGCAAGGAACCGTATTACGATGTTGCCGTCGGGGCCGAGGACAAGACGCTGACGACTGCGCTGACCTCACGCGGCAGCCCGGTTCCGGTCGGCGTCGTTCCGCTGTCAGAGGGTCTGGTCGGCGTCCAGTTGGATCGTCCCCGTTCAGGCGAGCGCGAAGCCCTGGTCACCGTTCCGTTGCGCCGTTCCGGATCACCGAAGGAACGCATCGATCTGCAGGCCGATGGTCCGCGTGCTGCCAGCCAGCGCATGGATCGCGGCGGGCCGAAACAGGAATAGGGCCAGAGCACCATGTCGCACCCCACATTCGTCAACTGCGCCTTCGATCCGAAGCTCTGTCCGCTCCTGCACGGTTTGACACCGGAAGAACAGAAGCTGCGCATGGAGACGGACCCGCTCATCCGGGCCTGCGTTCAATCGGTCGTGGGCGGGGGAACCGTGCCCTCGCAATGTGCGGCCGCCACCACGACCGGCAGCCCGAAAAAGACAGCGCGCGGTAAAATTAAGGCGGAGGCTTGACCATTCTCAAGGTCAGGCCGGCATCTTCCGCAACCATGGCAGGCTCCGTCCCTGTTCGCCGGAGAATGCCGGATGGCCAAGCCGATTGACCCCGCAGAGTTGCAGGCCCTGAAAGCCACGGCGATGTTCCGCTGCCTTGCGCAGCGAATTGCCGAAAAGCTTCTGGCCGAGAGCGTGACGGAGAACCACCCGACCGGCAGCATCCTGTTCCGGCAGGGAGCGCCCGCAAATGCCTTCTTCCTGATCCTCGACGGTTGGGCAAAGATCGTCCGCGAGGCCAGCAACGGCGCCTCCACCGTCATCGGCGTCTTTACGCGCGGGCAGACCCTGGCCGACGCGATATCGATCGCCGGCGGCGTTTATCCAGCCTCTGCGGAAACCGTGACCCGTGTGCGCCTCGTTCGCATTGAATCCAGCTTGATCCGCTCGACGATTCATCGCGACCCGGACATTGCGTTGGCCATGATCGCCTCGACCGCCCAGAACATGTTCGGGCTGATGCAGCAGATTGAGCATCTCAAAGCGCTGAAGGGCCCAGAGCGCGTTGCCGAATTCCTTCTTTCGCTGACGGATGTCGGCATGGGGCCGGCGACAATCGCTTTGCCCTTCGACAAGGCCCTGATCGCGGCTCGTCTCGGGATGCAGCCGGAATCCCTCTCCCGCGCCTTTTCAAAACTCCGGGATGTGGGTGTGCATGTTGAGGGCACTGAGGTGCGCATCAGCGATGTCGGCCAGGTCCTCAGTTTCGCACAGGCCGGCGACACGAACGCCCGCGCCTCGCACTGAAATCGCGCAGGTTGCCGGAGCGGCGACTACCCGACCCGCGCCATGAGCGAGAGCCCGGCGATCAGGGTCAGAAGCGCGAAAATGGCGGCCCGCAGGGCATTGTTCCAGCGGGGCGCCTCGCGAAGATGCAGATAGTCGTTCAGCACCAGCGCGGATTTGACAAAGGCGATTGCCAGCAGCGCGATCGTCAGAAACGGGCCCAGCGGGCGCATCTCGGCTGCGTGCCCGATGGGAATGGCCGCCAGGGTCAGGCCGGCCAGCACCACCCAGACCAGAAGCAGTCTTCGGGTTGTCCGGTTCATCAGCGCACCAGATAGACCACCGGAAAAACCAGCAGCCAGACAAGATCGACCATGTGCCAGAACGCCGCGCCCGTCTCGACATTCGCCAGCGTCGGCCATTTCGCGACAATCGCAAGAATGATCAGCCCGAGCACGACATGCAGCGCGTGAAAGCCGGTGATCAGATAGTAAAGCGTGAAGAAGGTGCCGCTCTCGATGGTCAGGCCGGCGGCAAGGTCATGGGCGTATTCAATGCCCTTGAACGCCAGAAAAACGAGACCGAACAGGCCTGCAACGGCGAGGTGCGCGCGGGTCATTGTGTCGGCGCCCCTCCGCGCGGCCTCCACCGCCAGCGCGGCAAAGAGCCCGCTGGTGACCAGGACCAGCACATTGAGAAGGCCGCTCACCCGGTCGAGATGATTCTGCGCGGCGGCAAATCCCGCCGGATCGAAAATCCGGGCGCCGGAAAGGGCCACCAGCCCCGCCCCGAACACCAGCAGTTCGGAGCCGATCAAAATCCACATCATCGGATGGCCGGGCAGTCCGGCAAAGGGATCGGCCGCGCCGGGGTTATCCTGCGACATGGCGGTACATGTCGGGCAGGGCCTCGATGAGCGTCTCGGCATCCGGGATGATCGCAAAGCCGTTCTGCCCGAACAGGTAGGGGATATAGTCCCGCGCCCGGGCATCGACGGTGACGGCGAACACGGCCTGGCCCAGGCGCCTCGCTTCCCGCACCGCCCGGCGCGTATCCTCGATGCCGTGCCGCCCTTCGTAATGGTCAAGATCGTTCGGCTTGCCATCGGTGATCACCAGCAGCAGCCGGCGCTGCGCGGTGTGGGTGGCAAGATGGTGCGACACATGACGGATGGCAGCGCCCATGCGCGTGTAATGGCGCGGCGTCAGCCCCATGATCCGCCGGCGGATGGTATCGGTGTTCGGCTCGGTGAAATCCTTGACGCGCTCGACCATCACGCGGTCCCGGCGGAGCGAGGAAAAGGCATGGACCGAAACGGAATCGCCGCAGGCATCGATGCCGCCGATCAGGGCCGCCAGCGCCTCGCGGGCAATCTCGATCACGGGGCGTCCGGCAACCGAGCTTTCGGTGGAGCGCGAAATGTCGATGAGCACGCTGACGGCAAGGTCGCGCTCGTCATCGCGGATGGCGGCATAGAGCCGGTCGCTGGCCTCGCCCGACGCCATGAGATCGCACCGGGCGCGCACCACCTCGTCGAAATCGAGATCAAAGCCGTCGGTCTGGCGGCGGACGATCCGCCGGCGCGGGCGCAACGCCTCGAACTGGCGCCTGACCCGCGCAATGCGCCGGCGTGTGCGAGGCCGGTCGAGCGCATCGTCGTCCTTTTCCTCGGCAAGGCGCTCCTGCACGCAGACGTGGTGGGCAAGGTAACTGCCCGCCTTCCAGTCCCACTCGGGATAGGTCGTCTCGCCGATCAGGCGTTCGCGCTCGACATCGCGCGGGCTGAGGTCGAGATGAAATTTCAGCTTGGTCTTGGCCGAACGCGTATTCCTGGCCAGCGACACCTCGTCGAGATCTTCCGCTGCCTTCTTCGCATTGTCCTCGTCCTCATCCTCGATGGCGCGGTTGATGTTGAGGAACTCGACCCAGGACATGATCGATTCAAAGCGATGCAGGATGAAACTGTCCTTGCGGTTGGCCTGATCGGCCTCATGGCGCTGGGCGCGCAAGGTCTTTTCCGAGCCTTCGCCCGGCGGTGTGGCCGATGTCTCTCCCGCATCATCGCCCCGGCTCCGGTCACCTGCGCGCCAGGGCGCGAGCAACGGCCAGAGGGCAACCGGGCGGAACGGCTTGTATTCCGGAGGGGTGGCGAATGCCGCAAGGTCCCCATCACCGATAATGACGCCGTGGAGTGTGTTGTCACCCGGCTCCGCTCCTTGCAGCAGCAGGCGAATGGCCGCCTCCAGCTCCATTTCGACCGGCGGCAGTTTCGGCTGCGGACGCTGGGCCAGAAGCGCACCGGCAAGGTCCCCGCGCATCGTGCGAAAGCCCGGCAGCGTAGCCATAAGGCGCGCCTCGGCGCGGTGAGCGGCGCGCAGCATGGCCAGATCATCGGCAAGCGCTGCGCCGGGCGGCTCGAACGGCATCTCGAAGAAGGCGGCCAGCGCGCTCAGCCAGAGATAGAGTGCGCGATTGCGCGCCGGATCGTCGAACAGTGCGATGGCGCCGGGCAGCGCCAGCATCTGCCCGTCATAACTGGCCCGCGTCACATGATCGACATCATGGCCGAGCCGGCGACGCCCCGTCACGCGGCTCTTGGCCACGGTGGCGGCGGATGGCAGGATTTCCGTGCCCGGATTGCCGCCGGCTGCGCGATGCATCAGGCCGACCGAAACTGCGACGTCCGTATATGAAACGCGCGCGCCCGCATGGTCTGGCTCGGCACCCCAGTCGCGCACAAGATCGTGCCAAGCCGTGCCGACCGTCTCCTCGGGCTCCCAGAAATGCGGGATGGCCATCGTGCTATCCGAACACGGCAACCACAAGGTCGCCCAGCGCGCGCTTGACCTCGGCGTCGTCCGTCAGGGGCTCGACCAGCGCAACAGTGATGGCCTCCTCGATCTTCATGCCGGCGGCGATGAGACTGGCAGCATAGGCCAGGAGGCGCGTGGAGGCGCCTTCCTCAAGGTCGCGGCCCTTGAGTTTACGGATGTGCCCCGCCAGCGCCACGAGCCGCCCGGCGATATGGGCGCTGACCCCGGTTTCTGTCGTCAGCACCTCTGCTTCGATGGCCGGCGGCGGATAATCGAACTCGATCGCCAGAAACCGCTGGCGGGTCGAGGGCTTCAGACTCTTCAGGATGTTCTGGTAGCCGGGGTTGTAGGAGACCA
>JAIUNP010000121.1 GCA_020161975.1 Pseudomonadota bacterium
TGCGCACGGGTCGCTTCAAGCGCGCCCCAGGCACTCACGACAAGCTGGCGGACGCTCTCACGCTGGGTGTCGACTGCAAGTCGTTGCGATGTCAACGTTTCCTTGGCCTGGCGCACCCGCGAATAGACAGCTCCACCCTCGTAGATCGGAACCGACAGGCGCCCCACAAGCGAGGCGGACCAAACCTCGGTGCCGCGCACGTTGCTGTTGTCCATCCGGCGCGCACCCACCGCCTGGAGCGAGATGGTCGGATAAAGCTCGCCCTCGATCACCTTCACCTGCAACTGCTGCTGATCGACGCCATGCAGCGTAGCGATGATCGCCGGATGCTCCTTCTGCGACAGGCTGATGGCCGCATCACGCGTTTTCGGCAGCAGATGGTCGACACCCTTGGCCGGCGAAAGCTTCTTGGGAGGATCGCCCACCACCTGCTGATAAGTGGCAATCGAAGATTTCAGGTTGGCCTCGGCGAGATAGGAATCCGAACGCGATTTTGCGAGGCGCGATTCCGATTGGGCCACGTCCGTACGGGTCAATTCGCCGACGCGGAAGCGATCCGTCGTCTGCTGAAGCTGCGTCGTCAGAACCTCGATGTTGTTGCGGCGCAGGTTCAGAAGCGCCGTGTCGCGCAACACATTCATGTAGGCGGTCGCGGCATTGAGCAGCACCGTCTGCTCGGTGTTGCGCAGTGTTTCACGGGCGCCGAGGATTTGCGATTCCGCGGCGCGCACGGAGTTTCCCGTTCGCCCTCCGTTGTAAATCACCTGATCCAGCGTCACGGACATGCCGCGCGGGCGCGCGTTCGTGTTCTTGGAGCCGGCGGCTCCGGCAGCATCAACATTCTGGTCTGCAATGCCAATATCGGCCGCGCCGGTCAGCTTCGGTCGATATCCCGAGAGCGCCTGCGGCATCGCCTCATCGGTGGCGCGGGCGTTGGCGCGCTGGCTGTTGAGCGTGGGATTGGCGCGGTAGGCGCGCGCCAGCGCACCCTGGATATTTTCCGCAAATGCTGGTGCCACGCTTGAGAGAAGCGTTGCAGACAACATACCTGCGACCAGAACAGCCTGATTGTACCGGACCACTACAGACACCTCACAGCGTGAATCGCTCACGCGTTAACAAACGCTTAACGTTTTAAACGCTCAGGCCGTCGTGTAAACCACTTGAATGCTGTTCGATGAAATTCGCCTGTCATGCGGCGCAAAAATACGACACAAAGTGCGCAGGAATTCGCCGGACCTGATGCCAGCGAATCAGTCGAAAATTGAAATAAAACGCTGTTAGAACGCGAATTCGCTCGCGCGGGCGAGGCTCGAGATCGCCGGCGCGGCAGCATCGATCACGCGGACGCCGCTGGCCGAATTGCCTACCTTGCGGAACAACATCGCCCGACCGCTGCGCCCCCGGCCCATCACGATCATCAGCCGGCCGCGATCAGCCAGCTGGTCAAGCAGCGCTTCAGGTTCGACCTCGGCAGCGCCATGCACCAGAATCACGTTGAAGGGCCCCTTGCCCGGCGCGCCTGCGCCAGCCTCGCCACTGATGACCTCGACACCGGAAACGCCCGCCGCCTTCAGCGCAGCGGAGGCACCGTCGGCGTCCGTCTCCAGCGCCGTTACGCGTGCACCGCAGGCCGCGAGGATTGCCGCGCCATAACCGGAACCGTTCACGTCGAGCGCCGTCTCACCGGGAAGGACCTCAAGCGACTGGACCATGCGGGCCAGCACCATCGGCGTGAGCAGCCGGGTCTTGCCACCGCGCGCCAGAACCTCCCGGTCGAGATAGGCGAGCGCCGCTTCGCTTTCGGCCACGAAGGCTTCCCGCGGCACCATCTCGAAGGCATTGAGCACCTTGAAATCCAGCACGTCGTAGGTGCGGAGCTGGTTGCTGACCATCGTGTTTCGGGCGGCGGTAAGATCAGTCATGGAAGTGCCAGACATCATTAGAACAGATGCTCCGCTTGTGCGGCACCCGGCGTCGAAAAGCAAGGCTTATGCGCCGTTCGCGGGATCATCCTAAGGGGGATGTGGAGGCCTCGCCCAGAATCGAACTGGGATACAAGGATTTGCAGTCCTCTGCGTAACCATTCCGCCACGAGGCCAATCGCAGCACCCGTCCTATATCCATGGAATTCGATGTTCTGCAACCGGGAAGCTGCAACTTTGCAAATAAAATAAACAAAATCCTTCCGGAGAAAAAATTCTCCGGGAATGGGTTGCATCCGGACGCCTCATTGGCTTATACGGGCCGCGCTGATCCCCGATAGCTCAGCGGTAGAGCATTCGACTGTTAATCGAATGGTCGTAGGTTCGAATCCTACTCGGGGAGCCATTTTTCAAAAACGCGCTCGGAAACGCCTCCGGGCGCGTTTTCGTTCCGGGTCTCGATGATCGTTTCCGCAAGCATGTCAAAGGGTTGGCGGAACGTGGCGACCACCTTCCCATCCTCCCAAGTGCAGTTCGATAGTACGAAATTTAGTAGGCGGCGTTTTTCGCGCGGTTCCTGCTTCGCGAACAGCCTTTGGGCATCCCGCGCCCGTTCGAGAAGCGCCACTCCCTCGGAAAGATAGGATTTGTCTGCGTTTTGATGCCGTTCGATCTCGCGCTGGCAGCGGTTCTGCTCCTCGCGCCACTGGTTCGACATTTTTTCGAAGAAGGCGGTATCGACCAGACCGTCGAGCTTATCGACATACATCGCGTGAATGCGGTCATCGAGGCGCTTGTATTCCGCCTGATGCCGCTTGATCGCCTCGTCGTGCTCGCGGCGCTCGGCGGCGTGGCTGGCGTGAAGGGCATCACGCACCCATTCCAGCACGTAGTCATCGAACCGCAACCGCCCGAGCAATTCGGTGAACTGCGCTTCGAGCACTTCCTCGCGGACATATTTGCGGCGGCAGTCGGCGGGCTTGCCCTCGCACTTATCGGCATATCCGGTGCAATGGTAATAGACGTAGCGTTCCTTCTTGATCTCGCCGACCACGGCGCAGCCGCAGGCGTGGCAGGCGATCAGCCCGGAGAAGGCGAAATCCCGCCTGCCCTTCTTTGCGCCGCGTGCATTGCGCCCGTCCATAACGTCTTGCACCCGTTCCCATAGCTCGGTCGGCACGATGGCGTCGTAGCGGCCCTGATAGGTCTTGCCGTCCCAATCGAAGCGCCCGGTATAGATGCGGTTGCGCAGGATCGCGGCGACGGTGCTTTTCGGGATGCGAGCGCCCGTTTTCTTGAACACAAGGCCCGCCGCCCGCGCCTTCTTCGTGACCTCCTGCGTGGAGAGGTCGCCCCACGCATACCATTCGAACATCTTGCGGATGATCGGCGCGGTCACCTCGTCGGGCACGATGATCTTGCGGCCATCCTCGCGCATCATGTTGCGATAGCCGAGCGGCGCGTTGGAGGGCCAGAAGCCCTGCGCAGCCTTTTCGGTCATGCCCTTGCGCGTTTCCTCGGACAGGTTGTCGATGTAGTTCTTCGCCATCAGCACCTTGATGCCGTGCATGAACTTTTCCGAGGATCGCGACTCGCGCGACAGTACCACGCCTTCCTTGGCGAAGTGCATTTCCACCTCGAGTTCATCGACCGTCACCCAATCCTTGAGGTTGCGATATAGCCGGTCGGTCTTCTCGACCAGCATCACGCGAATGGCAGGATGCGCCTTGAGATAGGCCACCATCTCACCGAAGGCGGTGCGGCCCGTCTGCTTGGCGGTTTCAATGTCCACATATTCTTGCGCCACCGCGAAGCCGTTCGCCGCCGCGTATTCCTTCAGCAGCTTCAATTGCGCCGGGATCGAGAAGCCTTCCTTCTCCTGCTCCTTGGAGGAGACGCGGGCATAGATCACCGCTTGGCGGCGGGCGTCATGAGCGGGTTCTGCGACTCTTAGGCGCTTCCTCATGACGTTTAGTATAAACTAAACATTTTAGATCGCAAGCATGTGCAACGACAGGCAGATCAAGACGGCGACTGGCTGGCTTCTACTCCATAAATGCCGACTGCCGCATTGATCGCCAGAGCCGCAAAATTCCAAACCCAATGGGCATCCGGCGCGACAACCTCGTCGTCATAAAAGCAAGTATCCAGAAGGCTGCGCGCGCAATAAGAACCCGCCGTCACGACCACTTCGAGGTCCGTATGGTCGGCGTAGAAATGCGTTGTGGCCGCATGAGCGCACGCCCCATAGGCGCAATGCGCAAGCTTAGGCATCAGAACATACCGCACCACCGTCTCGCCTTCATAGATTGGACCATGTGGGAATAGACGCCCTATTGCATGCTGCGCGTGGCTTGGGCAGACCATGCGGTTCGCAACACCAACCGCCAGTTGCCCGCACCCAGCACGTCGCAAGGCCAATGGAGCCAAATATTCCACAGCTAGTCGCTCGAAAAATGCTGCGCAGCGGCGCTCGGCTTCAACGCCATCTTCTGTGAGTTGGGCGCGCCAGTCGGACTCAATTAAGCGCGCATACTCGGCGGCAATCGACGCACACTCAGCATCAAGAGTCGTCCGCAGCGCCATTGGCATGGCGTCTTCATAGCAAAACAACTCGCAGGCAAAATTGGTGATGGTTTGGCTATGCCGGAACGACTTGATGACGGCGGTCTTATTGAAGGCCGCCGCAGGAGAGAGTCCAATACCGAGGAACGGCGCAAGAGCGAGGGCCAGAAATGACCGGCGATGCAGGGTCATTGGCGGCATGCTTCCCCCTCCCAATCGAGAAGTCGATGATACCATTTTCGGCATCCAAACGCACGCGAAATAGCGCCTTCATGGCGCCTACCACCATGGGATACCTAATTGTAATATCGTTATATTTTTGACCCATAACACAACGCGCTCATGCCAAGGCTTGGCACGCGACGCCCCTCATTCCGCCACCTCCAGTTCGCGGGCGTTCACCGACGCGAGGGCCTCAACGAGGAGAGCGTCGGGCATGCGGCGGCGTTCGCATCGAGGCTTCGTTGCGCGGACTCAACACGCCGATCTCGCCAAGCTGCGACCATCGCCAGTTCGAAGGGATCGGGAACGGTGTTTCGGTAAGCGGGGGGATAGCTTTGGACGTCCTGATCTCCCCCGACTTGACCAGCCGCGCCTTTTCCTTCGCTATCCGTTTCAGCAGGTCCGACGCCGGTTCGTCGTTCGGGTCTTGCGGCACCAATTTCCCGCGCACGGCGAGGTTGAGGATGGTCTGGCGCATCGGGATCAAAGCCGATACCGGAACGCGGCACGCCGAACAGCCGGTGCGTATCGTCGAACTCGACGCCGATCTTCAAGTGCTTCTCGATGATGTCTTCGATCGGGATCGGCGCTTCGATCGGCACCTCGCGTTCACGCGCGTAGTCGGCAAGAAGCGCTTCAGCGTCCCTCTCGATCGCCTCATCGGACATAAAGGCAACTTTCAATCCCATCGCGTTTTCATCCTCATTTGCATCGCTTCGAAACCCACCGCCGTTCGGGCGTTCACTTGTCCTTTGTTTTCTGCGCCTCGCGGGCCAGCCAGGCGAGGTCATCCGCAGACAGGCCTTTGGTCGTCCGCAGCAGCGCCGCGACTTCGACCGGGTTGCGCTTGATGATGTCCGACAGGTCCGAGGCAACCTTGCCCGCCCGCGCCAGAAGCTCGTCAACGTCGCAACCGATCACCCCGGCAATCAGGCGAATCTTGTCTTCGGCAGGCGGCGGGAACTCGTCGCGCTCAACCTTCGAAACATAGGTCGGGCTCACGCCGATCATTTTCGCCATCTCCCGCAAGCCGATCTCCTTCGCCTCACGCCGCGCCCGGATGAACGCGCCGAACTTCTCCCCTGACATGCTGGTTTCTCCCGTCACCTGTTTATGAGGCACTTTACACACGATTCGCGCACGGTCGTCAACTGATATCTAAACACTCTCAAGTGAAGCGCTTATGCCGCAAGGCCAAGCTCGCGAACATTCTCCAAAATGCGCCGGAAATCAGCGCTCGGCGCGGGGCACATGGTTCGATATCGAGTGACGAAGGGGAGCCAATTTTTCCCAAAATCCGACGGTTCTGGCGGTCAGAAGCATTGCTTCGCGTCGAGGTTTCGCGCCGTTGCGATTCCCCCGGTCGTTACGGCTGATTCTGCTGGCTTTCGGCGGCCTTGCGCGCCCGCTCGCGGGGATGACCAATCTTGGTCGTGGCATCCGTACCCAGGGAAATCCGTTCCCAGATGACCATCACAATCAGTATCAAGCTGGTGATGATCGAGATCAGCCACGGCTCCAACGCGCCGCCGAAGGCCCACATCAGCACCAGGGCGGCAATTCCAACCATGTGCGAGAGCGGGAACCAGCCAGCCGTCGCCCGCTTGAACAGGCCGCAGCCCAGAACATAGAGCAGCGGCCCACCCACCGAAGCGGCCAGTGTCTTGGCATCGGCATGGCCGGTTGCGTGGGCGAGGACGAACTCGTCGCCCACCGCCGTCACGATGATGCCCATGACGATCGGAAGATGGAGATAGGTGTAGGCGCGCGCGATTCGCCCCGGATCAGCGGAGCCGCGCATCGCATTGACCCCCCGCTCCTGCCCGATGCTGAAATAGATCGCCCACATCGCCGCTGTGCCGGCCAGCGAGGCGGCAAACGCTGTGCTGATCGGGAAGGTCCACGGCAGCTTTTCAAAGGTCGCACCGGTGACGAGGATTGATTCGCCCAGCGACAGGATGATGAACAGAGCGCAGCGCTCGGCGAAATGGCCGGGCTCGATATCCCACTCCGCTGTGCCCGACTGGCCAAGGCCGGGCGTGTAGAACCGCGCCGCCGGCCCGGAATATTCGATGAGGAGTGCGATCAACCAAAACACGAACACGGTCTTTCCGCCGAACCATGCCCCGGCAATCCAGAAGACGCTCGCCGTTGCAATCCAGCACAGGACGCGCTGGAAATTGCGGTAATGCGCCTCGGAATACTCACGCATGATCGGCAGCATGAAGATGCCCCGCCCCAAATGCATGAACACATAGGCGATGGCGAACGGCATCGCCTTGTCTTCGGCCGCGTGGGGGATGGAAGCGGACATCACGACCCCCGCGCCCATCATCACCATCAGCATGATGCGCACGGGAAAGCGCTCGGGATCGGCCCAGTTCGTGCTCCAGCAGAAGAAGATCCAGACCCACCAGACCGCCATGGTCACCACCGTGACGCCGAACAGACCGTACAACGTCGGATGCCCCATCAGCGCATGGGACAATTGCGTGATGGCAAAGACAAAGACGAGATCGAAGAAGAGCTCGATATAACCGACGCGATGGTGGCCATGGACAGCCGGCCCGCGCGACAGGCGACGATGATGCTCCGGTGCTGCGTGTTCTGTCATGCCCTGCCCTCGATGCAACTTTCGGAGAAGGCTATAAGAGGTAAACCGAAGCGCCGTCAAAGGACAATCAGGCGATCCGGCAGCTCGTTGCGATCCACCGAGGCGGGCGGGCAATGGGTGGCCAGAACACCGCCGCAAATCTCGACCGCCTCGACAAGGCCATCGGCTGCGCGCCCTGCCGTCAACCCGTCGGTGAGTGCCTCGATAGCGCTGCGCCAGACGGCCGGATCAACATGATCGGCAATGCCCTTGTCCGCGAGAACCTCGGCATAGTGCTCAGCATTGGCGACGTAGATCAGGCAGCCGGTGCGGTTCGCCGTGCGGTAGAGTTCCTGCGTGACGAACTGATCGCGCGCGGCCCGCCGCGCCCGGTTGCGCCGGATGAAGCGCGGCACCAGCGCCATCCGGGCTGGCAGCAGCGACAGCAGCACGGCAAGGACGATGAAAGTGGCGAGTTGGACAAGGTGGATCGTCGCCGCATCGAGGCTTGTCAGCCGCAGCAAGGGCCAGGGCAGCGCAAATGCCAGCACCGCCGCCCAAAGCACCGGAATGGCACGATAATCCGAGGCCTGGCGCGCAAACACGCAGACGATCTCGCCTGAAGTCTGGCTTTCTGCCTTGGCGATCGCCGCCGCAACACGGGCGCGATCCTCACGGGTCAGTTGTACCATTACCAATCCCCCGAGGCGCCGCCACCGCCCGACGAGCCGCCCCCGCCGGAAAAGCCGCCGCCGCCACCCCAGTTTCCGCCGCCGCTGCCGCCGCCCCAACCGCTGCTGCTGCTGGAAGGCGTGAAAACGATCCAGCCGCCGTCGCGCGTCCGGTGCATGCCTCCCCTTCCGCCGCCGCGATTGTTCCGCGCAGCCATCATGTTGAAAACAATCATGATAATGACAAAGACAAGGAAGATCACGAGCGGATCGTATGCGTCGGACTCCGGCGCGGGGCGCATCTTGGCGCGGTCCTGCCATTCGCTGTCGCCGAGCAGTGTGGCGGTGATCGCATCGACTCCCGCCTCAAGTCCGCTTCCGAAATCGCCCGCCTTGAACTTCGGCGCGATGGCGGCCTGGATGATCATCTTGGCGACGGCATCGGTCAGCGTGCCTTCAAGGCCGTAGCCAACCTCGATCCGAACCTTGCGCTCGTTGGGCGCGACCAGCAGCAGCACGCCGTTATTGGTTTTCGCCTGCCCCAGCTTCCAGTGACGGAACAACCGGTTGGCGTAATCCTCGATGCTCGTGCCCTGAAGCGACGGTACAGTTGCAACCACCACCTGATCGGAGGTTTTCTGGTCGTAATTCGCCAGTTTCATTTCCAGCCGGCTTTTGGCCGGCGCATCGATGATGCCGGCCTGATCGACCACCCGGCCCGTCAGCTCCGGAAAGGTCAGCCCCTGCGCCAGAACGGTTGCGACCAGCGCCAGCCATAGCGCGCAGGACAGCAGCGCGGCGGCGCAAAACCGCCGCGCATCAGGCCAGACAAGTGCGGCGGTGCGGGCCACGCGCGTCAGAACTTGACCGTGGGTGCCTTCTGCGCGTCAGGCGCGGCGGTGAAGGTTTCCATCGCCTTGGCGCCCCAGAACAGCTTTGCCCAGAGCACGCCGGGGAAGGTGCGGACCTCGGTGTTATAGGCCTGAACCGCCGCCGTATAATCGCGCCGCGCGACCGCTATGCGGTTCTCGGTTCCTTCAAGCTGCGACTGGAGCGCGAGAAAGTTCGTGTTCGATTTCAGGTCCGGATACTGCTCGGTGATGGCGAGCAGGCGGCCAAGAACGCCGGAGAGATTATTCTGCGCCTCCTGAAATTCCTTGAACTTCGCCGGGTCCGTGATGGTCGAGGCGTCGATCTTCACCGAGGTTGCCTTGGCGCGCGCCTCGATAACCGCCGTTAGTGTCTCCTGCTCCTGCTTCGCATAGCCCTTCACCGTCTCGACGAGGTTCGGAATCAGATCGGCGCGGCGCTGATACTGGTTCTGCACATCGGCCCAGCGCGCCTTTGCCGCCTCCTCCAGCGTAGGCGCCGTGTTGATTCCGCACGCGGCCAGCGGTGCGATAATCGCCAGCACGGCGACAAGGCGGGTGAAACTGCGCAACATGGTCCAATCTCCCTGTGGGCGGGGCACCGGCCCAACGCCATCCGGCATCGCAAATCGCGTGGAAGCTAGCATGATCGCATATTCCGCGCATCACGCTCTTTTCCATCGTCTCGGCACGCACTACAGGACACAAGATGAACAGCAGCCCATCCATCGTCTGGTTCCGCAATGACCTGCGTATCGCCGATAATCCGGCGCTGACCGCAGCGATTGCGCGCGGAGCGGGCGTGCTTGGCCTCTTCATCCTCGACACGAGCGCGGAGCGTCGCGGTCCTGGCGAAGCCAGCCTGTGGTGGCGGCGCGAATCGATGACGGGCCTTGCCGATGCGCTCGACCGGCTCGGCGTTCCGCTGCTGATCCTGAGGGGCGATCCCGCTGCGCTTCTGCCCGATCTTGCGGCGCGTCTGGGCGCTGGCGCGGTGTTCTGGAACCGGCGTTATGGCGGGGCCGAGCGGCATTTAGACAGTATGCTGAAGAGCGCATTGCGGGCCGAGGGGCGGATCGTCGAGACCTTCAACGCCTCCCTGCTGCGTGAACCCTGGGACGTGCGGTCGCAGGCAGGTACGCCGATGAAGGTGTTCACGCCCTATTGGCGCGCATCATTGGCACTGGGGCCGTTCGCAGCGCCGCTACCCGTGCCTGCGCCGGCTGAAATGCGCCTCGTGCCGCCGGCGCACGAGGCCATGATTTCTGCTGCTGACATCCTGACAATCGCGACGACGCCGGATTGGTCGGGTGGACTTGCCGCCGCTTGGCAGCCGGGGGAGGCCGCTGCGCGCGACCTCCTCGGTGCCTTCATTGATGGCGGTCTTCGCGGTTATGCCGCCTTGCGCGACCGGCCGGACCGCGACCATACCTCGCGGCTCTCGCCATATCTGGCCGCCGGCGATATTTCACCACGTCAGATCCTC
Source organism: Pseudomonadota bacterium (assembly GCA_020161975.1). Classification (GTDB taxonomy): domain Bacteria; phylum Pseudomonadota; class Alphaproteobacteria; order Rhizobiales; family Beijerinckiaceae; genus JAIUNP01. The sequence goes on from JAIUNP010000121.1 coordinate 10,332, forward strand.
CATGCGTTGCGCTTTGCTGCTGCCGTTGACGATATTCCGCCCGATGATGTCGCCAAATTCGAGGCCGAGGTTGGGGCGCGAGTTTTCCTATCATCT
>JAIUNP010000122.1 GCA_020161975.1 Pseudomonadota bacterium
ATAGAAACCTGGGTCCCGCTCGCAGAAATGAAAATGGAGTTTCAGGAACACATCGAGCGGCTTTTCCGCCACCAGAACCCCGAGATGCGGAGGAATGCTCTCAGCGTGCTCGTCCGTTGTCACCACGCAGGAGAAATTGCCGATGTTCTCATCGAACTGCGGACGGAACTTCGGATCGTAATAGATCGTCAGCATCTCCGTTCCGAAATTGCGGAACATGCCGAGATTGCCGAAGCGCCCGTTGCGATGCACGCGCCCGCCGAACAGGCGCGCGACGTCATGCAGGTCGCGGGTTTCATTCGACTGGAATGGCAGGGCGATCATTGTGCCGGCGTCCCGTCGAGGTTCTTGCCGTAGGCCTTTGTGACCATGCGGTTCAAGGTCTGGTAGAAAACATCGTTGGAATAATACTTCTTGTACCATTCCTTGCCGGCCTTGCCGACAGCAGCCCGGCGCTCGGGGTCGCGGTAAAGGTCAGCCATTGTATCGCCGATCTCGACGTAGTTGTTGGTGATGATGAACGGCGGCAACTCATCAAAGCACCAGGTGTGCAATTTGGAATTGTAGTTCGTCAGGATCGGACGCTCGCACTGCATCGCCTTGGGCGGAATACCGCCGAAGGACAGTGGCGGGCCGAACTGGTCTGCCACCACATCAGATGCCATGATGTAACGCATGAACGAACGATGCGGCTGCGATTTCATCCACATGACGCGCGAACCGATGCCGAGTTCGGCGATCAGTTCCTTCGATTTCTGGATCATCTGCCCGGCCTCGACCAGGATGAGCAGACCACGCACTTTGTGAACATTCACAAGCCGCGCGAACCCCTCGATCATGAGGTCATTACCCTTGTCCCAGTTGCTGTCCCGGTGGCCCTTGTCCCAGTGGTGGCGGCTCGGGTTGAACACGATGAAGTCGCAGTCGAAACGCGCCTCCATCATCTGGCGGAGCCGAGCGGCCTTTTCGCGCTGGACATCGATGTTGTCCTCCATCGTCGGATGGGGACTGAACACATAGTTCTTGAGCCCCATCTTGTCGGCAGCGCGGTTGTTGTCGCAATTCGTCACGAATACACCAGCGGCATTCTGGTAGACGGCCTTGGTCTGACGCCCGATGTAGCTCTGTTCGAACGGCAGGTTGCGGATCGTCCCGTGTTCGAGGGCAAAATACGATTTGCCGACGGCCATCGGCCAGATGCCATCCGTCGCGTAACCCACCACCACATCGTAATGCGAAAACAGGCGCCGCCAGAGATGCGCGTCATAGTCGTAATGATGCACCTCATCGCTCAGTTTTGGCGGCTTGACGATTGCGGTCAGGTCCCGAACGATCTTGTCCCAGGCGTTCACCGCCTCATGATCAATTTCCGGCCCGAGTTTCGGGTCCGGATTAGGTGTGCCCAGTCTGAGACTGCGCAGGGTTGCCTTGGCCTCGGACAGGCGGCGATAGATGTCGCCACGCTCAACGTCCGACATGACGGGCTGCTGCGCCGCGGGGATGAGCCTGGCAAGCCGGCTCGAAGCACGGTTCGTGTTGACCGACTCGGCGCCGGGAAATTCTGCCTTCGTCTGCTGCGCGGCCCCGGGATGGTCGAGGCCACTCAGCCCGCGAAAGATCATACCAAACCGTGAATTCCACAGCCTGTGCCCGAACATGCCGATCCTGCCGGAGGAAATCATGCGGCGGTAGCGCGCAAGGAGCCGGCGCAGGATGGCCGCCTTGCGATGCTTCCCCTCGTTCAGCGCGATCAGATACTGAATCGCCATGTGGCGCGGCCCCTGCGCGATCCAGTCGGGCCGCTTGTAGCCATGTAGGTTGGTCCTGTGCCAGCCGGGAAAGAAATCGTCGCCCCAGTCGCCCTCGATCTCTGCGTCTTCCCATTCGGGGCAGCCATGCGTGTGGTAATAATCGGCAACCAGCAGATGGGATTCGATGCCGCGCTCATTGAGAAGCCGCGAGGCGATGAAGCCGTTGTTTGCGATGTTGCCGATATGAAGAACTTTAAGAGGGCGCGGCTTGCCATCGGAATTGCCGGTGGCGGCGCTCTGAGTGCTGTTTTGCGTATCAGACATTCTGGCGATTCGGTTGGCGCAACGCCGCACTTCTGCCGCTTCGCGCATCACAGACCATGAAATCGGGCAAGTATTCCGCCCCGTTAAGGCTCGCGCCCTAGCATATTCGGCGAATGCAGGCAAACACCCTCGCAGGTGATGGCATGTGCAGGCCGCTGATGTTAAAGGCCTCGAAACGGTGGTGCCTCATGCGACAGCTTGCAAACGCGAACTGATCGTGGTTGACGCTGCTTTGCTCGGGCAGCGCGCCATTGTGCGCCGCTTTTTGTGCAGGAGAATGCCAATGTGCGGCCTTGCCGGCATTTTTGATTTCGACGGACGCGCGATCAACATCGATCACCTCCAGTCCATGACAACAGCCATCGCCCATCGCGGACCGGATGGCGCCGGTTTCTGGGATGGCGGCCACATCGGCCTTGGCCATCGCCGCCTTGCGATCATCGACCTCTCCGAGGGCGGTCACCAGCCGATGTCGACGCCCGATGGCCGCTATGTCATCAGCTACAATGGCGAGATCTACAATTTCGAGGATATCCGCCTTCAGTTGCAGCAGAAGAACGTCCGGTTCCGGTCGCGCTCTGATACCGAGGTCATCCTTCAGGCGATTGCGACCTGGGGCCTTGAGAAGGCTGTGCTCAAGCTCAACGGCATGTTCGCCTTCGCGGTTTATGACCGGCACGCCCGCCGCCTGACGCTGGTGCGCGACCGCTTTGGCGTCAAGCCGCTCTATTACGCGCAAGTGGGCCAGACCCTGCTGTTCGGCTCGGAGATCAAGGCGCTGGTGCAGCACCCGCAGTTCCGGACCCGCATCAATCTGCCCGGACTTGTGGAATACCTCACCTTCCAGAATTTCTTCGGGGAGGAAACGCTCTTTGCGGGTGTGAAGCTGCTGCCTGCCGGCTGCTATGCAGTGGCGGAACTGGCCGACAGTCCGCGCCAGGGCGAACTGCGCGTCACCCGCTACTGGGACTATCATTTCGAGGAACCATCCTCCCCGCGCTCGGAGGCAAGCTATCGCGAGGAACTGTCGCATCTGTTCCATCAGGCAGTGCGCCGCCAGCTTGTCAGCGATGTGGACGTGGGCGCCTTTCTGTCCGGTGGCATGGATTCGGGATCGATCACGGCGGTCGCCTCGCGCTACCTGCCGATGATGCGCACCTTCACCTGCGGCTTCGACATGTCGTCGGCATCGGGGATTGAATTGTCGTTCGACGAGCGTCTCACCGCCGAGCGCATGTCGTATCTGTTCAAGACCGAGCACTACGAAATGGTGCTGAAGGCCGGCGACCTTGAGCGCGTCATGCCGCGCCTTGCCTATCACCTTGAGGAACCGCGCGTCGGCCAGTCCTACCCGAATTTCTACATTTCGCAGCTTGCCAGCAAATTCAACAAGGTGGTGCTGGCCGGCACGGGCGGCGACGAGCTCTTCGGCGGCTACCCCTGGCGCTATTACCGCGCCGTGGTGAACAACGATTTCGACCACTACGTCGATAATTATTTCGAGTTCTGGCAGCGCATTTTCACGCAAGGCCAGTTGAAGCGCGCCTGCGCTCCCATCTGGAAAGACATCAAGGACATTTCGCCCCGCGATATCTTCAAGGGCGTATTCAAGCAGCATTCGGACCAGCTGACGAGCCCGGCGGATTACGTCAACCACTCCCTCTATTTCGAGTGCAAGACCTTCCTGCACGGCCTTCTCGTCGTCGAGGACAAGCTCTCCATGGCCCACAGCCTTGAGACGCGGGTGCCGTTCCTCGACAACGATCTGGTTGATTTCGCCATGAAACTGCCGGTCAGCATGAAGCTGAAGCGTCTCGACGAGATCGTGCGGCTCAACGAGAACAAGGCTGGCCAGGACAAGATCGCGAGCTATTTCAACAAGACAAACGACGGCAAGCTGCTGCTTCGCTCGATGATGACCGACCTGCTGCCGAAAGACATCGTGGAGCGCGAGAAGCAGGGCTTCTCGGCCCCCGATGCGAGCTGGTTCAAGGGCGAGAGCATCGATTACGTGCGCGAGCGCCTGCTTAATCCCAAGGCCAGGATTTTCAATCTGCTGTCTTATCCGGTGGTCGAGGAACTGCTGGCGAGCCACATGTCCGGCAAATCAAACCGCCGCCTGATGATCTGGTCGCTGCTGAACCTTGAGGAACTGTTCGACCGCTACGATCTGGTCTCCTGATCAGAGCCGCGTTCCGCCGAAGGAGGAATAGCCGGCATTCACCGTGCAGGACGCATTGGTGAAGACATGGATTTCCACGGTGTCGCCGGCATTCAGCTTGAGCAGCGAGTTGATTTGCAGCGCGTCGGTCGCATTGGCCGGGAACGCCTTGCTGATCCAGCTTCCCGAGGGCGCGGAATTCCTGGCGAAAGCCACGAGCGGATTGCCCCCGCCGGCACCGAAACTGAGGTGCAACTGGCCCGTGAAGAAATAGACGCCCGCAACAGGGGCAACGAACTGGCTGTTTGTGCCGGAGAAGGCAGCCACCGGAATCCGCGCGGTCGAGAACCCTGTCACCTTGGTCCAGTTGGAACTTCCCGTGATGGCGACCGCCGCTGCCGTCTGGTAATCGAAGGCACCGGGATCACCGCGCCCTACCGTGTCGACATACCCCTTGGTGGCAAGGCCCAGCGCCGTTGTCGGTGCCGCGGCGGCCTGCGCCAGCCCCGTTGCAGGGTCAACCGTCAGCGCATTGATCCAGGCATTGCCGTCTGCGCTGACCTTGACCCGGAACTGCGCATCGCCGGCAAGCCCAACCTCCGCCCTGCCCGCATAATCGGTCTGGAACAACAGGCTTGCCGTGTCGGACACCAGCTTGCGGTTGATCTTCACCCGCGAACTTGCGCCGTCGTGATCAAACAGCACGTTGGCGCTTTTCACGGCGAGACGCTGCGTTGCATCAGCGGTTGCGGCAATGCCGAGGTACTCGAAAGCACTGCCAAGCGGGCGCCAAAGCGTCCCCGTGAAGGTGTAGATGGCATCGCTCGCCACGACATAGGCGAGCCACCCCCTGGCCGGCGCGTGGAACCGCCACGCCGCATCCCGCACCACCGCAACCCGGCCTGCCTTGCCGGCAAAGGCCCCGGTCGGCGCCGTACCAACCAGATAGCGCGCGCCCTCGGCCGGGCTGGACGGCGGCACATTGACCACCCCCTCTACCGACAATTGCACCAGCGCATCGATCTGGAGCAAGGCCTCGTTATGCGTCACATGTTTCTGCGCCTGCCCGGCAGCGAGAAGCGGCAATTGCAGGTTCGTCGTCTGGGTGGTAACCGTCATGTCAGCCTCTTAATGTTTTTTCCTATTTATGGTTTATTTTCCTATTTGTCAAGCCGCCCACCTCCCGTACTCCGTTTCATGGATGCGTCACAGACGCCTCCCAACGCCCCGATATTCCCCGTTTCGGCGCCAGAAACTTGACGCACCATGCTGCGGCGCCTATGCGTCGTGCGAAATTTTGAGGGTTTGTGCATGATCCGCCATGACGCCACCTTCCGGTCAGACCAGCCCATGCGCGAGGTTCTGCTGGGGGTTCTCCACTGGCCGTTCTGGCTGACGCTGGCCTGGACCGACATCCGCGGCCGCTATCGCAGAACGGTGCTCGGTCCGTTCTGGACCGGCCTGAACAGCCTTATCTTCATTTGCGTTCTTGCGGTCGTCTACAGCCGTCTTTGGAACATCGAACTGAAGGACTTCCTGCCCTATATCGCCTCGGGCTTTTACGTCTGGGGCTATTTCACGGCGAACATCAACGAATGCTGTCACGCCTTTCACAGCAATGCCAACACCTTGAAATCGTCGCGGATTTCGCCGATTACGATGATCTTTCGTGTCATCGCGCGCAACCTGATCGTGCTGGCCCATAATCTTGTGATCCTAATTGCGATCCTGATCTATTTTGGTCACCCGCCGGGCTGGACCTTTCTGCTCTTCCTCCCAAATCTGATTGTCCTTTCGCTGTTCTGTGTCGGCATCGGCATCTGCCTTGGGCTCGCGTGCAGCCGTTTCCGCGACATTGAACAACTGGTCAGCAGTGCACTGATGATCCTGTTCTTCGTAACACCCATCCTGTGGAAGCCGGAGTTGCTGCCACCGGGCTCGAAATATCTGGCTGATTCAAACCCGATCTATCATCTCATCCGCACCGTGCGTGAACCTCTGCTGGGCATCGTCCCGCCCGCCGAATCCGTCCAGCTATCCATCGTCTTCACTGCGGTTTCGCTGGCGGTGGGACTTTTTGCCTATGCACGGTACCGCGTGCGTCTGACCTATTGGCTCTGAGGTCGCCTGATGTCCTGCTCGATCATTGCCCGCGACGTCTGCGTCGATTTTCCGGTCATCGGCGCGGCGCGCAGCTTCCGCACCGAACTGTTCCGCTCGGCGGTGGGGGGGCTGATCAAGCGCCCCGGCACCGAGAATTCCAGCTCACACCTTATCGTCGTCGAGGCACTGAAGAACCTCAACTTCGAACTTCGCGACGGCGACAGCCTCGGCCTCATCGGCCACAATGGCGCAGGCAAATCCACCCTGCTGCGCACCATGGCCGGCTGCTACATTCCCACCGGCGGCGTTCTGGAAACGCGCGGACACATCATGCCGCTGCTGTCGCTCGGCGTTGGCATGGATGGCGATTTTTCCGGCTACGAGAACATCGCACTGTATGGCCTCCACCTTGGCATGACCCGCAAGGAGGTTGAGGCCGTGACCAATGATATCATCGAGTTCACCGAACTCGGTGACTTCATCAACCTGCCGCTGCGCACCTACTCCTCGGGTATGCAACTGCGTCTCACCTTCGCCATCGCCACCGCCTTTCACCCCGATATCCTGCTGATCGACGAGTTGTTCGGCGTGGGTGATGCCTCGTTCTTCAAGAAGGCCGAAGCGCGGATGGAACGGATGCTGGAGCGCTCGAAGATCTTCGTGCTGGCCAGTCACAGCAACGATCTGATCCGCCGCTACTGCACGAAGGGCATGGTACTCGACAAGGGCGAAATCGCCTATTTCGGCAGCTGTGAAGATGCCATCAATGTCTACAAGGACATGGTGCAGTAAACCCCGCGTCCGGGACAGGTACCATGTGCGGCATCTTCGCCTCGATCGGATTTGAACCGGACCGCCGCCGTATTGCCATGGTCGCGCATCGCGGCCCCGACGGCGAGGGCTGGGAGGTTTTTGCAAGTCCCGCAGGACCGGTTGCGCTGGGCCATCGCCGCCTTGCTATCATCGATACATCCACTGCCGGATTGCAGCCCTTTCAGGACCAGAGTGGTCGCCATGTCATCACCTACAACGGCGAGATCTACAATTACCGCGCCCTCAGGGCCGAACTTGAAGCCACCGGCGTCGCATTTCACACGGAGACCGACACCGAGGTCCTGCTTCAGGCGCTGATCCGCTGGGGCGCGGGGGCGCTGCCAAAACTTTCCGGCATGTTCGCGTTCGTTTACATCGACCGGCAGGAAAACCGGCTCATCGCCGCCCGCGACCGCTTTGGCATCAAGCCGCTGTATGTCAGCCATCGACGCGGCGGCATCGCCTTTGCGTCAGAGATAAAGCAGATTTTGGACCTTGCCGGCCCGGCGCGCGCCAATCCCGCGCGCCTCGCGGATTTTCTCATCGACGGGATTACCGACCACACCAACGAAACGCTGTTTGCGGGCATTCACCAGTTGCGCGGCGGCGAACTGCTGGAACTCGAACTTGCGCCCGAATGCGCCGCTCCCGCGCCGCGCCGTTGGTACACTTTGCCGCCGGCCGGGACGGCGGGCTTCCGCCGGGCCGAGGCCGCCGAGCGCTTCCGCGACCTGCTCACCCGGGCGGTTGCCAGCCATTTGCAGGCGGATGTGCGGATTGGCTCCTGCCTGTCCGGCGGGCTCGATTCTTCCTCCATCGTCTGCCTGATGGCGCAGCTTCTCGGGCAAGGCGATCCCAATCTGAACACCATCACGGCGGCTTACGACGAACGGGCGGTGGATGAACGCGACCATGCGCTTCGCGTTGCCGCACAAGCCGGCGCGAACGCCCATCTGGTCTTTCCAAAGCCGGACGATCTTGCCGCCCGTGCCTCCGACATCACCTGGCATCAGGATGAGCCGTTCGGTTCCACCTCGATCTTCGCCCAGTGGTGCGTGTTCGCAGGTGCCCAGGCCGAGGGCGTGAAGGTGATGCTCGACGGCCAGGGCGCGGATGAAACCCTGGCCGGCTATCATGGCTTGTTCGGTCTCAGAATGCGCGATCTCCTCCGCGAGCGGCGCTTTCCCGAAGCCTTGCGCACCCATATCGGACGCTGGACTGCCCATAACGCGCCATTGCTGCCCCCTCTTGGCAAGGTGCTGATGGCCCTGCGCCATGGCCGCAATGTCGCCCGCTGGCCCGACTGGCTATCGGGGGACGCACAACGACACCTTGATGGCCGGCTGGATGCGCACGCCGCCGCCGCAGATGTGCTCGGCTATGCCCAGCCCACAACGATCGATGCGACCTGCCGCCTGATCACCGCTGCCACAAACCTGCCCATGCTGCTGCATTGGGAGGACCGGAATGCCATGGCGCATGGCATCGAGGCGCGCGTCCCCTTCGTTGACCACGATCTGGTCGAGTTCGCGCTGTCCCTGCCCGCTGATCTCAAGTTCGACGGTGCGACCACCAAAGCCGTGTTGCGGGATGCAATGAACGGCATCCTGCCCGAGGCGACGCGCACCCGGCAAGACAAGCTCGGCTTTGCCACACCCGAAGCGCAATGGCTGCGCGGCCCCCTGCGCCCCTTCGCCGAGGAGGGAATCAACCGCACACTCGCACGTTTTCCTGCCCTGTTCGATCCCGATGGCCTTCGCGGATTTGCCCGCACGGTGCTGAATGGTCAGGGCCGGTTTGACTTTACCCTCTGGCGCATCATCAATCTCGGACTGTGGGGCGAACGGTTCGGCGTCTCGGTCTGAATCGCCTCTCGAAAAGGAACAGCCATGCATATCATCGTTAGCGGCGCGACCGGCTTTGTCGGGCAATCCTTTCTCAGGCAGGCAACCACCGCCGGCCACAAGGTCACGGCGCTGGCCCGTGCCCCTTTCGCTGCGCCCGCCGGTGTCGATGTTCTGGTGCATGATCTCGGCGCGTCGAACCTCACGCTGCCTGCGGGCGCAGATGCCGTGCTTCATCTGGCGCAGGCGCGCAACTACCGTGCCTTCCCGGGCGACGCGCCGGAAATGTTCGCGGTGAACGTGGCCGGCGCCCATTCGCTGCTTCAGGCCGCTGCCGAGGCGAAGGTGGGCCGCTTCTGCATGGTCTCCACCGGCACGGTCTACGATCCCTTCGACAAGCCGATGGTCGAGGATGCCGCGCTCGCCCCGCGTTCCTATCTCGGCGCCAGCAAGCTGGCGGCGGAAGTGCTGGCGAACGCCTACACCGGCCTGTTTCCGGTTTCAGTGCTGCGCCTCTGGGCGCCCTACGGGCCGGGGCAGACCAACCGCCTCGTGCCCGATCTCGTCCGCCGTGTGCGCGATGGCGTCGCCGTCACCCTCTCCGCTGATGGCGAGGGGATGCGTTTCACGCCAACCCATGTCGAGGACATTTCTACCCTGATGCTGGAGGCGTTGAAGGACGGCTGGAACGGCACCTACAATGTCGCGCCAGCAGGCGCCGTCACCATCCGCGCCGCCGCTGACGCTATCGGTGCGGCGCTGGGCAAGGCGCCGGTATTTGAAATCGGCACCGGGGCCGCGCCCGTGCTGGTTCCCTCGCTCGAAAAGCTGGCACGCATCTACGATCTTGCCCGCCTGCGCGCCTTCGCGGATGGCGCCCGCACGATGGTCGGCTGAAACGATGAATGACGCGCGCGCGCTCCGCGTCATTCACACGCCCTATAACATCGCCGGGCAATCGGCGGCGCTCGCTGCGGCCGAGCGGCGTCTCGGCCTCGACAGTCGCAACATCGTGCTGTTCGAAACCGGCAAGGGCTTTGCCGCCGACGAGGCGCTGGTCGCATCCGAACACAACCTGGCCGCCGTCGAACGGGCGCGCTGGACGTTGCTGCGCCGGGCCATGCAGGCCGATGTAATCCACTACAGCTTCGGTCGTTCCATCCTGATGCCGAACGCCTATCCTGATTGCTCGGACCTTTTGCGCCTGCCGCCCTGGCGCTGGCCCCGGCGCCTTTATGCCCGTGCGGTCTGGTTTCAGGATGCGCGGTTGCTCAAGGCCATGGGCAAGCGCATCGTCGTCACCTGGCAGGGCGACGATGCCCGGCAGGGTGACGTACTCAAACGTCTCGGCCGATCGGAAATCGTCGCGGCGGCGGGCTATTATAAGGATGCCACGGATCGCTGGAAGCGTCGG
>JAIUNP010000123.1 GCA_020161975.1 Pseudomonadota bacterium
CGTCCAGATAGGCATCGAACTGCGCAGCCAGCAGCCGCCCCTTGGAAACCGTCTGCGCGGCCCGCTTGCGCCGGTACTGAAAATCCTTCGCCAGCCCCGCATTGAAAAATACCACCGCTTCGGCCATCAGGCAGCCGTTCTTGGTGCCGCCGAAGGAAAGCACATCCACCCCCGCCTTCCAGGTCATCTCGGCGGGCGTGCACCCGAGCGTCAGCAGCGCATTGGCAAAACGCGCGCCGTCCATATGCACAGCCATGCCTGCCCCGTGCGCGACAGTTGCGATGGCGGCAATTTCCTCCGGACGATAGACCATGCCGCATTCGGTCGCCTGCGACAGGCTCACCCCCCGGAACGGCGGATGGTTGGTGCCGCCCGGTTCATTGGCAAGATGCGCGTTGATGCCCTCGGCGGTGAGTTTCGCCCCCATGCCGGCGATGCCGACCAACTTGGCCCCACCGGCCAGAAATTCCGGCGCGCCGCATTCATCATCGATGACATGGCTTTCCCGATGACAAAGCAGAGCGCCATAGGGCGGCACCATCGTCGAAATCGCAAGCGCATTGGCCGCTGTACCGGTGGTGACGAGAAATATCGTGCAATCGGTCTCGAACAGGGTGCGGAACCGCGCCTCGACCTGCTTTGTCAACGCATCATTGCCATAGGACGGCAAGGCTCCGTCATTTGCCGCCACAATGGCCGAGAGCACCTTGTCACTGGCGCCCACAACATTATCGGATGAAAAGTTCATATCCACTCTCTCTGGCCGGGAGTCACACACATGCAACAGTGCCGGCGGCGACGTGATTCGCAATGACTTTTCCGCGTGATGCGCTTGCCACGTTTTGGGATTTCTGGCATCGTTCCAAGGTATTTAGGACAGGACTACTGACCTTTAGGTCCATCCTGGATGCCCGCACGTGCGCGGAAGCCGACTGAAGTAACCCGAGAGCCGCCGGTGTGGCGGGCAAGGAGCGTGTCATGACCGACCGGATCATCAATGATGCCGTCGTTTCCGAGGTGATCGAGGCGGGTGCCTCTCCCTTCACTCCCCGGGTGGTCATGGACCCTGGCCTGCCAAAGGCGGAAGGCCTTTACGATCCCAGCCTTGAAAAGGACTCCTGCGGTGTCGGCTTTGTCGCCGACATGAAGAACCGGAAGAGCCACGCCATCGTCGCGCAGGGCCTCCAGATCCTGCACAATCTCGATCATCGCGGTGCGGTGGGCGCGGATCCGAAGGCCGGCGACGGCTGCGGCATGCTGGTTCAGATCCCGCATCGTTTCTTCAAGGAAGAGTGCGCGGCCCTCGGGTTCGACCTGCCGGAACTGGGGCATTACGCGATCCTTCAGTTGTTCCTGCCGCGCGACAAGGCCGGCCGCAAAATCGTCCAGAAGATCGTCGACAAGACGATCAAGGCCGAAGGCCAGAAGCTGCTGGGCTGGCGCGATGTGCCGGTCGACAATTCCGGCCTTGGCGAAAGCGTTCTGCCGACCGAGCCGGTGCATCGCCAGGTCTTCATTGGCCGCGGCGAAGGCATCAGCAACGAGGATGATTTCGAGCGCCGCCTGTTCATCCTGCGCAAGGTCATCTCGAACAAGGTCTATGACCTCAATGATCCGGCAACCGCGGGCTACTATCCCGTATCCTCGTCCTGCCGCACCGTCGTCTACAAGGGGATGCTGCTCGCAACCCAGCTCGGGGATTACTTCGCGGACCTGCGCGATCCGCGCTTTGAAAGCGCCGTGGCCCTCGTCCACCAGCGCTTCTCCACCAACACCTTCCCCACCTGGTCGCTGGCCCACCCTTATCGCATGGTGGCGCACAACGGCGAGATCAACACGCTGCGCGGCAATGTGAACTGGATGGCGGCCCGCCAGGCCAGCGTCGATTCCGAATTGTTCGAGAGCGAGATTTCCAAGCTCTGGCCGATCTCCTACGAAGGCCAGTCGGATACCGCCTGCTTCGACAACGCGCTCGAATTTCTCGTGCAGGGCGGTTACAGCCTCGCCCACGCGATGATGATGCTCGTGCCCGAAGCCTGGGCCGGCAATCCGCTGATGGATGACGAGCGTCGTGCCTTCTACGAGTACAACGCGGCCCTGATGGAACCGTGGGACGGCCCTGCGGCCGTTGCCTTCACCGATGGCCGCCAGATCGGCGCGACGCTGGACCGCAACGGTCTCCGCCCCGCGCGTTATCTCGTCACCGACGATGATCTCGTCGTGATGGCCTCGGAAATGGGCGTTCTGCCGATTCCGGAAGAGAAGATCGTCACCAAGTGGCGCCTCCAGCCCGGCAAGATGCTGCTGATCGACCTTGAGGAGGGGCGCATCATCTCCGACGAGGAGATCAAGCGCGAACTGTCTACCGCCAACCCGTACAAGGACTGGCTGAAGCGCACCCAGATCGTGCTGGAAGAATTGCCGCCGGTCGAGCCGCGTGCCTCGCGCACGGATGTGCCGTTGCTCGATAAGCTGCAGGCTTTTGGCTACTCGCTTGAAGACACCGCGCTCCTCATGTCACCGATGGCGACAACGGGTCAGGAAGCCGTTGGCTCGATGGGCACCGATACGCCGATTTCCGCGCTCTCGGCCAAGTCGAAGCTGCTCTACACCTATTTCAAGCAGAACTTCGCACAGGTGACGAACCCGCCGATCGACCCGATCCGCGAGGAACTCGTCATGAGCCTCGTGTCCTTCATTGGCCCGCGGCCGAACCTGTTCGACCTGGAAGGCGTTTCGCGCCGGAAGCGCCTTGAAGTGCGTCAGCCGATCCTGACCAACGAGGATCTGGAAAAGATCCGGTGCATCGGACATTTTGAAGATCGTTTCGACACCAAGACGCTCGACATCACCTACCCCGCCGAACGGGGCGCGACCGGCATGGCCGATGCCGTCGCCCATCTCTGTGACCGCGCCGAGGCGGCGGTCGCGGGCGGATATAACATCATCATCCTGTCCGATCGCCTGATCGGCCCGGAGCGCGTTGCGATTCCCGCCCTGCTGGCGACCGCTGCCGTCCACCATCACCTGATCCGCAAGGGGTTGCGCACCTCGGTCGGTCTCGTGGTCGAGACGGGGGAAGCGCGCGAGGTGCATCACTTCTGCTGCCTCGCCGGCTACGGCGCGGAGGCCATCAACCCCTACCTTGCCTTCGAGACCATGGAGGCAATGTACGAGAAGGGCGAGTTCCCGCCGGAGGTTGACGGCAACGAAGTCGTCAAGCGCTACATCAAGTCCATCGGCAAGGGCATCCTCAAGGTCATGTCCAAGATGGGCATCTCGACCTACCAGTCCTATTGCGGCGCGCAGATTTTCGACGCGGTTGGCCTCGGCGATGCGTTCGTGAAGCAGTACTTCACCGGTACGGCGACCCGCATCGGCGGTGTCGGCCTGGCTGAGGTGGCGGAAGAAACCGTCATGCGCCATGCGGATGCCTTCGGCAACAACCCGGTGCTGCGCGGCACCCTGGAAGTCGGCGGCGAATATGCCTTCCGTTTCCGGGGGGAGGCTCATGCCTGGACCCCCACCTCCGTCGCTTCGCTCCAGCACGCGGTGCGCGGCAACTCGCAGGAACGCTATCGCGAGTTCGCTCGCGAGATCAACGACCAGAACGAGCGCACGCTGACCATCCGCGGGCTGTTCCGGATCAAGAGCGCGGAAGAGGACGGACGCAACCCTGTGCCGCTCGACGAGGTGGAATCCGCAGCGAACATCGTGAAGCGCTTCGCGACCGGCGCAATGTCCTACGGCTCGATCTCCCGCGAGGCCCACACCACGCTCGCGATTGCCATGAACCGCCTCGGCGGCAAGTCGAACACCGGCGAGGGCGGCGAGGAATCGGATCGCTTCAGGCCGCTGGCGAATGGCGATTCCATGCGCTCCGCCATCAAGCAGGTTGCCTCGGGCCGCTTCGGCGTGACGACGGAATATCTCGTCAACTCCGATATGATGCAGATCAAGATGGCGCAGGGCGCAAAGCCCGGCGAAGGCGGCCAGCTGCCCGGCCACAAGGTCGATGCGGTCATCGCCAAGGTGCGCCATTCGACACCCGGTGTTGGTCTCATCTCGCCACCGCCGCACCATGACATCTACTCGATCGAGGATCTGGCCCAGCTCATCTACGACCTCAAGAACGTCAATCCGGCTGCCGATGTCTCGGTCAAGCTGGTGTCGGAAGTGGGCGTCGGCACGGTCGCAGCGGGCGTCGCCAAGGCGCGCGCCGATCATGTGACGATCTCAGGCTATGAGGGCGGCACAGGCGCCTCCCCGCTCACCTCGATCAAGCATGCCGGCTCACCGTGGGAAATTGGCCTTGCCGAAACCCACCAGACGCTGGTCAAGAACCGCCTGCGCTCGCGCATCGCAGTGCAGGTCGACGGCGGCCTGCGCACGGGGCGCGACGTGGTGATCGGCGCGCTGCTGGGCGCAGACGAGTTCGGCTTTGCAACCGCTCCGTTGATTGCAGCGGGCTGCATCATGATGAGAAAGTGTCATCTCAACACCTGCCCGGTCGGCGTTGCGACGCAGGATCCGGTGTTGAGGAAGCGCTTCGTCGGCCAGCCCGAGCACGTGATCAACTACTTCTTCTTCATCGCCGAGGAAGTGCGCGAACTCATGGCGCAGATGGGCTATCGCAAGCTCTCCGACATGGTGGGCCAGATGCAGATGCTCGACCGTTCCGAGGCGATCAGGCTCTGGAAGGCGCGCGGCCTCGATTTCTCGAAGCTCTTTGCCAAGCCGGAAGCCGCACCCGGCGTCGGCATTTCCAATACGGATCGGCAGGACCATAACCTCGGCAAGGTTCTGGACCGCAAGCTCATTGAGGCAGCCCGCCCCGCCATCGAGAAGAAGCAGCCGGTCAAGGGCACGTTCAAGATCATCAACGTTGACCGGTCAGCCGGCGCGATGCTCTCGGGCGAAGTTGCCAAGGCGCATGGCCATGCCGGCCTGCCGGATGACACGATCCACTTCAAGCTGAACGGGACTGCCGGCCAGAGCTTCGGCGCCTGGGTCGCGCGCGGCGTCACCCTTGAACTGGAAGGCGAAGCCAACGATTACGTTGGCAAGGGCCTCTCCGGTGGACGTTTGATTATTTATCCGTCCGAGAAAGCGAAGAAGATCGTGCCGGAAAACTCGATCATCGTCGGCAACACGGTGCTTTATGGCGCGATTTCCGGCGAGTGCTACTTCCGCGGCGTCGCCGGTGAGCGCTTTGCCGTGCGCAACTCCGGCGCCATCGCGGTTATCGAAGGCACCGGCGACCACGGTTGTGAATACATGACCGGCGGCATCGTCGTGGTGCTGGGCAACACGGGGCGCAATTTCGCGGCCGGCATGTCGGGCGGCATCGCCTATGTGCTCGACGAGGACGGAACCTTCAGGAAGCGCTGCAACCTGTCGATGGTCGACCTGGAACCCGTTCAGGAGGAGGAAGACCTGATGCAGCGCCTCCACCACCAGGGCGGCGACATGGAGACCAAGGGCAAAGTCGACGTGCACGGCGACATGTCGCGGCACGACGAGGAGCGGTTGCATCAGCTCGTGTCCAACCACGCGCGCTACACTGGCTCAACCCGGGCCCGGCAGATCCTTGAAAACTGGGCGGATTACCGCACCAAATTCGTCAAGGTCATGCCGGTGGAATATCGCCGCGCGCTGAAGGACATGGAACGTCAGGCCGCGAAACAGGCGGCGGAGTAATCCGCCAGCCCGTTAGTCCGGGAGCGCCGATGGCGCTGCCGGCGGACCATCGCCATGCATCCCGGACGCGGTCATATCACGCTCAACCGCGCAGCCCCCGGAATGACAGCGCAGCAGCCAATGCCCCACGTCGAGCAAGACCATGATCGTCACCACCACACCATCCGTTGAAGGCCGCAGCATCGCCGAATACCGGGGCATCGTCTCGGGAGAAGCGATCATGGGCGGCAATTTCATGCGCGACTGGTTTGCCTCCGTCCGCGACTTCGTCGGCGGGCGCGCAGGCGGCTATGAGAAAGTCATCGCAGGGGCGCGGCAAGCAGCACTTGAGGACATGATCGCGGAGGCGAACAAACTCGGCGCCAATGCCATCGTCGGCGTCGACTACGACTTTGAATCGATCACCATCGCGGACGGCGGCCTATTGATGGTCGCGGCCTCGGGAACGGCGGTGGTGCTGAGATGATCCTCTACGGCGATCTCAACTCCGGCAACTGCCTGAAGGTGAAGTATGTCGCGGAGCACCTGCGAATTCCGTTCCGGTTCATATCCGTTGACACGCTCAGCGGTGAAACGCGCACGCCGGACTTTCTGAACAAGAACGTTTTCGGTCAGATTCCAGTGCTCGAATTAAAAGACGGGCGGTTCCTGGCGCAATCGAACGCGATCATGCGCTATCTCGCGCGCGGCAGCCGGTTGCTGCCGGATGATCCTTTCGCTGCGGCCAAGGTCGATGAATGGCTGTTCTGGGAACAGAACGAGCATGAGTTCTTTGTCGCGGGATGCCGGTTTCACATGTTCTATCTCGGCAGATCGAAGGCAAGCCGTGACGCATTGCGCGTTCAACGCGGGGAACAGGCGCTCGATTTCATGGAGCAGGCGCTGACCGACCGTGAGTGGCTCGCCAATGGCACCCTTTCCATCGCCGACATCTCGCTCGTCGCCTACACGCAATTTGCACACGAAGGCGGGTTCGATCTTTCGTCCCGCCCCAATCTCACCGCATGGGTCCGCCGCGTCCAGACCGCGCTCGGACTTCCCGAAACCCTTCACTGAGCATCCGAGGTCATCATGGGCAAGGTTACAGGCTTTCTTGAAATCGACCGGCAGGACCGCAAGTATGCGCCGGCTTCGGACCGCATTCGTCACTACAAGGAGTTCATGATCCCCCTGTCGGAGGAAACGACGCGGGATCAGGCTTCGCGCTGCATGAATTGCGGCATTCCCTATTGCCATAACGGCTGCCCGGTGAACAACCAGATCCCGGACTGGAACGATCTCGTCTATCGCGGCGAGTGGGAGGAAGCCTCGCGCAACCTTCATTCCACCAACAATTTCCCCGAATTCACCGGACGCGTCTGCCCGGCGCCCTGCGAGGCGTCCTGCACGCTGAACATCGAGGACACCCCGGTCACCATCAAGACAATCGAATGCGCGATTGTCGACCGCGCCTGGAAGAACGGCTGGCTGAAGCCGGAAATTGCACCGGCAAAGACCGGCAAGTCGATTGCCGTCGTCGGCGCCGGCCCTGCCGGCCTCGCTGCTGCCCAGCAACTGGCGCGGGCTGGTCATGATGTCCACGTTTATGAAAAGCACGCCAAGGCCGGCGGCCTGCTGCGGTACGGCATCCCCGACTTCAAGATGGAAAAGACGCTGATCGACCGCCGCATCGCGCAGATGGAGGCCGAAGGCGTCACTTTCCATTACAACCAGCACATCGGACGGACGATCCCCGCAGCCGAATTGGTCGCACGCCACGACGCCGTGCTGCTGACCGGCGGCGCCGAGGCCCCGCGCGACCTGCCGGTCGAAGGCCGCAACCTTGATGGCGTCCATTTCGCCATGGAGTTCCTACCCCAGCAGAACCGCCGCGTTTCGGATGAGTCGATCGGGCAGGTGGAGCCGATCCTCGCCGGCGGCAAGCATGTCGTCGTCATCGGCGGCGGCGACACCGGCTCGGACTGCATCGGCACCTCCGTGCGTCAGGGCGCCCTGTCGGTGACACAGCTTGAGATCATGCCGCAGCCGCCGGTGAAGGAGAACAAGCTGCTGACGTGGCCGAACTGGCCGCTGAAGCTGCGCACCTCCTCAAGCCACGAGGAAGGCGCCAACCGCGACTTCGCCGTCGCCACAGCCAGGCTGACCGGCGAAGGTGGTGTCGTCAAGGAACTGCACTGCCACCGCCTCGATCAGAAGATGCAGAAGGTCGAAGGCTCGGAGTTCGTGCTCAAGGCGGATCTCGTCCTGCTCGCCATGGGCTTCGTGCATCCGGTGCTCGAAGGCATGATCAGCGAACTTGGGCTGGAAACCGATCCGCGCAAGAACGTCGCGGCGAACACACTGAGCTACAAGACCTCGGTCGAGAAGGTCTTTGCTGCCGGCGACATGCGTCGCGGCCAGTCGCTGGTTGTCTGGGCGATCCGTGAAGGCCGCCAGGCCGCGCGGTCCATCGATGAATACCTGATGGGCGCAACCACCCTGCCGCGCTGAAGGCCACGGACCCGAACAAAAAAACCGGCGCCTCACAGCGCCGGTTTTTCGTTTAATACCATGAAATCGATCAGGAATCTTCGCTGAAGCGCGAACCCAGGCGAGCGCGCAGCGCGCGGGTATCGGCAATCACAGCCGTGATGAAACCGTAGGCCGCAGCGATTAATGCGAAGAAGCCGCGATGGGCAGATTCGCGAAAGGCCTGTGTGGCAGACATTGGTGTACTCCAGGTTGGGCATCTGACTCAGATACCGTTGCCCCGAAGTATATGCTGCACCGCAACATACACAACACGCATGTTGTAATTTTAGTCATGCAATAAACGCATGAGTTGTTAATAAAATGTTCACATATGAAGCGTTGGGCGATGCCGGTGGCGCAACCACCGGCTCCTTCCAGTCAGTCTCTGACCACGCGAAAATCATCAATCCGCCCGGGCTTGGGCGATAGCGGCAGCCCGCGCCGGTAAACGGACAGGGCCTCACCCGGCGCCAGCGCGCCGCTGTCCCGCGCAAGCGCCCCCCCCGCAGCACGAACCGGCGCCGTCAGGGCAATGACGGGACCCTGCGGCGGCCGCGGTGCCAGCGTCGGCATCGCCGGCAGATCCGGCAGCGCAACGCCAAGCATGGAATCGATAGACCGGCGCCCGGCCGGTTGGGAATCCGGCGTGGGCGGCAGCATGACCAGCGCACCGCCATCAGGCGCTGGCTTGGCGGTCGGCGCGCCGGGCAAGACCTCCGGTTGAAGCCGGGTCTGGATCGCCGCGACCACCTTCTGAAGTTCCTTGTCGACGAAAAAGGCAAGCTTCCGCGCACCAGACTTGGTGAAATGCACCCCGTCCGGCGTTCTAAGGCGCACGATCTCGCCACCGACGTCCGGACCGTTGACCGCATAGAGCCCATCATCGCCAGCAAAGGCTTCCCAGACATCGACATAGGCGATCCCCGCCTGTGCCGCCCGTGCCTTGTAGATGGCATTGAGGGCGGCAAGATCGACGCTGTAGCGCTCCAAACGCATGATCGGCAGTCCGACCCAGATAACCGGTACGTTCCGCGCCTTTGCCAGAGCCATCAGGCTATCCACCCGCTGGGTGTAGAGACCGCGCCAATACTCGGACAGAACATCATGCGCGCCGCTCTCGTCCCGCAGCTGCTGGCGGTCATTGGAGCCGAGCATGATGATGATGGCGTCAAGCTTTTCGCCGCTCCCCGTCAACTCGCGCATGGCCTTCGGCCAATCGAAATAATCGTCGCGGACAAGCCCGGAGGATTCCCGATTGCGTCTGACGAACGTCACCGAGGGGCGGTCCGCATAGGTCTCCTGCAATCCCTGCGCGAGAAAGACCGACAGGGAATCGCCAACAACCGCGACGGACACGGGCGCCAGCTGCGGCGCAACAGGCGCCTGGGGTGTCTCATCGGCCACCTGCGGCGCCCCCTGCTGCGGCACCATGTCAGGCGGCATCGGCGGTCCGTAGAGTGGCGCGGGTGCAATCGGCGTTCGTGGTGCGGAAGCGGTCCGTTTACGGGGCTGATAGGTTCGGGTCCGCTGATCTGCCGCCCGCGGATCGGGTCGTGCGGCCCGCGAGCCGAACAGCCAGTCGAGAGGCCCACGGTTATTCTTACCGGGACGGGTGGTGGTATAGACCGAGGCGCTGTCATTCTGCGCCAGCACATGCGGCCCTGCGGTCAACAGGGCGAACACGGCGATCAGAACGAGGCGTAAACCAGTGCGCATCAAGCATCCGCCCCCGGGACAGGTCCACTGCCGGAGTGCCCCGGCAATCCGGCGAATATACGGCGAGGCGCCCCGATTAGCGAGGGGCCGAACCGCGTTTCAGCCGGTCGAGAAGTGCGGGCGAAGCATAGCCGTCCGGAACCATGCCGGCCGAGAGCTGGAACTTGGTGATCCCTTCACGGCTCAACTCGCCGAACCGCCCATCATACTTGCCGTTATAAAGCCCGCGCTTGTTGAGCAGCTTCTGGATCTGGATGCCTTCTGCCAGCGAAATTCGCTTGTCCTTTTTCGGCCAGGCCGCCTGCACACCCTCTCCGCCGTAGATGGCATCGCCAAGCAGACCGACGCCGAGGGCATAGGCATCGGAGGAGTTATCCGGGAAAAATCATCTGATCAGGGTCGTCACTGAGGCGCAGCTCCGCAACGCGCTTCAGGATTTCCACAGCGCGGGGCGCCAAAGGCACTTCAAACGC
>JAIUNP010000124.1 GCA_020161975.1 Pseudomonadota bacterium
AAGTGTCGTAAAGCTTGAACGCCACGTCGCCCGCCAGCGACCCGCCCTTCGTCAGACCCGACGTGCTTTCGTCGAGCAGCTTCAAGCCGCGATCGAGCGTGGCCTTGAAGCGCGTCTCCTCCAGCTTCAGCGTTTCGGTGATCAGCGCTTGGGCGCGCAGCAATTCGGGATAGGCTTGGCCCATCAGATCCGCGAGCGTGGGCACGAGGCGGAACATCAGCGGGTCTTTGCAGCCGATGATATGCGCATGGCGCATCGCGCGGCGCATGATCCGGCGCAGCACATAGCCGCGGCCTTCGTTGGACGGCAGCACGCCGTCCGCGATCAGGAAGCAGGCCGAGCGCAGATGGTCGGCGATCACGCGATGCGACACCGCATGCGCGCCGTCGGCCGCGACGTTCGACGCGGCGGCCGAGGCTTCGATGATCCGGCGCATCAGGTCGATGTCGTAATTGTCGTGCTTGCCTTGCAGCACGGCCGTGATGCGCTCGAGCCCCATGCCCGTGTCGATCGAGGGCTTGGGCAGCGCCACCCGGTCGCCGGGGCCGCGCTGCTCGAACTGCATGAACACGAGATTCCAAATCTCGATGAAGCGGTCGCCGTCGGCGTCGGCCGAGCCCGGCGGGCCGCCCGGGATTTTGTCGCCGTGGTCGAAGAAGATTTCCGAGCAAGGCCCGCAGGGGCCCGTATCGCCCATCGCCCAGAAATTGTCCGATGTCGGGATGCGGATGATCTTGTCGTCCGGCAGCCCGGCGATCTTGCGCCAATGGCCGGCCGCTTCGTCGTCGGTGTGATAGACGGTGACGAGCAGCTTGTCCTTGGGCAGCCCGTATTCCTTGGTGATCAGGTTCCACGCGAGTTCGATCGCGCGTTCCTTGAAATAATCGCCGAAGGAGAAATTCCCCAACATCTCGAAGAACGTGTGATGGCGCGCGGTGTAGCCGACGTTTTCGAGATCGTTGTGCTTGCCGCCGGCGCGCACGCATTTCTGCGAGGTCGCGGCCGTGGAATAGGCACGCTTTTCCGCCCCCGTGAACACGTTCTTGAACTGCACCATGCCCGCGTTGGTGAACATCAACGTCGGATCGTTGCGCGGCACCAGCGGCGAGGACGCGACCACCTGGTGGCCGTTCTTCGCGTAATAATCGAGGAAGGTTTTGCGGACGTCGCTGGCGGAGGTCATGGGGCGGCGGCACTCGGAATAGCTGCGGGACCGCCACATTTAACGGTCGCACCCGCCCCCGTCAAACCCCCGAGGCGGGGCCTAACCCCCGGCGCATAAACGAAAACCGGGCCGGCGGGGCGCACCACATGGGATTTACCGCCCGGCCGACCCGGTATGGGGCCCGGACCGTCCCCCGGGATCGGAAAGATCAGGGGACGTGCGGGGCCAAATTCATCGGAAACTGGAAGTCTGCGCCGGCGAACCGGCGGCTTGGATCAATTATCCCCGCCGCCCGATTCCACCATCATCGCGGTGGCGACGAGACCCGAATTGGCGCGGATGGCCTTTTCGATCGCGTCGGCGACTTCCGGATGTTCCTTGAGGTAGTTGCGCGCGTTTTCGCGCCCCTGCCCGATCCGGTCGCCGTCGTAGGAGAACCAGGCGCCCGACTTCTCGACCACGCCGGCCTTGACGCCGAGGTCGATCAACTCGCCGGTCTTGGACACGCCCTCGCCATACATGATGTCGAACTCGACCTGCTTGAAGGGCGGTGCCACCTTGTTCTTGACCACCTTCACGCGGGTCTGGTTGCCGGTCACCTCATCACGATCCTTGACCGAGCCGATGCGGCGAATGTCGAGGCGCACGGATGCGTAGAATTTCAGTGCATTGCCGCCCGTCGTCGTCTCAGGCGAACCATACATGACGCCGATCTTCATGCGGATCTGGTTGATGAAGATGACCATGGTGTTGGAACGCGAGATCGAGGCGGTCAGCTTGCGCAGCGCCTGGCTCATCAGGCGGGCCTGGAGGCCCGGCAGCGACTCACCCATCTCGCCTTCGATTTCAGCGCGCGGGGTGAGTGCGGCGACGGAGTCGACGACCAGCACGTCGATGGCGCCCGAGCGCACCAGCGTGTCGCAGATTTCGAGTGCCTGTTCGCCGGTGTCGGGCTGCGAGATCAGCAGGTTTTCGAGATCGACCCCAAGCTTGCGGGCATAGACCGGATCGAGCGCATGTTCGGCGTCGACGAAGGCGCAGATGCCACCCTTCTTCTGGGCCTCGGCGATCGTGTGCAAGGCAAGCGTCGTCTTACCCGAGCTTTCCGGCCCGTAGATCTCGATGATACGTCCGCGCGGCAGGCCGCCGACGCCAAGTGCGATGTCGAGGCCGAGCGAGCCGGTGGAGACCGTACCGATCTCGACAACCTGCTCATTGGCACCCAGGCGCATGATCGAGCCCTTGCCGAAGGCGCGTTCGATCTGCGACAGCGCCGCGTCCAGAGCCTTAGATTTGTCCACCGAATTATCCTCTACGAGCCGCAATGAATTCTGAGCCATGATACATCACCCCGTGGTCGTCAATGAAGGCCGGCAGATCCGGTACCGATATAAATTTGTATCTGTTTTGTTCTTATTTGGCAAGAGCACCCAACCGATTGAAACGAAAGATAATTCGGCCTAGTGTTCTTTTTTCGTTTCACACACATGCGTGATCCGATGTCGCACGCGAGCGAAGCGACGAACTCCAGCAAATGGCCGCGAAGGCGATTCGCCGTGGTTGCTGCCAACCTCCCGGCGCACTAAGTTCGCCGCTTCGAAATCCGACCGGACATATCATTGATGACATCACCCATGATCCTCGCCATCGGCGGCGCGCATGTCGACCGCAGGGGACGCATGACGGCGCCCTTCGTGCCGGGCGCCTCGATCCCCGGCGCGATGAGCGAAGAGGTCGGCGGCGGCGCCTTCAACGCGCTGCGCGGTGCGGTACGCCGGGGCACGCGCGGTGCGCTGATGTCGGTGCGCGGCGGCGACGCTGCAGGCGAAGCGGTGGCCTCCGAGATCGCAGCGAACGGCATCGAGGACCTGTCGGCCGTATTCCTGGACAGGGCGACGCCGAGCTACACGGCGCTGCTCGACCGCGACGGCGACGTTGTGGCGGCGCTGGCCGACATGGGACTCTATGAACTCGCCTTCGCCAAGCAGATGCGACGCGCCAAGGCACGCGAGGCGATAACTGCGGCAGACGCAGTTCTGTGCGACGCCAACCTGCCCGAAGCGGCACTGACCAAGCTTGGAGAGATTGCCGACAGGCCGCTGTTTGCGATTGCCATTTCGCCGGCCAAGGCGGTGCGGTTGGTGCCGATCCTCGGCAAGCTCTCCTGCCTCTACATGAACCGGCGCGAGGCGGCTGTGCTGGCAGGCATCACCACCGATTCCTCGCCGGCCGAATTCATGCGCGGACTGCGGGCCGCCGGGCTCAAGCGCGGCGTCGTCACGGCCGGTGGCAGCGGAGTCTTCGCCTATGACACGTCAGGGTTGATCGAGGTTGCGCCCCCCGCCCCGCGCCGGATCGTCGACGTGACAGGTGCGGGCGACGCGCTGGCAGGCGCCACGACCGCAGCGCTGATGCGCGGGCTTACGCTGGAACGCGCGCTGCGCGAAGGCATTGCAGCCGCCGTGCTCGCCATCGAGACCGCTTCCGCTGTACCGGAACTCGACCAACAGGCCTTCGCAGAGATGCTGGCCCTTGTGCCGCAAGCCAAGGAAATGGCATGAGGCCGCCCATGGAGATCAAGATGACACCCGAAACCGCCCGCCCCTTCATCGACGTCCACGCGCCTGTTGCCGCTGCCCTTGCCGCCGGCAAGCCCGTGGTCGCGCTCGAGAGCACCATCATCACCCACGGCATGCCCTATCCCGACAATTCGGCGATGGCGGCGAATGTCGAGAAGATCATCTCGGACGAAGGCGCGGTTCCCGCGACGATCGCCGTCATCAACGGCCGCATCAAGATCGGCCTGTCGGATGGCGAACGCGAATCGCTCGCCATGACCGGCGGCGCGATGAAACTGTCGCGCGCCGACATCGCCTATGCGGTCGCCGAAGGCCGCACCGGCGGCACGACGGTGGCGGCGACGATGATCGCGGCCCATCTCGCCGGCATCAAGGTGTTCGCGACAGGCGGCATCGGCGGCGTCCACAAGGGCGCGGAGAAAAGCTTCGACATATCGGCCGACCTGGACGAGCTGGCGCGCACGCCCGTGATCGTGGTCTCGGCCGGCGCCAAGGCTATCCTCGACATCGAAAAGACGCTGGAAGTTCTGGAAACGCGCGGCGTGCCTGTTGTCGCCTACGGCTCCGACATCGTGCCGGCTTTCTGGTCGCGCAAATCGCCTTATGCCGCACCGCTGCGCCTCGATGCGCCCGAGAAGATCGCACGCCTTCATGCGACGCGCGCAGCACTGGGCCTCGACGGCGGCCTGCTGGTAGCCAACCCCGTGCCCGAGAGCGACGAGATCCCGACCGAAAAGATGGCCGGCTACATCGAGGCGGCACAGAAGGCGGCCGAGGCCCAGAACATCTCGGGCAAGGCTGTTACGCCGTTCCTGCTCGCCAAGATCCTGGAACTGACCAACGGCGCCAGCCTCAAGACCAACATCGCGCTGGTGGAAAACAACGCACGCCTGGCAGCGAAGATCGCCCGGGCGCTCTGAGGCGCCTGCTATTTCCGGGCGCACAGCGCGGCTTCATATGCCTTGCGCGTCCACACGGCCAGTTCGTCCGGATCATCGACCGCGCTTTCAGGGATGGTCCAGTAGGGCATGTTGACCGGCCGGCCGCCGGCATCGGTCCAGCGTGTCGCGCCGGCTGCCTCGAAATCGGGCGCGCTCACCGCATCGGCCTTGAGCAAGATTTCACCGCGCACCTCAACGGCGACGATCTGGCCGTCGTGATAGATGCCCTTGCCGCCAAACATCTTTCGGATGGTGACGTCGCCAAGCCCTGAGAAGGTCTCACGGATGGCGTCGTCACTCATCGGCCCATGCCTTTGAACTTATGCTGTGGGATCAGGCCTGCGCGCGCGCCTCGGCGAGCGCCTTGAGGTCGGCGGGCTTCAACTCGACGGATTCGCCGCAGCCGCAGGCCGAGCTCTGGTTCGGGTTGTTGAAGGTGAAGCCGGTACGCAGGGTCGTGGTCTCGAAATCCATCTGCGTGCCGAACAGGAACAGCGCCGCTTCCGGGGCGACATAGACATGGGCGCCGTCGCGCTCGATGTGGTCGTCCTTGGGGTTCGGCTCGGTCACCAGATCGACCGTATATTCCATGCCGGCGCAGCCGCCCTTCTTGATGCCCAAGCGGATACCTTGGGCATTCTCACGGGTGGCCATGATCTCGCGCACGCGCTCGGCGGCCCGGTCGGTCATTGAGATGACGGCGAAGCGTCCCATTTCAGTCTCCATTCGTCGCCGGGTTAAAGGCCCGGGGAATGTTCCATTACAGAGCTAAGATGGTGAAGATTGCATGTGCATGCAAGCACCACCGTCGATGGCTCAATACCACCCCACCGCGACCTGTGCCTCTTCCGACATGCGGTCAGGCGTCCATGGCGGGTCGAAGGTCATGTTGACTTCGACACCCGACACGCCTTCGACGGTGCCGACGGCGTTCTGCACCCAGCCGGGCATCTCGCCGGCGACCGGGCAGCCGGGGGCGGTCAGCGTCATGTCGATTTTGACGGTGCGATCGTCCTCGATGTCGATCTTGTAGACGAGGCCGAGCTCGTAGATGTCGGCGGGGATTTCCGGGTCATAGACCGTCTTCAGCGCCGAGATGATATCGTCGGTCAGGCGCGCCAGTTCGTCGGCAGGGATGGTCGAGGCCGACATGACACCGTTGCCGCCGGTTTCGGGCACGGTCTCTTCAGTGGTCGCGGCGATAACGTCTTCCATGGTGCTCACCCGAAGAATTTGCGCGCTTTTTCAAGCGCCTCGACCAGGACATCGACTTCGGCCCTGGTGTTGTACATGCCAAAGGACGCCCTGCATGTGGAGGTGACGCCGAAGCGTTTCAACAGCGGCTGGGCGCAGTGGGTGCCGGCGCGCACGGCGACACCCTGGCGGTCGATGACCATCGACACGTCATGGGCGTGGATGCCCTGCAGCTCGAACGAGACGATGGCGCCCTTGCCGGGCGCGTCGCCGAAGATGCGCAGCGAATTGATGGAGCGCAGCCGCTCATGGGCGTAGTCGCGCAGCATCGCCTCATGCGCTGCGATGCGCTCGCGGCCGATGCCGTCGATGTAGTCGAGCGCTGCGCCCAGGCCAATCGCCTGGACGATCGGCGGCGTGCCGGCCTCGAAGCGGTGCGGCGGCTCGTTGTAGGTGACGATGTCCTCGGTCACCTCGACGATCATCTCGCCGCCGCCATGGAACGGGCGCATACGCTCGAGCAGCTCGCGCTTGCCGTAGAGCACGCCGATGCCTGACGGACCGTAGAGCTTGTGCCCGGTCATGACGAAGAAGTCGCAGTCGAGGTCCTGCACATCGATGGGCATGTGGACAGCGCTCTGGCTGCCGTCGACCAGAACGGGAATGCCGCGCGCATGCGCTATGCGGCAGATTTCCTTGATCGGGGTCACCGTGCCCAGCGCGTTCGACATATGCGTGATCGCGACCAGCTTGGTCCGGTCGGTCAGGCGCTTCTCGAATTCCTCGATGTGGAAGGCGCCGAGGTCGTCGACCGGCACCCAGACAAGCTTTGCGCCCTGGCGTTCCCTGATGAAATGCCACGGCACGATGTTGGAGTGGTGCTCCATGATCGACAGCACGATCTCGTCGCCCTCGCCGATGTTCGGCATGCCGTAGCCATAAGCGACGGTGTTGATCGCCGAGGTGGCGTTGGAGGTGAAAACGATCTGGTCGACGTTGGGCGCATTGAGGAAGCGGCGCACGCTCTCGCGCGCCTTCTCATAGGCGTCGGTCGCGGCATTGGAGAGGTAATGCAGGCCGCGGTGGACGTTGGCGTATTCATTCGAATAGGCGTTGGCGATGGTGTCGATGACAACCTGCGGCTTCTGGGCCGAGGCGCCATTGTCGAGATAGACCAGCGGCTTGCCGTAGACCTCGCGCGACAGGATCGGGAAGTCGCGGCGGATCGCCTCGACATCGTAGGTGCTGGCTTCGACTTTCTTGTCCATCGCGTCTACTCTAAGCCACGTTTCTTCCAACACCCCTCATCCGTCTCGGCGCTTCGCGCCAATCGACCTTCTCCTACAAGGGAGAAGGTCAGGCGCATTTCCTTCTCCCCTTGTCGGAGAAGGTAGCCGAGCGGAGCGAGGCCGGTTGAGGGTACGCCCAAGCGCACCCCTCAGCCATTACCCGTGCGTCGCAAACCAGTTGCTCAGCAGCTCTTCCAGCGGATCGACGACGCTTTCGTCCTCGAGCTCCTCGATGACCTCGGCCAGGAAGGCGCGGATCAGAAGGCCACGGGCCGACTTCTCGTCGATGCCGCGCGCCATCAGGTAGAACAGATGGTTGTGGTCGATCTCGGTGACGGTGGCGCCATGGCCGCAGGCGACGTCGTCGGCGAAAATCTCCAGCTCCGGCTTGGTCGAGAACTCGCCGTCGTCGGACAGCAACAGCGTGTTGCAGGCCATGCGGGCGTCGGTCTTCTGGGCGACCTGGTGCACGTTGATGCGGCCCTGGAACACGCCCTTGGCACGGCCGGTGACCACGTTGCGCACCACCTCGGTCGAGGAGGTGTGCGGCACGGCATGGTCGAGCACCATGGTGACGTCGACGTGGCTGTCGCCGGCGAGCAGGTTGACGCCCCGCAGCTTGAAATCGGCGCCTTCGCCTGCCGCCTTGACGATGACTTCCTGGCGGACGAGCTTGCCGCCGGCATTCATCACGAACAGCGTCAGCTTGGCGTTCTTGCCGAGCTCGGCCTTGAACTGGGCGAGATGGGTCGCCGTCTCCGGCTGGTCCTGGACGATCAGCCACAACACCTCGGCGTCGTCGCCGAGCAGGAGCTGGCTGACGGAGCTGACAAGGCCAGCGCCCTCGCCCGTCTGGCGTTCGACGATCGTCGCCTTGGCACCGGCGCCGACGCGCACCGGCAGGCGCACATGGCTCTGGCCGCCGGCCTGGAGGTTCTGCAGCTCGATGGGCTTGTCCAGCTGGCTGCCGGCCTCGATGTCGACGAAGTAGCCGTCGGCGACGAAAGCGGTGTTGATGGCGCCGATGGTATCGTCGTTTCCATAGGTGACGAGCGCCGGGGCATAGCTGCCGTCGGTGAGCTTGTCTGCCAAGCGCTGGAAGGTCACCCCGTCGATGCCGGAAACAGGCTGCGACACGCCATTGGCGAGCGACAGCACGGTCGAGCCTTCGAGCAGCGGCGCGACCGGCTTGGCCTTGGCGCTGGCGTCGAAGTCGGGAACGCTGGCCATCAGGCGGCGCAGGTCGGTGTAGTGCCAGGCCTCGACGCGACGCGTCGGCAGACCGTTCTTGACCTGCTCGATGGCGTCGTCGCGCTTGACCATGACGGCGCCATCGCCGGGCAGCAGCGACAGCCGCTCGCCGAAGGCGTCGACCAGCGCCGCCTCCGCGGGGGTACGCTGGATTTCAGCACGCATGTTCATGGTCGACACCTCAAGCCGCCTCTTCGATGATCCCGGCGTAGCCGTTCTCTTCGAGTTCGAGCGCCAGCGACTTGTCGCCCGACTTGATGACCTGGCCCTTGTAGAGGACATGGACGGTGTCGGGAACGATGTGGTCGAGCAGGCGCTGGTAGTGGGTGATGACGACGACCGCGCGGTCGGGCGAGCGCAGCGCGTTGACGCCGTCGGAGACGATCTTGAGCGCGTCGATGTCGAGGCCGGAATCGGTTTCGTCGAGCACGCAGAGCTGTGGTTCGAGCAGCTTCATCTGCAGGATTTCGGCGCGCTTCTTCTCGCCGCCGGAGAAGCCGACATTGACCGGACGCTTGAGCATGTTGATGTCCATGTCGAGCGAGGCGGCAGCTTCCTTCACGCGCTTGAGGAAGTCTGGGATCTTCAGCGGGTCTTCGCCGCGCGCCTTGCGCTGCGAGTTCATCGCGACCTTGAGGAACTCCATGGTGGCAACACCCGGTATCTCCATCGGATACTGGAAGGCCAGAAAGATGCCCTTGGCGGCGCGCTCGGCAGGATCCATCTCCAGGATCGACTCGCCGTTGTAGAGGATCTCGCCTTCGGTCACCTCATAATCGTCGCGGCCGGCGAGGATGTAGGACAGCGTCGACTTGCCCGATCCGTTCGGTCCCATGATGGCGGCGACTTCGCCGGCCTTCACATGCAGGGAAAGTCCATTGAGGATCTTCTTATCGTCGACGGAAACATGCAGATTCTTGATCTCGAGCATTCTTTGTATCCTGACATGCGCCGGGCTTCAAAGCCGCACGGCGAAGAAATTGACACAGCGCGGCGCGCGTTTCGTTCAGCCCACCGAGCCTTCCAGGCTGATGGCGATGAGCTTTTGCGCCTGGGCTTCATCCCCATTTGTCTTGTCAAGGACCATGCGCTTCTCCACTTCACTCAGTTTGTTCCAGTCTCCTCCTGATTTGGCGGCCAGGGCTGCAACATTGCTCGAGTGCTCCTTGATGGCCTGCTGGTCTACTCCATCTGATTCCGCAGCGCAGCCACCCACCATCAGGGCAGCTGATATTAGGATCGCAGACTTCCACTTCATCATTGCCCTGTTGCAGGCGTCACCACCCAGCGCTTCTGGTTGAGGACTGCCCCGTTCAAAAGCTGGCCCGGCCTTAGGCTTTTGGCGCTTGAGTCGGACATGACGAAGTTGGAGGAGTTGGAGAATTGCCGCCAGATCTTGGTGACCAAGGGCTCGCCTCCAAACCATGAACCGCTTGAAATGAACCAAGGCAGCCAGGCTTCGTGAAGGTCATTCAGCTGAAAGAGGGCTCGCTCGAGGGGCTCAAGAACCCCGACGGGCTGCTGCTGTTCGAGGAGCAGGCCCGCAAGCTCGACGTGAAGGTCGGCGACAACATCCTCTTCGGCAAGTACAGCGGCACCGAAGTGAAGGTGGACGGCGAAGAGCTCCTCGTGATGCGCGAGGAAGACGTCATGGCCGTGATCGAGAAGTGACGCGCTGCGGCGCACCGCGTCGTCCCCGTCAGCGTGCGGGAGCGACGAATCCAAGGCGCCGCGCCTCGTTTTCGATTGCAGAACAGAGCAAATTAGCTAGAGGTTGAATTCACATGGCTGCCAAAGAAGTACGTTTCAGCGATGACGCCCGCACCCGCATGCTGCGCGGCGTGAACATCCTGGCGAACGCCGTCAAGGCGACGCTGGGTCCCAAGGGCCGCAACGCGGTGCTCGAGAAGAGCTTCGGCGCCCCCACCGTCACCAAGGA
>JAIUNP010000125.1 GCA_020161975.1 Pseudomonadota bacterium
CTCGTATGGTCTGCAAGACAGGCGCCGTGGTCCACCAACATCAGCGGCACCTCTCGCAACACGCGGCTGCTCGGACCGCCCTGATCGAGTGCGCCCCAGCCGATGACACGCACCCCGACCGTTGGACGCGGCGCTGTGCTTTCCGGCGTGGCGGCAGGCGCCATCTGGATGATCGTCGAACGCGTTTCGGGAGCCGGCGCACGGTCGAGTTCCAGAACAGCGATGTCATTGGCGAGAGAGATCGCATTCCATTGCGGATGCCGCGTCAGTGACTTGACGGGAATGCGCTCACCACCGCGAAAATTCGTCTGGCCCAGATAGACATTGACGTCGCTCGCCAGCACGTTGTCGCCGCCGTCCTTACTCTGAAAGCAGTGGGCCGCCGTGAGAATGTGCCGTTCGCCAATGCGCGTGCCACCACAGAAGAAACCTGCAAATTCCTGCCCCTCCGGCGTATCGGCGACCACAAGCGCAACCTGAAACGGATAGGAGCCGGGAATCGCCTGCATACCGCCGACAATACGCTGTCCGGGCCGGTCCGGTTGCTGGGTCGCCATGCGGGCCGCCGCCGCATCATAGGGCGCAAGACGCGACTGCGCCGACGCCGGTGCGGTCGCGAGCCCGATTATCAGCGTGGAGAAGATGAGCGCCGTTTTCATTTCCGCATCGTCTCCCTGATCCAGTTGGCGAAGGGTGCGACCCGCGTATAGACTGCCGGAATGCCGGGTACCTCGCAGGCTTCGAGGCTGGTGAATACGCCCACCAGTTCCTCGCCGCCGCCGGATGCAGGCGCAAGCAGCAACGAACCGTTGTCGTAATCACACGGCACGCCATCCGCCGGGCCCGCACAGAGCATGTCGGACGAGAGCAGCCGGGGCATCGCCTTCGACAGTTCCTTCCAGCTCGACAATGCCACATCAGGCGGCACATTCATGCGTGCGACGAGGTCGGCGAAATTGTCCTGGGCCTGGGAAAGCCGCTGGTCACGCATGACGAGTTCGCAGCGATCCAGCGAGATCGGCGGCATCGCCATGCGCATCACCGTCTCCTGCATCTCGCCGACATCCACCATCCAGCCAACGTTGGTGAGGCTGCGCACCGCGTTCACCGGCGTCTCGGACAGCGCAATGGTGCTGACCGGACCTTTCAGCGGTTCGGCCAGCTTCAGGATGGCGATGTCGCCGCGGTAGGTCAGCGGGTCATAGGTCGGGTGGCGGAAGACTGCGGCCACCTGTTTGGGCTTGCTGGCCGGATCAATCCGGTTGCCAGTGTAGACCTCAATCGTCTCGGGGCTTACCAGCGCCGCCTCATCCTTGACCTCGCCCACGCAAAAGCCGGAAGCGAGCACAAATTGCCGCGACAGCAACACGCCCGCACAGCGGTGATTCGGCAGGCCGTCGCCACCGTCTTTCACCGGGCTCGCAATGCTGACGACGAAGCCCGTCGTCGCCCCGCCCGGCGCCCAGCTTTTGCGCGCAAGAGCGCTGCGGGATGGCGTGGGTGCGGCCTGCATCATCAGACGTTCATGCCGCGCCGATTTCTGCGCAACCGCCACGTCGGCAGTTATCACACCACACGCGGCGATGGCGATGATCAGAGCGGACATCTGGTTCATTTCATCGTCTCCCGCATCCATTCGCGCGCCGTGGAAAGGCGCGAATAGACACCGTAAAGGCCCGCAAGACCGCAGCCGTCGCCCCAACTGACGACGCCGACCTGTACCCAGCCGTTGTTGCCGTCGCGCACAATCAGGGGTCCGCCGCTGTCCCCCTGGCAGGAATCCTTGCCGCCATCAGGCACGCCGGCACACAGCATCGTGCCGGTGATGACATTGCCCGCCTCGGTCATGATGAAATCCTCGACGATTTTGCGCCGCGATGGATCCAGCCGCATGATGTCGGTGAGGTTGCCGGCCACTTCAAGCGCGCGCTGGCGCCGCGCTTCGATGATGTTGATGTTGCACTGGCCGCTGTCGGCCATGGCGATGGGGACCTGCAACAGCTTGTCCGAGAGGCCTCCGCTTTCCGTTGTGCCCCAACCGATAACGGTCGCCCGGGTGCCGGATTTCGTAAGGCGCGCGTCGCTTTCGGCATCGACCAGCCTGACCTTTCCGGCCTTCCGGTCGGTGCGGACCGGCCGGGCCAGTTCGATCAGTGCAAAGTCGTTCTCCATGCGGTCGGCATCGTACCTTTCATGCTTCACGATCCGGGCAACCTTGATGCGGTCACCTCCGCGAAAATTGACCGAGCCGGCGTAGATATCGATGTTCTCCGGCGGTTGGGTGGATTTGGGATCGTCTTGCGAAACCACGCAATGAGCCGCCGTCAGCACCCAACGATCCGCGATGAGGCTGCCGCCGCAGAAGTGGCCATTCGCCTCGTTGCCGGGTGGGGTCTCCGCCAGGAGCAGCGAGACCTGAAACGGATACTGCCCTGCCCGGACCGGGGTGCCGCCGATGATCTTGCCGCCGGTCGGGGTGCTGGCCTGGATTACCCGCTCAACGCGCGCCTTTGCGGCATCAAAGGGCAACGGGCGCGACTGGAACCTCTCGGCTGCGGCGGTCGGTGCCTGCATCTCCAACACAGCCACCAGGCCGAAACACAGCAAGCCGGTCCATCGCATGTCCTGAACTCCCGCAGAGCCACCCTCGGTCAGCATCGTAGGCACACCGCGACCGGATAATGGCAGACTGCGACCGGGCAGGACCGTCGTCAAGCCACGTTCGGGCGAGAATGGCGACGGAGACATGGGTCGATCTGGATGCGCGGCCCGGACCTCGGGCTATCCCTCATGCGGGGCCAGGTTTCGGGTCGCCAGAGGGCGGTGCCGGTTGCTGCCCTTCCTCCATGAACGGCTGCCCCACGGGGCTATTCCGCTCACTGTCAGAGATCAGACGGCACCGCCCCTTGGGTCAAGGCTTGATCGTCTTGCCGAGCCAGCCGGCCATGAAGCCCGCCACCTCGAGATTGTTCTTTTCAATCATCATCATATGGCCGTTGCCCTTGATGCCATGATCCTTCAACCGGACGAATTCGAGCGGAACACCCGCCTGTTTCATGTAGGCCGCTGTGCAGTGGTCATAGGGCGCATGGTACGATGATTCCGAAACCGCGAGCAGAACCGGTATTTTCGACAGTGCCACGAGCTTGCGGGGCGTACCCTTCTGCAACGTGCAGGTGATCAACCCCTCGCCGTCCGGTGCGGCCTGTCGCTCCACAACGAGTTCATCGGCGCTGGCAATCGGCGGATCATAGGCCAGCGGCAGATCCGAGATGCCGTAGGCGCGTGCCTTCGGATCATTCGGGGCGTTATTGTGGAACGGCGGACCGGACGGCTCCAGTGCGACAATCGCCTTGACGAGATTGGGCCGCGCTTCCGCAATAACCCAGCCAAGCAATCCGGCCTGGGAGTGCGTGAGCAGGATGGCGGGTCCGATCCTGTCGAGCATTGCGCCGCCCGCTGCCTTCACAAGCGTCTGGGTCTCGACGTCGCTGAGCAGCGATTCCACCTGGGTTGCGTAAAACGCATCGAAAACAGGATCGCCCTTCTTGCCCGTTCCCGGCCATTGGGTGTGAAGCTTGGCCTGCGGCCATTTCCCGAGCGTCTGCGACGCCGTGAACAGTGTTTCTATCTGTTCGACGGTGAACATGCGCAGCTTGCCATTGATGTCCGGATGCCAGACCGAGCGGCCCCGCGCCGGCTGGTCAACCATGTAGACGACGTATCCCTGCTCGATGAAGTACTCGGCCCAGCCCTTGCGCCCGTCGGGGGTCTGCATCCAGTTCGTTGCAGTCTGGGCTGCGCCGTGGATCAGCACGATGGGAAAGGGCTGCCGGACCTCGCGCGGGGCGAGGCGTTCGACATACATCTGGCCCGCCATGACCTGCTTGCCGGGCTCACCGACATATTGCCCGCCCGCATAGAAGAAGCTGCGGTTGGCAACGGTGCTGGCGATGCCGCCTCCGGCGCCCGGTTGTTGGGTCTGGGCAACCACAGACGACGCTGTGGCGACCAAGAGGCAGAGGGCGACGGAAGCGGCTTTCAACATCGGTCCCCGCCCTCAGTTCAATTTGAAACCGGAAGCGGCGATGACCGTTTTCCAGCGCGCGGATTCGGCTTTCATCATGGCCGCGAACTCCTCAGGCGAACTGCCGATCGGCTCCGCGCCTTCCGAGGCAAGGCGCCCCTTGATGAGGTCGCTCTTGATCGAATCGATAATGGCCCCGCGCAATTTGTCCGCCACCTCCTTCGGCGTACCTTTGGGGACGACAAAGCCATACCAGGCGGTTGCATCGTAATCGGGATATCCGAGGGATGCGATGGTCGGTACGCCCTTGAGCTGCTCCACCGGCTTCTTGCCCGTGACGGCCAGCGCCTTGAGATTGCCGCCCTCGATCAGGCCGATCACCGAGGGGATCGTTGTGATCATCATCTGGGTCTGACCACCGACAAGATCATTCAGCGCAGGGCCAGCGCCGGCGTAGGGCAAGTGCTGGATCTGCAACCCCGCCATATGGTTGAACAGCAGCACGGCAACGTGGCTGGCCGATCCATTGCCGGCCGAACCGTAGTTCAGCTTGCCGGGGTTCGCTTTGGCGTAATCCACCAGGTCCTTGAACGAGTTGAAGGGCGAGGCCTTGGGCACCACCATGACCAGCGGCGCGGCGGCAATAAGGGTCAAAGGATCGAACGCGGTCAGCGGGTCGACCTTCACTGACTTGAAGAGGTGGGGGTTGACGGTCATCGGCCCCTGGTTGGCCATCAGAACGGTATATCCATCAGGTTCGGCGGCTGCTGCCTGCGATACGGCGAGATTGCCGCCCGCCGATCCGTTGTTCTCGACGACCATGGACTTGCCCAGCCGCTCGCCAACGCCTTGCGCAACAAGGCGGGCGATCGCATCGGTGCCGCCGCCAGCCGCATAAGGCACCAGCAACTTGATCGGACGGTTCGGGAAATCGGCCTGCGCGAGTGCGGGGCCAGAAGCGGCGGCCAGCAGAAGCCCGGCACAAAGGGTTCGGCGGTTGAGTGACATTCAGGTATCCTCCAGAGTTCAGTTTTATGGACAAGGTGTGCCGCGCAACACGCGGCGTTGGCTCAAGCGGCGAGTGCCGTCGGAAGGTGCAGGTAGCCGTCGAAAATCAGGCGGGCGGTGCGGATGACGGACACCACCGGCGCGCCGTCAGCGCCGGGATCGATCCCGAGTTCCAGCTTGCCGGAGGGGTGCTCGATAACGACCCGGCTCGGCGCAGCGATTCCGCTAAGCGCATGGACTAAAGTCCCCTGCGTCGCAGCTGCGGTCGCAAGGCCGACAGCGCCGGTGACAGCCAGCGCCTTATGGCACTCATGCGGCATGAAGTAGCGGGCCGAGAATGTTCCGCCGAACTGCGGTTCGGCAATCAGCACCGGCTTCGGGATGACCAGACCTGACACATCGCCCAGCCCCATCCGGCGACCGGCCTCGCGCCGGATGACTTCGAGCCAGCGCATGAAGGTTTTGTCGGCATCAAGATCGGCCGGTGTCTCGTGGCCCGTCTTGCCCATGGCGGACGCCGGGATCACGACCAGCGGCATGGCGGCATCAATCAGGGTGACGGGAATGCCGTCGATTTCTTCGCTCGGCTTGCCGGACGGCAGCAGTTTCCCCGTCTTGGCGCCTGCGGCATTCAGAAAGGCGAGGCGCACCGGGGCGGCGGTGCCGGGCACGCCGTCGATATGCGTGCTGCCCTCGTAACAGACCTTGCCGTTGGGCGTGTCGATCCGCGCCTCGATGATCTTGCCGGTGTTGACGTTGTGGATCCGGACCAGGGTGATGCCATCGGTTGCCGGTACCAGGCCGCGCTCAATCGCGAACGGGCCGACGGTTGCCAGCATGTTGCCGCAGTTGGGCGAGGTGTCGACAGCCCGCTCGCGCACCTTCACCTGAGCAAACAGATAATCGACATCCGCACCTGCCTTGGTGGGCGGCCCGACAATCGCAACCTTGCTGGTGAGCGGGTTTCCGCCACCGATGCCATCGACCTGCAACTCGTGTCCGGCCCCGAGCGCCGCAATCAGCGCGGCATCGCGCTCGTCAATCCGTTCCGGCAGATCGGAGGCCAGAAATACAGGGCCACGCGATGTACCACCGCGCATCAAGGCGCAAGGGATCGTCATAGGGAGCATTGTCAACCTGATCCGATTTATGTATCAATAACCACGATCAATGCTGTATCGATCTTTGCGTTGATTTTGAAATGCAATGAATCTAGTAATTGATCCGATATGCGCATCAATTTTGAACTGAACGATCTCAGAGCTTTTCTGGCCGTGCTCGATCTCGGCGGATTTCACCGGGCGGCAGAGCATCTGGGCATGTCGCAGCCTGCGCTGTCGCGCCGCATTCAGGCACTGGAGCAGATGGTGGGTTCGCCCTTGCTTGAGCGCACAACGCGCCGCGTGGCGCCGACCACGATCGGCGCCACGTTTGCGCCGCTCGCCCGCAGGCTTCTCGGCGAGTTCGAAGACAGCCTGCTGGCAATGGCAGGCCTTGGCGAGCGGCAGAGCGGGCAAATCACGCTGGCGTGCGTGCCAACGGCCACGTTCTACTTTCTCCCCCGCGCCATCGAGCGATTCAATGC
Organism: Pseudomonadota bacterium; assembly: GCA_020161975.1. Lineage (GTDB taxonomy): Bacteria > Pseudomonadota > Alphaproteobacteria > Rhizobiales > Beijerinckiaceae > JAIUNP01. The sequence continues at coordinate 6,621 of JAIUNP010000125.1, forward strand.
GCTCTACCCGCGCATCCGCTTCCGAATTCTCGATCTTTCCAGCAATGATGGCCTGCAAAGTGTCAGCCGTGGCGAAGCGGAGTTCGGCATTAATCTGGCCGGATCGAGCGAGGCGGATCTGACCTTCACGCCGATGATCGATGACCCGTTCGTGCTGGCCTGCCGGCGCGACCATCCGCTGGCGCAGCGCGACCACCTGTCATGGCGCGAACTTGAAAGTCAGACGCTGATCGGCGTCAGCCGCGCCAGCGGCAACCGGACGATCCTTGAAACCGCGCTTGCCAAGCAGAACATCCGGCTCGACTTCCAGTATGAGGTCAATCACCTGACAACGTCGCTCGGTCTGGTGGAAAAGGGCCTTGGCGTATCCCTCCTCCCGCGGCTGGCCACCCCGCCCGATGACCATCCGGTGATCATCACGCGACCGATCGGCAACCCGCCGATCCAGCGCACGATCGGGCTTGTCGAACGCCGGACGGCACGGCTTTCACCAGCCGCGCAGCGCTTTCGCGATATGCTGATCGAGAGCTGGAGGGTGTGACGTCCTTCGTGAACCGGCGCTCAACGGGCATTTTGGTTCGATCAGGACAGCTCATGCTTCCAGAGACAGGCGCGCGCACAGGGCGCGGAGCCAGCGGTTGGCAGGATCATGATGATAGCGGCCGTGCCAATGCTGTTTGACGGAAAAGCGCTCAATCGGGAACGGACATTCGTAGACAGATAGTCCGCCAAGTTCCGCAAGGGTCGTCCCGATGTGGCGCGGCAGCGTCACGATCAAATCGCTATTGGCAAGGATGGAAGCCAATCCGAGAAAGCCCGGCAGGCGCAGCGCGATCCGGCGGTCAATGCCCTGTTCGCGGACACTCCTTTCCAGCAAGGTCTGTCCGGTGCCGGAAACAATGCCGATATGACCTTCCCGTTGATAGTCTGTCAGCGTCAGGGGTGTCCCCAAACGAGGATGATGCGGGTTGGCAAGGCATATCCAGTCCTGTTCGAACAGGGTTTGCTGAAAAAAGCCGGCTTCGAGCATCGGGATCAGCCCCAGCGCCAGATCAACCTCGCCGTTCTGCAGGGCGAATGGCAGATCGTTGTCGATCCGCGCGGCCTCCAGGGTCACTCCCGGCGCGAGGGAACGCACTTCTGACAGGATCGTCGGCAGCAGCGTGATATGGCTCGCATCGGTCATCGCGATGCGGAAAACGCGCGTTGCCGTAACCGGATCGAAATCTGTCCGCCAGCCGGAGATCTGTCTGAGCGCCTGCAGGGCATCCCTGACCGGCGTGATCAGCGTATCCGCCAGCGGCGTTGGCAGCATCCCCTCAGGCGTGCGCACAAACAACGGGTCGCTGAAGTGCTCACGCAACTTGCCAAGGCCGACGCTCACGGTCGGCTGCGCCAATCCCAGAGCTTCCGCCGCCCGGGTGACGCTGCCGGCGTCATGGATCGCTTCAAAAAGCCGCAACAGTCGGATGTCGATGAGGTCGAGGGACGGTGGGTTCATGTCATTGCCATTTGCAATGATATCTATTTGTCCCATTGCATAGACAATATCTGACGCGATGCCTAGCCTCTGGGCAGATGTGGATTTGACGGGAGGCGCGGTGTGCGGGTCTGCATTCTTGGCGCAGGCGCATTGGGGTCGGCAATCGGCGGCACGCTCGCGGAAGCGGGTCATGATGTCACGCTGATCAACCGCAATCGCGCGCATATCGAGGCAATCCAGAAAAATGGTCTGAGGCTTCGCACTGACGGGGTAGACCGTATTGTCCGGCTGGAATCGGCGCTCACAACGGATGGCATGGCACCGGTCGATCTCGTGATCGTGCTGGTCAAGTCGCTCGACACCGAAAGCGCAATCCTTTCCGCTCTGCCCATCATCGGGCCTGAAACCATCGTCATCTCGCTTCAGAACGGGCTTGGACAGGAAGAGACACTGGCCAATGTCGTCGGCCAGAATCGCGTGCTGGCCGGCAAGACCTACGCCGGTGGCGTGATGATCGCGCCGGGGCATGTGATTTCCGGCACGAGGGGCAAGGAAACCATCATCGGCGAGTTGGATGGCACCATGAGCGCGCGCGTCACCGGGCTTGCAAAAGCCCTGACCGACGCCGGACTGGAAACCATGATCAGCCCGAATATTGTCGGCGCGATGTGGGACAAGCTGCTGGTCAATGTCGCCACCGGCGCCCTCGCCGGGATCACCGGCCTGACCTATGGTGCGCTGTACGCAATTCCGGAGATCGAGGCGACGGCGATTGCGGCGGTCAGTGAGGCGATGGCGGTGGCTGAAGCCATGGGCATCGCCTTGCAGACGAACGATCCGCGCGCGCCATGGGTGAAGGCGGCTGCCGGGCTACCGCCCGAATTCAAGACCTCGATGCTTCAAAGCCTCGAAAAGGGCGCGCTGACCGAGATTGATTTCATCAATGGTTCGGTGGTGCGCGCTGGAGCACGCGTCAACATCGCCACCCCCGTCAATGCCACGCTCGTTGCGCTGATCAAGGGCGTTGAAAGAAAGCGTGTCCCGCAATCGAAAGAGCCCTGAATGTCTGCTCCCGGCGCCTATCTCGAACATGCTGCGTTTCGCGTCCGCGATATCGGCTGGCATATCCGCTTTTTCGAGGCCCTGTTCGGCTGGAAAGTCCGACAGATTGATGGTGATGATGCTGCGCCGAAGCAGGTCTGGATCGGCGGAATGCAGCTGATCTCAACACCGGATTTTGACGGCACGGAAGGGCGGGTCAACCATCTGGGCATCCGTTGCGAGAATGTCGAGGCGGCGATGGCGCTTGCCTACGCGTTCGAGGGCGTGACGGCTGATCCGCGTGGCCGAAACTGGCTGAGGTTGCCCGAAGGGTTCATCATCGAATTGCTGCCGGCGAGCAGGACAGCCGTCGCAACGGCCCTCACCGTCCATCCCGAACTTTGAAAGCAGAAGCCATGGAAGCGAAAAGCCCGCCCAAAAAGGCACATGAACTCTACTACGACGAGGTCCGGCTTGGCGATGAGGGCATCACGCCCGTTGTCACCGTGACAAAGGAAATGATCCGTACCTATGCCGATCTCACCGGTGATCATACGCCGGTTCATGTCGATGAAGAGTTTGCCAAGGCAAGCCATTTCGGCGGCATCGTCGCGCATGGGTTGTTCGGCCTCAGCCTGGCGGATGGGCTCAAGACACGCGGCACGATGCAGTTTCCACCCGGTGCCTCGCTCGGCTGGAACTGGGATTTCAAGCTGCCGATCCGCGCCGGCGATACCTTGCATGTCAAATACCGGGTGAGCGCGATGCGCGAGACCAAAAAGCCTGGTTGGGGTATCCTCACCATCGCCTCGGACCTGATCAACCAGAAGGGCGAGATCGTGCAGCAAGGCGAGCACAAGCTGATGATCCTCAGAAAGCCGGAGGCTTGAAATGAGCCAGCCACTTCCGCTCAAAGGTATCCGGGTCATCGACTACAGCCACTTTCTCGCAGGCCCGCATATGTCGCGTTCGCTGGCCGCGGCGAGGTCGAGCTCCTGGAAGCGCAGCGTTTTCGCGGTGACGCTGCCGTTGGGGGGCGTGAGCTTGAGGATGGCGCGGCCGGTCTGCGACTTGCCGGAACCGGATTCGCCGACGATGCCGACCACGGCGCCCTTCGGGATGGTAAAGGTCAGCCCGTGCAGGATGTCGATCAGCGGCGCCGCGCCCATCAGCGGCTTGGCGGTCATGTCG